>DRQG01000071.1 GCA_011369465.1 Caldithrix abyssi
GCGGAATCAGTCGAACGCTCATGGTTAGGAGGCTGAACGTTCGGCGGTGGTATCTCAGATATGTCATCCTTCGACATAGCTCAGGATGACATGGTAGCGTCATGGTGAGCAATCCCGCCTAAGCGAGATATGTCAAACTATGACACATTATCCTTCAACATCGCTTTGGATGATAACTCAGCGTCATGGTGAGCCCCGTCGAACCATGGCGCGTTATTCTTCGACTTCGCTCAGGCCTGACGCCTGTCTATAACTACTTTGTCATAGCAATGACTTCATCCTTGGTTTTCTGTACGGATTCCACCGATTTTTTAAAGGCTTCTTTTTCGCTGTCGGTCAAATCCATCTCGATAACCTTTTCCATACCGCCGGCGCCGAGAATGGCCGGAACGCCGATAAACAAACCATTCACGCCATACTCACCTTCCAGCAGTGCGCTAACGGCCATAATTTTCTTCTTATCAAAAATGATGGCTTCGGCCATTTCCAGCGCGCTCCAGGCGGGCGAAACAAAGGCCGATCCGACGCCCAGCAATTTAACCACTTCACCGCCGGCTTTTCGTGTACGGGCTTCGATGGCGTCCAGTTTTTCCGGGGATACGAATTTTTCCACGGGCATTCCGGCAATACGGCAGGCCGAGCGGATGGGCAGCATATTATCCCCGTGGCCGCCCAGCACCATCGCTTCCACATTTTCCACGCTGATGCCGGCTTCCTGCGCGATGAAATAACGATAGCGGGCCGAATCCAGCACACCGGCCATACCGATCAAACGGGCGCGCGAGGGCTGCAAATTCTGATATAAACGATACACAATGGCGTCCAGGGGATTGGCAATGGAAATCACCATGGCGTCTTTACAAAACTTCTGAATGCCTGCACTTACGGCGTCCGTAATTTTAAGATTGGTGGCCAGCAACTCTTCCCGGGTGGGCAGGGTGCCGTCCGGACGGGTGGTTCGCGGCACGCCGGCGGTGTTGATCACCATATCCGCGCCTTCGATTACATCATATTCCTTGGATCCTTCCACCTTAATATCGCTGGATATGACCGGTGACCCCTCGGCGATATCCAGGCATTTCCCTTTGGCCAATTCAGGGCCTTTAACATCTACCAGCGCAACAGTACGAGCCAACCGGCGGCGCACCAGTTCCTGAATGAGTACGCCTCCGATATTTCCGCCTCCGATGACTGCAATTTTGCTTAGCATTTTTTGCTCCTTCCCTTTTAAAACTGATATAAAGCGTTAAAAATTCGTATAGTTAATCCAGTCGATTTTTTACCATTTTCCTTCCATCACATATTCGTGGATGGCTTTGGCTGCTTTACGGCCGGCGCCCATGGCCAAAATAACCGTAGCACCGCCGGTTACAATATCGCCGCCTGCAAAAACGCCCTTTTTGGACGTTTTCATAGTTTCACTGTCCACAACAATAGTGCCGCGCTTACTCGTTTCGATCTCAGGTGTGGTTTGCTGAATTAGTGGGTTGGACCCATTGCCGATTGCCACCACGGCGATGTCGATATCCATAATGTATTCGGATCCTTCAATAGGCACAGGACGACGTCGTCCGGAATCATCCGGTTCGCCCAGTTCCATTTTGATCAGTTTTACCGCTTTGAGCCATTCTTTCTCATCGCCGATGAACTCAACCGGATTGGTGAGTATTTTAAACTGCACGCCCTCTTCCTTGGCATGTTTTACCTCCTCCACACGGGCGGGCATCTCTTTTTCGGAACGGCGGTAAACGATATAGGCGTTTTTGGCGCCCAAGCGCAAAGAGGTACGCACCGCATCCATAGCCGTGTTACCGCCGCCGAAAACAGCCACGTTTTTACCCCGGCAATCCAGAATAGGCGAATCGAATTCCGGGAAACGGTAGGCTTTCATCAGATTCACGCGGGTTAAAAACTCATTGGCCGAATAGACGCCCACGAGGTTTTCGCCCGGTATTCCCATAAACCAGGGTAAACCGGCGCCCACGCCGACAAATACGGCGTCATATCCTTCTTCCTGCATTAATTCATCAACCGTGGTAGTGCGTCCTATTACGGCGTCGGTTACGAATTCCACGCCCATTTTTCGCAGGCCGTCAATCTCTTTACGCACGATTTCTTTCGGTAAACGAAATTCGGGAATGCCGTAAACCAGTACGCCGCCCAGTTCATGCAGAGCTTCGAATACCGTAACTTTGTGCCCCCACTGCACCAAATCATTGGCGCAGCTCAGCCCGGCCGGTCCGCTGCCTACAATGGCAATCTTTTTACCGGTGGATTTATTTATGGTGGGATATTCGATTTTTCCCTGTTTGCGTTCATAGTCGGCTACAAAGCGTTCCAGATAACCAATGGCCACCGGTTCGCCTCGTTTCCCCACTACGCAGGCTTGTTCGCATTGTTCTTCCTGCGGACAAACGCGGCCGCAGATGGCCGGCAAAGCATTATCCTCTTTGATTTTGTGAACGGCACCTAAAAAGTCGCCTTCCGCAATCAAATTGATAAAATCCTTGATTTGAATATTGACCGGACACCCCTCCACACAGGATGGTTTGGGGCATTGAATGCAACGCAGGGCTTCTTCCTGAGCCATTTTGGCGGTATAACCGAGGTTCACTTCTTCAAAATTTCTGCTTCGTTCCAGCGGGTCCTGTTCAATCATATGATGCCGCGGAATCTTCATTCGTTCTTTTGCTGTCAGTTGTTGTTGCATAGCATCACCATTCGTTTCAGTAAAACTCCTTGTAAATTACAATTTACAACAATCATCAAATAAATTCCGGCTTAGAAATATAAAATTTAGTTTAACGCATATTGTTATTCGGGCTTATTTTCCAACCCACCCCGGCTCTTCTCCCTTCCCGGAAAAGAGGGGAAATACGTCAACTCTTTGTGGCCGTGTGAATACACTTTGTCAACCGGCATTTTCGATCGCTTCGATTTTTTTATCCAGTTTACATTCGTGTTCAAATTTTTCCAGTGCTTCCTTTTCGTACACACTGTACATTTTGTTACGATCAGCCAGGTTATGAAAATCCACACCGTGGGCGTCAAACTCCGGCCCATCCACACAGGCAAACTTGGATTGACCGTTCACGATGACCCGGCAGCCCCCGCACATACCCGTGCCGTCCACCATTATGGGGTTCAAACTTACCACGGTTTTAATTCCGTATGGACGGGTGACATCCGCCACGGCCTTCATCATGGGAATAGGGCCGATAGCCAGTACAAAATCCAGTTTTTTTCCTTCATCTATCAGGGCTTGCAATTTTTGTGTTACAAAGCCATGGAAACCATAGGAACCGTCATCTGTTGTGATGTAGGCTTCATCGCTTACCTGTTTCATTTCCTCTTCCAGAATGACCAGGTCTTTGCTGCGGGCGCCGTTTATAGTAATGACATAATTACCGGCTTCTTTGAGCGCTTTGGCTGTGGGATAGGCGATAGCCGTTCCCACGCCTCCGCCGATGCTTACGGCTGTGCCGAATTTCTCAATATGCGACGGCTCGCCCAATGGGCCTACCACATCCATTATCGTATCCCCTGTTTCTTTTAAATTGAGGGCTTTGGTAGTTTTTCCCACGCCCTGAACCACTATGGTAATGGTACCTTTTTCCGGATCGGAATCGGCAATGGTTAAGGGAATGCGCTCCCCATGTTCATCCAAACGTATGATGACGAATTGACCGGCTTTGCGCTTTTTGGCTATGCGGGGAGCCTCGATCTGAAACAGTTTAATATCCTGCGCTAAAAACTCAGCTTTGACAATTTTGAACATAACCACCTCACTCTTTGATATCCGCTGCTAAATCCACTTTGTATATAGCTGAACTCAATTTTATTAAATTATTCACAATTTTCGTGAAATTACCACGACACTAAATTTACAAAATTTTTTTATAAAAAAAGAATTTTTTTGGAGTTAAAAAAGATAATCACAACCGGACAAACATTTTTCCGGCCAGTTGTTTAATAACGCCCAGCAGTTCCAGGGTAAGTAAGGCAGAGAGGGTTTCCGAGGGGGACAAATCCGCTTTTAAAGCGATTTGATCCACATGCAAAGGTTCGGAATTGAGGATTTCATATACTTCTTTTTCTGTTCCTTTTAGTTGAGGGGTGGGAGGCTCATTTTTTTCTCTGGGTAGTGACAGATTCAACTGCCCCTGCAATTCTTCCAGTATATCTTCAATGCGGCTGACCAGTTTGGCGCCGGATTTGATCAGATTGTTCGTGCCGTCGCTCTTTCCCGAAACGATCGAACCCGGTACGGCGAAAACTTCCCGGTTTTGATCGGCGGCGTAAAAAGCCGTAAGCAGCGCTCCGCTCTTTTCGCCCGCTTCGGTAATCAACACGCCGCTGCTCATACCGCTTATTATACGGTTACGTTTGGGAAAATTACCGGATTCCGGTTTGGTGCCCATGGGATATTCGCTCATTAGCAAACCGTTTTCGGTGATTTGTTTATACAGCTTTCTGTTTTCGGTCGGATAGATACGATCCAGGCCGTTGCCAAGCACGGCTATGGTTTTGCCGCCGTTCCGCAGGGCTGTTTGATGGGCCAGCGTATCGATGCCCCGCGCCAAACCGCTGATAATGGCAAAACCGTTCTGAACCAATTCTCTGGAAAAACGTTCTGTTATCATACGCCCGTATCCGGTAGGATGCCGCGTTCCTACAATGGCAAAAGACGGCGCATCAAGGCAGGTCAAATCACCTTTTACAAAAAGAAAAGCAGGGGGATCATAAATACTTTTCAGCCGGCCAGGATAATGATCGTCCCAATAGGTAAGTAAATGCACGCCGTGTTTTTCGATTAGTTTGAGCTGAGTGTTGACAAAATCCGAATCCACACCGCGTTTAATATGGGCGATCGTTTTGCGCTCAACGCCTTCCACTTCCATCAAACTGCGTTCGGGAGCGGATATAACCTGTTCCGCCGTTCCGAAGACAGAAATGAGTTTACGCATTTTGGCCGCGCCGATGGAAGGGATGGAATATAATCCCAGCAGCGCTTCCACTGAACCTCGATACGACATTTATTCGATCTCTTCTTCTTGTTGCGCTTTTTGGATAAGTTCGAAGAAATGATCTTTTAATTGATCAATATTAGTATTTGTTGCCGCCGAAATGGCAATCACCGGTAGATTGCCGTCTATCTTTGGTAAATCCTGCGGATTGGTCAACAGGTCTGTTTTGGTTAGCACGATGAGCGACGGTTTGCGTACCAGACGCTTGCTGAAAGAGTACAATTCATTCCAAAGGGTTTTATATACCGCCTGCGGGTCTTCCTCTGTTACATCAATCAGAAAAGCCAGCGCCCGGGTGCGTTCTATATGGCGTAAGAACTGAAAACCCAGACCTTTTCCCTCATGAGCGCCTTCGATAAGCCCGGGAATATCGGCCACAATAAAATTCGTAAATTCCCGATACCTGACAATACCCAGATTAGGCGCCAGTGTTGTGAACGGATAATCGGCTATTTTTGGATGCGCTGCGGAAATAGCCGAGAGCAGGGTGGATTTTCCCGCATTAGGCAAACCAACCAGACCGATATCGGCGATCAGTTTAAGTTCCAGTTCTATCCAACGTTCCTGCCCCGGTTCACCCACTTCCCATTCGCGCGGACTGCGATGGGTTGGTGTGGCAAAACGTGCGTTGCCCTTACCGCCGCGTCCGCCGCGTGCGGCTACATAGGTTTGTCCGTGTTCCGTAATGTCGGCCAGTATATCCCCACTTTCCGCATCTTTAACCAAGGTACCCAGCGGTACTTTGAGAACAATATCCGCGCCCTTTCTGCCGTGCTTATTGGAACCCATACCATGCTGTCCTCTTTTGGCCCGATATTCTCTGCGGTACACATAATCCATCAGCGTACGCAATTGACGGTCACCTTTGAGGATGATACTGCCGCCGCGTCCGCCGTCGCCTCCGTCCGGGCCGCCTTTGGCCACAAATTTCTCACGATGGAAGCTCATACAGCCGCTTCCGCCCTGCCCGGCCAGTAAATGTATTTTAACATAATCGATAAACATGGTTTCTTAATTTTGCTTAAACCGGAGATGGTACATGAGGTATATACAAAAAAATACTTTCTTTTAAAATAAACGGCTTTTCAAATGATTCATTACAGTCAACCGATAAGGCAGACGATATTTTCACAACCTGCCCACAATGCCGATTCTGTGTATTGCACCGAGCGCGCCGTAGTTGGAGTAGGAATAATCCACTCTGTATTTATTCCAATAGATGCCCAGTCCGGCGGAGAGGCCGCCAAAACGCTGCGTGTTGTTCGTTTTATGGTCCTTATTTAAGCCGTTATCGTATCCCAGGCGTAAACGCAGCGATTCGCTTAGACGGAATTCGCCGCCAACGGAAAAATCCTTAAAATAATCACCCAAACTTTCCCGCGGCTCATTCAGATTACGCAGACTTACCGACCATTCCAGCGGTAAATGAGCCAGTATTTTGCTGACTCCCAAATTCAGGCTCATCGGCAGTGGTTCTTTAGGCCCGGCATAAGTTTCGAAATTTGTTCCTAAATTAAGCAAGGTAACTGCAAAATACAGGTTATCTTCAAAAGGGGCGGCGTACATCAAGCCAAAATCCGCGGCAACCGCCGATGCGTTGTAGTTTTCGATCCTGGAAAAGGCATATTTAATATTTACGCCATACGAAAAATTCTTATCCAGATGATCGGACAATCCAACGGCTAAAGCAAAATCATTTGCGCTGAATGTGTTGCCCGTTTTTTCGGCAAACCGGTTGGTCTCTTCCAGATTCCCGTAATCGAAATAGGTAACCGCAACCGATAGAATACCCAGCCCTTTTACGGGTCGCGCGTATGCCGCCAAACCACCGTTGATATCCAACAGATAGTTACTGTAATAAAATACGAACTGTTGGTTTTCCGCAAATACCATACCGGCCGGATTGGTAAGGACGGTTCCCACATCTCCCCTTGCCGTTAAAAATGCCCCCGATGTGGCCGAAGTTCGCGGACTGAAATCGGTTCGTAAAAATTCGAAGCCTGCTGTCAGGCGCCCTCCGGCAAAAAGATTTCCACCGAGGACCAGAAGTAATATTATATATCGCAACATAAAATGACGCATGGATTACCTCATATTGGCTAAATTATTTTCTGCTTTATGCATATTTGCAGGAAAACCGCTCTGGACAAGGAATTGATCGAAATCAACCCGTTCCACATTGGTGAGCGGTCTGCCAAGAAACCGGGAACCGATTTCCTCGAATTTGGCTGGTATATCGCTTACAAAAAACCGATCTTCGCCCGTTTTTTCTCCGGATATATTCAACAAGCCTTTTTCTGCGAGAAGCTGTTGCACTACCTTTGCCGTTTCCTTTCCGGAATCAATCAATTGTACCTTATCGCCCACAACCCTTTGGATGGTTTCTTCCAGCAACGGATAATGGGTACAGCCCAGGATCAATGTATCAATATGATTGTCCATCAATCCCTTAAAGTATTTACGCATTGTCAGCACGGTAACTTCATCATCCAGCCAGCCTTCCTCTACCAGCGGCACCAGCAAAGGACAGGGTTGGCCCAACACACGGATGTTGCGATCCAGTTTAGCAATTTCACTTGCGTAAGAACCGCTGTTGATGGTGGCCGTGGTACCGATGACCCCCACTGTATTGTTTTTTGTTAGTCCGGCAGCAGATACAGCGCCCGGTTCCACCACACCGACCACCGGTATATCCAGATTTCGGCGCAGTACATCCATCGCCAGGGACGAAGCGGTGTTACAGGCCACAACAACCAGCTTGATGTCAAATTGCATCAGAAACGCCGCATCTTCCAACGCATATTGTTCAATAAGGCGTTTTGACTTGGTACCGTATGGAATGCGCGCCGTATCGCCAAAATAGATAAGCTGCTCGTCTGGCAGCAATTTCATGAGCTGCTTTACAACAGTAAGCCCACCAATACCCGAGTCAAAAATACCTATTGGTTTCCGCATAATTATATGGAACTCTCAAAATCCGTTTTGTATTTAACAATACCATCGCAGATGGCATCGGCTATTTTTTGCTGGATGTTTCTTTGTTTTAACAATTTAGCTTCGTTTTTGTTCGATATGAAACCCATTTCCACCAGTACATTGGGCATCGTGGCTCCCACCATCACCCAAAAGGGGCCTTGTTTTACGCCCCTGCTTTTAAGTCCTATGGGCTGCAATTTCCTTTTCATAGAATTTTGCAGCGTAGAAGCAAAATATTGACTTTGTTTAATAAACGCATTTTGAGCCATGGTTGCAAGCACAAAATTTATACCCTTATATCGACTTTGATCCGCTTCTTCCTCAAAATGTATCGACTGGTTTTCCTGCAGAACCACATCTTTGGCTTTTTCGTCTTTTTCAGCGCTGAGAAAATACGTTTCAAATCCGCGTACTTTTCGATTTCTGTTAGAATTACAATGCAAACTTACGAACAATTTCCCTTTGTTTGCATTGGCAATCTTTGTCCGTTTCCATAAGGGAATGAACACATCTGTTTTCCGGGTGAAAACGATTTCCACATCCGGTAATCTCTTTTTTATGGCTTTGCCAAGTTTAAGCGCCACAGGCAGTACAATGTCCTTTTCCCGTACCTTGCCATATCCGATGGCGCCCGGGTCTTTTCCGCCATGTCCGGGGTCAATAATAATTTTATCAACAATCCATTCTTTACGCTGTTTATCCAGTTCATCCTGCGTTTCATTTTTCTTTTCGGCAACTTCTTTTGTCTTAAGCGTTACATAAAATCCATTATTCTCTTCGTCCCGGATAATTTCCCGTGAAAGCACCTTTTGCCGTAGTTTAAAGGCCAGCGAAACCATCTGCTCAAACTGGATAACCTGAATTTCGGAAATCAATCCCGAATTATATTTTCGCGATAGAGTATTTTCGTCAGCCGTTCCTCCGTAAATTTCCACATGCAGCCAGCCGTTGACAATTTTTAGCGAAATATCTTTATCCTGAAACCGTTTTGTTGTTTGTATATGAATTAGCGTACCGTTCTCTTTTGCCGATATAATCAGGTTGGTGATGTTAACATTTTTTTCGCCAATAATAATTTCACGTTTTTTTTCATCAATGTGCAGCACATGGCCGCTAAAATTATTAAAGATATTTTCCAGTAATATAACCGGCACCCAAAGTGCGCCGTTCTGCCAAAATGGTTGTTCCGGGAATTGAAAAATTTGATTGTTGTTAATGATGATGAAAGAATTGTTCGCCGTCAGTTTGATTTTGGTTTTATCCACATACAGAACCGATTTACGACGGTCTGTATTGGTAAAGATGCCATAATTATTGGCTTCTGCAAAATCATTTAAACGTACAAACAACCGTTTATTAATATACTGATATTGCAGGGGTATTTTTTCTCCGCCCCGTTCTCTGTTTACAACATACCAGTTCTTCGTATTGTCATACTGAGCCGCTTTTACCGGGCCTGCAAACAGGTTAACCAGGCTTAATCCGCCACTTAATGAGGATAGAATTTTCAGAAATCGCCTGCGTATCATAATATTCTTGAATAGATGTAGTGGTCGTTTGTATATAAATTAAACTTTTGTTATTCGGATTACGTAAATTATGCACAAGTAATTGCCCGCAACTTTTTAAATTAACCAAATATATCATTTAATTCAATAAATACTGTCCACTCATAAAATTAGGAGGTGGGATGGCTATTCTCGAAGCGCATAATGTAACCAAACGGTTCGATCAATTTATTGCTGTTGATTCCATTAGCTTTCAAATGGACTCCGGCAATATTTATGGGCTGCTTGGCCCTAACGGAGCAGGTAAAACAACTACCATACGTATGATAATGAACATATTAATACCTGACAGCGGCACGATTACATTATTCGATCAACCGCTTACCGATACCATGAAACACCAAATTGGATATCTGCCTGAAGAGCGGGGTTTATATCCAAAAATGAAGACACTCGACTTACTCATATTCTTTGGCGAAATGCACGGGCTTACCCACAATTCCGCAAAGGAAAGAGCGCTGTTTTGGTTAGAGCGAATGGAGTTTAGTTCCGCACTGGATAAAACCATTCAGGAAATGTCCAAGGGTATGCAGCAAAAGATACAGATAATCTCTTCTTTGATTCATGATCCTGATCTCATCATTCTCGACGAACCTTTTTCCGGTCTCGATCCCGTTAACATAAATATAATCAAAGATATTATCCTTGATCTTAAAAAACAGAATAAAACAATCATGCTTTCTACACATTTAATGGACACTGCGGAGAAACTTTGTGATGAAGTTTTATTAATTAACAATGGTAAAAAAATACTGGATGGCAATTTGAATGAAATTCGCCAGTCCTATGGAAAAAATGCTATTCAATTGGAATATACCGGTGACGCCTCTTTTCTTAAAAATTTGGATTTTGTGAAACATGCAAATGATTTTGGCAATTATCTCGAAATCGAATTAAAAGAAAATGGCACCCCGAATTTATTGCTCAAGGAGGCTATAAAGCACATAGAAATAAATAAAATGGTTGCAAAACAATCCAGCCTTAACGAGATATTTATTGAACTGGTAAAAGGAAAGGATATAAAATGAAAAAGATCTTTACGTTGATCAAAAGAGAATACAAAGAAGCTGTATTCAAAAAAAGTTTTATAATCCTAACATTGCTTACGCCTCTACTGATGATTGCCCTTGGCGTGCTGCCATCGTTACTTATTATGATGGAAACCGAAGAATCTTTTACCATTCATATTATTGATGAAAGCGGATTGGTGGCTGCACGGATTGCCGAAAAGCTGGATTCAAAATTAAAAACCGGTGAACCTAAATATATAGTCAGAGAGGTAAAAGCGAATGCATCATCTATAAGAGATAGTCTAACTGCACAAAAGAAATTAATCAGCGAGGATAAACTAGATGCCTTACTGTATGTTCCTGCGGCTATAGCGGATACCGGCAAAATAGAGTTTTATTCACAAAATGTGGCCAACTTGAGCTTGAACCGGGAAATAAAAGATGCCGTTAATAATATTATTTCCACATATCGTATTCATCAATCTGGTTTAGATCCTTCATTAATTGCCAAACTTACCAAACCGGTTCAGATGAAAACCATTAAATTGACGAAAGAAGGCAAAGAAACCGAAAGCGGGTTTTTACAAGAGTATTTCAGTACTTTTGTTTTTGTGCTTATTCTATATATGAGTTTAATTCTTTACGGAACATCTATAATGAGGGGGATTATTCAGGAAAAATCCAACCGTATTATCGAAATTCTCCTTTCTACGGCAAATGCCTTCCAGTTGATGGCCGGTAAAATTTTAGGACTTGGCGCCGTAGGATTAACCCAATATCTTATCTGGGCCAGCGTAGGGATTGTATTGGTGTTGTTTGGTGGAAAAGTTTTACCACAAACCGGTCAGTTTCTTAGCCTGGATCCTGTTATTTTCATCTATTTTGTGGTTTATTATATTTTGGGGTATTTTTTGTTTTCTTCCTTGTATGCGGCCATAGGAGCCATGACCAATAGCGATCAGGAAGCGCAAAATCTATCTACACCCGTAGTTATGGTTTTGGTTGTTCCTATTATAATGTTGGGATTTATTGTCAAAAATCCCGATAGTGCTCTCTCAGTATTTTTATCTCTCTTTCCTTTGTTTTCTCCGATAATTATGTTCACCAGAATTAATATTACTCAGCCCGGCTTTTTAGAAATACTTTCATCCATAGTTATATTAATTTTAACGAATCTTTTTCTAATTTGGATAACATCAAAAATATACAGAGTCGGTATATTGATGTATGGAAAGCGGCCTTCCTTAGCGCAGGTATTAAAGTGGATAAGTTATAAATAAACGTTCATAATAATAAAAAAGCCGTCCCGACGAATCGGGACGGCTTTTTTTATACATGCTATTCCGTTTAGAATCCAAGTTTCAATGTGAACATATTGTTAGCATCGAAGAATTCGGAATTGCGGAATGCGTAGTCAACCCCCAGCACAACACCGCCTAAATCAAAATTCACACCGGCACCCAGTGTAAACGTATATAGCGGTGTAAAATCCGTGGCTGTATTCATGGTATAAACATAACCGGCACGAAGAGCGATCATGTTATCATAATTATATTCCGCTCCAAATTTCATAGCGTCATTTTCCACATTGTTATTCTGGAAAACACCGGTCAGAATAACATCGTTCTTGTCTGCAACCGTTGCCTTATATGCCAGACCAATTTCCAGATACGCAGGTAACTGATCCGAAGAGGCTTCCACGTTGTAGTATTTTACCACACCGTCGGAAGTGGTTACCTTCTGTGTTAAACCGGAACCCTGATATTGCATATTCGTACCGATATTCTTCAGTAGTACGGCAAACGAAACGCCATCAATGCCGGCCAGATTCTTATACTGGATACCAAGATCGAAAGCAAAAGCCGTTCCGGTAACACGCGGAATGGATTCGTAAATCATCTTGGCTTTAACACCAACCTGAATGGAATTGGTCAGTTTATTGGCATAGGTTAAGCCCATCGTAGACCAGGTGGGAGAGAAGGTTGCCCCGGAGCTCCCATCCATATCCTGTATTGTTGTAAGAGGAATATCACCAAAATCAAATGATTTGATGTCAAAACCCAGTACGCCCAGGGAACCCATATCAATACCAAGGCCCAGGTAATTAACATTAATATCATTAAAGATTGTGTTTCTGGTAAATGTCCCCATAAATCCGCTCGACATTTCCGATAAACCGGCCGGATTCCAATACAGGGCATCTACGCCACTTGTATATACGATGTTTGCGCCGCCCATTGCCAAATCACGGGCACTTACCGGTTGCTGCACCTGTACACCTGCAGCAGTACCAATTCTGGCTTTATCACCGGCATATAATGGCAGCGAGACAATGAGCAAGAGTACGAGAGTAATAACTACTCCGTATCTTTTATTCAGTTTTATCATAGTATACTCCCTATCTATATTCTAACACTGCATTATTAAACGTTCATTATTAATAGTATTCCAGAATTTGTCTGCTCTGTACAATGAAGACCTTGAGCACTTTTTCTTTACTCAAATCCGGCATATCAATATGAACAATATAAACGCCACTAGCTACCGGCAAGCCTTTTTCGTTTTGCAGATCCCATCTGAAGAACTGGCTCTCATCATCTTTTTCCAGCTTTCTTACTAAAGCGCCGGCCAGATTGAAAATCCGGAACGTAGCTTTTTGAGGCAGATGGTTAAATGTTACAAAACGATTAAAGCGACTGGTTTCCTGTGGATTATCTGCGTAATACGGATTGGGGAATACATTAACTTTCTCTACATCCGCTTTAGCCTGTTGGTCACTTTGTGATACTTTTGGAGCTGTAAAGACAAACTTATCATCCGTTGTATTCGGTTTCGTGGTAAGCAGACGGAATACTGCGCCATCATCCGGCATGGCAGCGTTGTAATCATCCGGTGAAGTAGCGACCGTAACATTACCACCGTTCCAGTTGACCAGTACCATACGGTGCATACCAGCCCAGCCGTCATACGCTCCGGAAGCCCAACCCGGTTGATAATACCAATCTGCTCTTTGGCTAGGATCGCTTTCCAAAGCGGCAATCATATTATCGTAGCCTTGCGAACCCGGAGTATTATCCGTCGGATGGATCCAATAGAATGGGTCAGTCCACGGATCGTTCTGGGCACTTGACACCTCATGATCGGCCCAACCGGCAGGATCAGAGGGATAAATGGCATCATACATCAGGTTAAATGCGCCATTACCATCATAATCATACAGGTAGGGTACCAACTGGTAATCATCACCAGGATCATTTATATCACCGATATCCCACAGTTCAAACGGAACATCGAGTACGGTTTCTGTATTCCAGTTATCGAATGCTTTACCATTACCGGTAAAACGGATTTCAAAATCATGCGGAATAAGGTTATGAATACCTTCACCGCCGGCTACTCCGTATCCACCGGTGTACTGGAATGTCCGGGCCATAAAGGCATCAAACGAACCACGACTGCCGTTTGGCCAGGTATGAACAAACCAGAACGAACCGTTTGCCATATTAGGATAAATATTGAAATCCGGATCCGGTACAGGGAAACCCTGCCAGGGTGCTGCCGCGGTAGCAGGAGGATCAAGCGGTCCGTTACCGTTGGCAACCAACTGGAATGATTTCATCGTGAGAGCAGGACCGGCCACTTTGACGAGCAATCCGTCAAAGGTCAGAGCATCATTGGTGCTCAAATCCAGCAATTGTTTCTGGAACATCGTTACCGTATCGCCGCTTGTCTTATCCAGTAATCCCCAGAAGGTATCTCCGTAGGTAGCCGAATTGGTATCTTGGTCGATATGGAAGAAGATCTCATATTCATGTCCGGTTGTTGCGCTCGGATCGACTACAGTGATCTCTACCTGTCCGTCGCTGGCGCCTGTGTGTTCTACGGAAATTTCCTGTCCGGCAACTCCTTCATATTCAAAACCCGGTTTGGGATTCTGCGGTGTGACCGCGTAGATAGTTGCGGATGATTCCAAAGCGCGGTCACGGATCAGATTCGGATCATAGTTGTAAGCCGTTACGGTAAAGTAGTACGTTGAACCACGATATAACGGCAGATTGTTAATATAATCTTTATCGATCTTAATATAGCGTTGAACACCGGCGTCGGAACCGAACTGTACCGGCAATTCAACAACCGTACCATATTCTGCAGAGAACATGGATGATTTAATGATACGTACACCATTAATCCGGTCAAAGGTTGCAATACGAACCGCTTTCGGATCGTTTACGTTGGCTGTCGGACTTGGTAACTGATAGACATTATACCCTTCAAATTCATAACCGATAATCTTGGTATTTTCTGTCTTGTCTACCGCGTTAGCATCCCAACCCCAATCCAGTATGATCGCGTCTTCCAATGCAGTCGCTTTTACCAGAGGAGCATCCGGCGGTTTCGGTACAACCTTGAATAAGCTGTTATAAACTGTTTGAGCAACTTCGTCCGTGCTTTTCATATCGGCAACAGATTGAAGTGCATTACCACCCAGACCACCAATCACAGCTACAACAACTTCCTGTACATCGCCGCTTTTCATCGTGAACGGACCGGTGGACTGCAGCATACGGCGGTCACCCGGTTGATATTTAACACCATCCACATCACCTTCACCGGTTACCGGATCACCGTCCAATGGGAACTTGGTATTTTGCCCTTCATTAGGACCAGTGGTATGTACAAACCAGGTTACACTGTCCACATCTGTGGTGGGGGCAAAACCCCGCAACAGATTATACCATTGCAGCGTACCGTCATAAACACCCATGATGGGGTCAGACCATACCGTACCGGAGCCAAAATAACCGTAAGATGTCATAGGCAGGTTTTTATGATCCGGAACTTTTTTCAGGTCAAATACGGCTGTATCACCGGGAGAAGGAACAATCGGGCCCTGGAAAAAGTCGTAACCAACTGCAGGAGGTGCCAGGTTAAAGGCATCATACTGCGCATCGGTTGGAAAGCCGTTGTAAGCGAACATTAAACTTAGCGTGGTATCACAACCTGTTAAGTCGTTACCATAGTCTCCAAGGTCAGGGTCACACCATTGACAAACATACATGGAATCAATGGTATAATCGGACTTATTAATGATTCTGTATTTTTTAAATACGATCTGTCCCAAACCGGTTGTAGGCTGATTATAAGCCCAGGAAGTGGTCTGAACTTCCAGGCCAAGGGGAGGCGCACCGGAAAGATCGTTAACACGACCTTCGTTACCATCGTTGATTACGAACCAAACCACCTGGTCTGCATTGGCGATACCGGGATAATCACCCTGTTCCGGGTCGGGCATGCCATTTTCGTCCAATACCGGATTGTATTCACCATTTTCATCAACATCGTAATAAGGAGCGCCCAAATCAACGGGCCAGTTTTTCCAGTCATCTTTATACTGTTCGATCATGGCATCGGCCATAGCATCCGTTACCTCAGCAGGAGTAACGCCATTTTTCTCTGCGGCGTCCTGAATAACAGCAGAACGGCTTAGTGTTTTCCAATCGCTACGAATACGATAAATACGTGCGCGATCGTCATTGGGGTCGCCGCCCCACCATCCGGGTTGGGTACCGCTACGATAGGTATTACCACCTACGCGCAACTGCGGTTTTGATTGATCCGGGTCCTGAATAATACCGCCCCAAACCAAACCATCACGATATATTGCTCCAGCCGTGCCCCGGGGATAGTATCCACCGGAACCGCCGGTAAACGGATCATGAGCAGAAACACCATCATGCCAGTACCAGTAAGCCCAGTTACCGATATTGGTCAATGATTCGGTTGTTTTTGCTGCTGCTGATTTATTCAATCTTATCTGCGTTTGCGGATTAGCTGTATTTTCTCTGGCCTGGGCATCGCTTGTATAAAAGACCACCAGCGCACCCACCAGTAAGATCCAGAGAAAATTCGAGATTCGTTTTATCATGTTCTCTCCTTTACCATCAGTTTTATCCAACATTAATTCTCCCGATCGTTCTGATTAATAGACAATCTTAAGGCCAAACAGGATCTGTCTCGGATGATCCCAAAGCTCAAGGCCTAACTGAGAAAGGTAGGAAGAACCATTCACCGTATTCAAAGCGCGATACGTTTCGAGGTACTGTTCCCCGCCGTAGTTGTTGTAGTTAGGTCCATACCGGTTCGGATCGGTTATGTATCCGTCATCTGTATCGGAACCGGTTTCCTGATATACGTTGAGAACGTTCTTTGTGTTAAACAAATTCGTTACACGAACATATACCGTAGCCTTCATATTGTCCATAATGTCAAAGGATTTGTCAATTCTCAGATCCACATTTGACGTCCAGGGAGTCGTGGAAGCGTTGATGGGCTCCAGAGCTGTTCTGGAACGTGTATCGAACATATAATCAACACCACCGTCGTACGGTCCGGATTGACCGCCGACATTTTTAACCTTGGTATACGGGTGGCCACTATTGAAACGATACATCAGATTGATGCCCAGTTGTTCCAGGATGGGGCCGCCGTCATCTTTGCCAAAACGATAATCAAGAATCAGATTGCCGCGATGTGTCTGAGAAAAATCCAGCGGAGAGAGCACGGTGGGAGGCTGCGCGCCACGGTCAACGGCAGAAATATAAGCCGTTTTACCGGAACCCGTACCTTCCGCATCGGTCAAGGTATAATTGAGTTGTGCTTGCATGCGGTTATAGCGACGCATAGTCAGTTTGAATTCCAGACCTTTATTTGTAGCAAAGTCGCCATTCCGTAGAGCATTGTAGGTTACTATCGGAGCATTGGGTTCAGGAGTGATACGCGTTGCCTGAATTTGTCCCTGTACGTTTTTGTAAAAACCGGCAATGTCGATAGCTGCAAAATCACCCAATTGTTTGTTAAAACCGAGTTCGTATGAAGTGGTGAAAATCGGATCAAATCCATAGCCAACCGGTGTCAGGTAGAAATAACCACCGGTAACGATCTGACGACCATATTGATAGTTATTGTAGTAGAAGTTGTTAAACTCCGGCATCTGAACGAATTTACCATACTGGGTATAGAATTTGGTCGTTTCGCTAACCGGGAAGGATATACCAATACGCGGGCTCAGATGGATATGCGGTTTAATCTTAACCCACTCGCTCGGTAAAATTGTACCGGTTGTTTGATCCACTTGAGCATTTCTTGGATTTCTTAAGGTATAATCATCCGGATCAAAATAATCCAAACGCAGGCCCAGATTAATGATCAGATCCTGATATTCAATTTTATCGGTAACATACGCGGCACCGATGATGGGATTCCTCGGACCGTCGAAACCACCGTCATTGATTTCATTACCTTTCAAATCATAACCGTATGTATTGCCAATATAGCTTCTGTAGGTGGTATACGGTATTTCATCCAGAGAATTATAATGGGCGGAGACGTATGGATAGTCCTGATCCAGAAAAGCCATAATAAACGGATTAACCGAATATTGTCGTATGGTGTAAGCACGACCGTTGAAACCGAACTTCACCTCATGGTGTTTGGTCAACTGGCTTACCAGATCGATTCCACCGCCAAAATAGGTTTGTTTACTCTTGTTATAGGTTTCATAACCGCCGTTTCTGCTGAATCCTATACCGTTAAACCAATATTGATAAGGACCGCGCCAGGCATCTCTGTAGGTAACTTCGCCATTGGTGGCCTGAGCAACAGCGCTACTATCGGCCCATTTCTGCCAGTCATTGCCAAAATAAGGATCTTCTTCATCCCAGGCAGAATAAAAATAGCTCAAATTAACATCATAATAGGTTTTGGCACTGAGAACATGGGTAAACTTGCCGGTAAACAACATATGATTATTTACGTCCTCTACCCAACGTTTATTAAGATATGTCAACATAGGGGAGCTCGTAGAGACGCTTCTGCGATTACTGAATATACCGCTTAGGCGTAAACGGAAAGGATCAAAGTTAAACGAAAATGTGGAGTTTAACGTATAACGGTCTCTCCAGTTATTGGGCGTAAAACCATTCGGATAGGTCAGAGTAACCGTATCCGGAAAACCTCCGGATACATCCGGGTTTGCCGGGTTACCATCAATTCTGTTTTCCAGGGTATAACCGGTGCTGAAACGTTTTCTGGTATCGCCGATGCTTTCCCATTCACCGGCCAGGAAAAAGCGGATATTGTTCGTAATCGGTCCGCTTACCGTAGCCGCTAAAATATGATCGCGATAAGAATAGGTATCAAGGAATTTTTCGCCTTCAGAGGCAAATTTATCCGTTTCACCGGTTATTGAAAAATGGAAATCCGGTGTACCCTGTTTCAGCTGGGTTTTTACGATACCCGAGTTGGCGTCACCATATTCGGCACCGAAACCACCGGTCAACACTTTAACTTCCTCAATCGCTTCCTGAATAACATAAACCTGATTGGTTCTGTTAACCGGGTTCAGGGTAGAAGCACCGTCCACATAATACCCAACTTCCTCACCACGGCCGCCGCGGATATTTATAGCGCCATTCTGAATAACAACGCTGGGCATATAAGCCATAAAACTCTGAACACCTCGAATCGGTGCATTTGCGATTTCTTCGGTGGTAAATTTAGCTGCACTGTAGGTAACATGCTTTTCTACGAGCGGACGCTCGGCAACAACAACTACAGCTTCTTCAAGTTGAAGTGTGGTGGGTTGAAGTTGAAAATTTTGTTCGGTGGTAACATCTGCGGAAACTTTAACGTTCTGAACTGCAACGGGGGTGTAACCAACATAGCTGGCCTCTAAGGTATAGGTTCCAACCGGAACATTCAAGATAATATAGTAACCATCAACGTCCGTTGTAGAACCCATAAATGTACCTTTAACAACAACGTTCACGCCCGGTAATGGCTCGCCAGATTCTTTGTCGGTAACGACACCAACAATTTTACCTGACGATTGGGCCAAAACAACAAAAGGCACAGCTAAGGCAAGTAATAGAATAAGCACTTTTTTGAACATCCCTTAACCTCCAAAACTTAGTAATAGATTTGTCCCAATTAAATAAACAGGCTGGTATGGATTTACGTCATAAGGCACCTCCCTAACTTAATATACATACTTATGTGAGCTTCATCACAGGCGAAAATATAGAACGAAACGGTTTTTTTGTCAAGAAAATTGAATAAACCATTGTATTCTTAATTATTTGAAACGATTAAACTCTTTGATCGGATGATCTGCTTGTTAGGTCAATCAAAACATAAATTAAAATATAAAATCGAATAAGTCAAAAGAAAAAAAAGGTTTTTCCATGATCATTCTATGGAAAAACCTTGTAAAATTGGAGCGTATCGCTCTTCTGCCGCTCTATTTTAATAAAAGCATCTTTTTAACGGTAGAAAAGCTTTGTCCGTTTTTCATACGGATGGATATTTTATAAACATATAAACCACTGCTAACGGGCCGCCCGTTACTATTTGCACCATTCCATACATAAGCGTGTCTGCCCGGCTGCAATCCCGTTTCCATTACGGAAACTATTCGCTCTCCAACTATATTAAAAATATCAAGCCGAACATCTGCCGGACGAGCTATCCGGTATTCAATAGTGGTTTGCGGATTAAATGGGTTGGGATAATTCTGATATACCTCAAATTCCGAAGCTATCTTCTCCCTCTCGCCCCTTTGCAATCCCGTAACGCCATCGGAATAATTGGAGGTGCGGGCATTGTTACCATAAGCAGTCATCCAGTACGAGTTACTTCCTTGTGTATCCGTAAATTTGGAAAGATGCACGCCGTTGCTGCCTCCTGTGGCAATTTCCAACCTATCGTCGTCGTCAAGGTCGTTGATTGCCGAAGAACCGTTGAGTTGGTCATCCAGCAAAGCGGGAAAGTTCGGATACATCATGCCCTCGGCTTTTAAGACGTATAAATACCCGGTCTGTGAGCTGAGCGCGATTTCCATCAGTCCATCATTATTTAAATCGGCAAATACGGGCGATGTGCTTATCGGTTCGTTAACCGGATAAGGGAAACCGTTCTTTGCCTGACCATCGCTGTTAACCAAATGAATGGTACCATCACTGCAGACAACCGCAACATCCAATGAACCGTCATTATCCACATCTTCCAAAGCAAGGGGCGCATTGACGGAGGTGTTTAATCCGTATTTCCAGTTTACGGTTCCCGTGGCCGATACTTGATAAAGTGTATCGTCATTGGTTACGAAGTAGATTTGCAGCTCTTCACCCGTCGTTCCGATCACCGGGGTTTGAATCGTTCGAGAGGGTAAGTCCAATGGAAAGCCGGGTACACTATCACCCTGCGCGGTTATTACATGCAGTTTTTTATCCGAGGAGCCGAAAACAAGTTCCACGATCCCATCGCCTGTAAAATCTGCCAGGGCGATTCCGTAGCGAATCGTACCGCCAACCGAATACGGGAATCCCGCCAATCCTGTGCTGTCGGGTTTTATTACATGTACTTCCCTGCCCATCGTTCCGAATATAATTTCCAGGTCGTCGTCGTTATCCAGATTTGCAGCGGCAATATTACCATACACCCGCTCATCCGTATCAATTTCCTTTTCCATATTTCCGGAACTGTCAAATATGCGTAAAAGTCCGGAACGATCCATAATTACAATTTCAGGTTGGCCGTCCGCATCCACATCCGCAACAATCGGCGGCGCGGTAGTGTACCCCCCTGTACTCACCGGGAATCCGGAAAGTACAGAGCCGTCAGTCTCTATTACCGTACAATAATAGTTATCTTCAATGGCAATAATTTCTTTTTGTCCGTCGTCTGTAATATCTTCCAGCGCTATGGGTACATTGATATTTTCACCCCCTGCGGGGAATCCATCCGCTTCCAATGATAATTGGACCTTTATTTCCTGCTCTTTTTGGTAGGGTGCCCCATCTTCCGTTACTGCGGTTACGGTAACGGGTATGCGTATCGGTTCGTAAACGGCATCTTCGAGAATAAACAAGGAGATCTCGTCACTCAGATTTGACAAGGTATCGCCGCTGGCCACATCACCGATAACCGCTATGGAGTCAATTAAACCCGCCTTTCCTTCCACGGCGTGGAGTGTGACGGTAACCTCACGTGCCGAACGCCATAACGGATTGTTTTCAATCTGCACACGCACATCTACGGTATCACCGGGTTTCAACCCGCTGCTGATTTCGGTTCCTTCGTTTATGAATACATAATCTTTGATTCTCAGGTCAGGTAAAAATCCGCTGGCAATGGCATTGTACACATTCACCCTGCCACTGCCCAGTTTACCTGCATAAGACGCATTCCTGTTGTCAATATCATCTGCGGTGCTGAGCAGGCGATCAACCAGCCAATCTCTGCTGGAATCCGGATACCAGGCCTTTAGCAAAGCAAAAGAACCGGCAACTACCGGCGAAGCCATCGAAGTACCGCTCCAGGAAGCATAGGAACCGGCATTCGCATGAATGGTGCTGTAAACGCCTACGCCGGGGGCGCTGATATCAATCACCTCGCCGTAATTACTAAAACTGGCCCGTTCATCGCCGGAGCTTAGAGCGGCCACGGCTATGCTTTGTTCAAAATCGCTGGGATAATGAGGCTTATTGTCGTTGTTTGAGGCATCGTTACCCGCCGCGCAAACTACAATGGAGCCGTATGTTGTGCTGGCCTGTTTAATGACGTATTTTTCATAAAAGGAATACCCTCCGGTACCGCCCCAGGAGCAGTTAATCACGTCTGCGCCCATTTTGGCACAATACAATATACCCGAATATCCGTCGATAATATAGAAGGGATATTGCAAAGCATTATCATAGGCGTGTTTGGTTACCAGAATTTTGGCCCGATATGATATGCTGGACATTCCTATATTGTTATCGGTTTGTGCCGCAATCACTCCGGCCACGTGGGTACCGTGGCTCAATCCGGCCCCTTCTCCGGCTTGCGGCGGACGAACGTCGTTATCGGGCTGTTGTCCGATATCTTTGTTTGCTCCTACAAAATCCCAGCCATGAAAATCATCAACATAGCCGTTGCCGTCATCATCCACATTATTGCTATCCACCGCGGTAATCTGCCCGTCGCCGTCCACATCTTCACCCGGGTTTACATAAAGAACATCCTGTAAATCGGGATGCAGGTAATCGAATCCGCTATCCACAACGCCAACCAGTATTTCGCGGCTGCCCGGGATCGAGTCTCCCCATAATGCCCATGCCTCCGGCGCCATAATCTTATCCATGTACCACTGCCGGCTCAAGTCGGGATCGTTCGGAATGTAACGCGCGGCCGTAACCATGTGCTTATATTCCAGAGAGCCGAACTGAACATCGCTTATCTGTTTTAACTGATGAATAAAATCGTTTAGCTCTTCCGGCTTATACGAGTTGCTTAAACGAACCCGGTATATTTTTGAAAGATCCACACCGTCAATAACATCGGTTTCATCTGCGGAAGTTAGCCAACGCTCCACCTTTACGGCCCCAATGGCTTTTAACAGATTATTAAGGGCCTGATTGTTTTTAACCAGTACACCATCTTTGGAAAGAGACCCGATTTGCAGTGCCGATGCCTGCGGCCGGATATCAAACAAAATCTGGTTTGGATAATAACTGGTTTGGCTTAATAAGGTACAGAAAGATATAAGTACCAGAAAACCCGATCGTATTAGACTCATTCGATTACCACCCTGTAATATTTTATATAAGGTATTGTCTTATGTTCACTGTTCCGAATCGATTAAACCTAAAATATCAAAATTTTTACATTCGTATGTGATTCAAATCAGCAATTATTATGATACAAAAAAAGCTCCGGACATGTACCCGGAGCTTTTTTGTAACGTGTGAGAACACGGTTTTATTTCAAAAGCAGCATACGTTTGTATAACTGAACGTCGCCGCTCTTCAGTTTATAGAAATAAATGCCGGAGCCTACCTGTTTGCCGGCATTGTTTAACCCGTTCCACTCCAGCTTATGCAGGCCTGCTTTTGCCTTTCCGTTATACAGCGTTGCAATACGCTGACCCAGTACATTATAAACATCCAACCGCATATCCTGTCCGGCAGCTTTGGCCGGAACTACAAAAGGAATCGTTGTTTGCGGGTTAAACGGATTAGGATAATTATCACCGAGGATAAAACGGTCGGCAAACTCGGGCATACCGTTTCCTATGGCTGTTGTATCTTGCGGATAATTTGCCTTGGACGTATCCACATAAACCCGGATCAGAGCGTTCACGGAATCAACCACACTCCAGGTAGTATCATCCACCTGCACATAGGTGTGCATATAGATGGGTTGAGTGGTATCTGCGGCGATATGCGGACTACGCGTATAGCGGTCGTACACAATAAAGAAAGCGCCGGTGTCAATTTCTACAGTCTGGTCAAACTGAATAGTGTTGAACATTCCCGGTTCCAAACCGGCGGAAATGATCTTTGAAGCCAATAAAGAATCCGGCATGCCGGTTTCCAGGTTTTCGCTGTAGGCATAGAACTTACCTTTACCCTGCCAATCGCGTCCATAGACCTTGCTGGTATCAAAAAAGGCGCGGATTGTACTGAAGGATACAGGAAAATACTCGGGCGTAAATTTTACGGCCATTTTAACCCGCTTACCTGGATCATAATAGCCGTTCCAGTAGTTGTTGTCATACCGGAATTCCTTCAGAACGGAAGGAACGATATATCCGCCCACAAAATCGGACCAATCGGAGGTTCCTTCATACTGGATGGCAGCGCGCATGGTGTAATAATATACCTGAAAAGGTTCGGCCGTCGTGTCCACAAAGGAGGATTCTGTAGTTATTCCCTGTAAATGGACATATTGGTCTCCCGGCGTAGTGCGCCAGATTTCGTAGGTCTTTCCTTCTTCCCAGTCCCAGGTAATCGTAATAGTCGTATCTTTATTATTGACTTCCGCATTCAGATTTTGAGGCGCATCAGGAGGATTAATGGGTGAGTAAACGACAATGTCATCTACCATAAGTCCCGGCCCAATCGGATCATCGCCGTCGGAGTTGAAGAAAATACGCAGATAGACATCCTGCCCGGCAAAACGGGATAGATCGAGCGGAGAGGTGTTCGGTAAAGCACCCCAATAATAACTGAAGGATGTCCATTCTTCTATACCAGCTACATTATTATATACCCAATGCGACCAGCCCCAGGTTCCGTCACTGCGCTGTACCCAATCGCGCCAGATACCTTCAAAATCGGTACTGTCCACCGGACGCACCTGCACCTGCCACCAGTCTCCGTAATTATCATCCGCAAAATAAGGCAATTGCAATAAATCTACATAAATGGGCGAGGTATCCGGCAAAGCAATAGGACCGGTGGTGTAATAATTTTGCATCCAACGGTTATATGTAGAATCGAGTGAGAAGTTATCACTACCATGTTGAACCACTGCTATATTTGTTCCGCTGGGTAAAAACTCAGGATTTTCATCATAGGGCGGCACCAGGTCATTATGAGCGGTTACATGCCAGAGATCGCCCCCGGGAGGCGGTACAAAGAGGACGGATTTACCGACCATTTTGCCGGAGGTTCCGTAATTGGCAAAGAAAACGGTATCCGGTGAATACACTTCGATACTGTCGATTTGCCAGCCAAACAGATCCGGACCGCCGTCTTCCGTAGAATAGCCCATATCGGAGGCAAAGGCAAAACGCAGCATAACTGCCGTATCGGCGCTGCAAAAATCGCTTAAATCGATGGTTTCCTTGCGCCAGGTTGTTTGAGCGCCGGCCCAGGAGGGAATGCCGGTTCCTTCATTCATGCCCTGATCGGGATGACCAAAGGCCCAGCTACTGCTTACATTGTATGTAGAAAAATCCAGTACCTGCCAGGTGGCCCCGCTGTCGGTAGAGATGCGTACATTCATTCCGTCCCAGCCGTCAAATTCACCGCCGGAGGCATCGGAGGCGCCGCCGGGATCTTCAATTTTATAGCGCTGATAAAACGTGAATGTTGCTGCGGTATCATTTAGCAGAATAAGCGGTGTTTCCATCACCTGGTACCAATGATTAGCATAACCGCCGTTGTCTCCAAACTCTTCGTTGGCCAGCCACCAGGAAGAGTCTTCCAGGGCATTCCAGGTAGTTAGATGCCAGTAACTGGGGTCCGGTTGCGGAATGATTTGTCCGCTGGTCCAGCGGTGCCAAACCCCGCCTTCTTCAAAATCTTCAAACCAGAGCACACCGCCCGGGAAGTCTTCGTTTACTTTGTTAAAACGATGATTCTGCGACGCCTTCACCTGTTCCACAGGCACCTTATACTGCATCTTTTCCGGTGTGTTTTTTAACATATCTTCCCGGCTGGTAACTTCCGAGGCAAAAACACCACCCAATATTGATAGAACCAAAATAAACGTAGGTAAGTATGTTTTCATATTTATTTCCCTTATTTAGTTTAACGTTGGCTTAAATATACTTTATCAGTACTGTTATGCCTCCTTTCTTTTTACAATATCATTCTAAAACTTGAATTCCAATGTATAGTTGTGCACATAACCCAACAAGCCGTAATTGTTAAATGCATAATCTATCTTCAAATTGATACCCAGCCGGGTGAGGTCAAAGCCAACTCCGGCCGTGATATCCGCCTGATCATAGTTGATTTTGTACCCGGCGCGGAAAGCCAGCATGGCATTCCATTCGTATTCCATACCTATATTATAGCGCAGAACATGATCGATCGGGTCGTTTCCTTCCAACAGCAGGGTAAGGCGATTGGATTCGCTGTACATAAATTCCGATTCGGCGCCTAACAGGTCGGTGCGAACACCCAAACGGAACAACAACGGTATGGGCCACTCTTCCGTTTTCCAGCGGCCGCCGTTTTCATAGCGGATACTGGTCTGATCATTTTCTATGGGCTGATTCAAATCCGGCCCGTCAAATTTCATTTTTCCGCCGAAATTGGACAGCACCATACCCAGCTTTATGCCGTAAATTCCGGTATCAAATTGAGAACCAATGTCAAAGGCGATGGTGGAGGCTTCTTCACGAAACAAGCGCTCGCTGATATATTTGATGGTAACCCCCAGATCAAAGCGCGTGGTTAAACTGCGTGCTACCGTGATACCGATGGCTGAATGGCCGGTATCAAACGTATCGCCGGTTCCTTCCGGATCTTCAATAGTGGTGCGTTCAATATCGCCGGAAGATAGATACAGCACCGATACGCCCACAGATGTATTGTTATCGATGGGAATGACGGCGCCGAGAAAGTCGTAGTTAATGCCGGCAAACAAATAAGTGCGCGAAACGCTGAGCGCAAATTGATTTACCTTTTGTATTCCGGATGGATTCCAGTACATGGCCGTAGCGTCATTCACCAGTGCGGAGTAGGCATCTCCCAGAGCGGTTCCTCTGGCACCCGCACCCAATTTTAAAAATTGCGCCGTTCCTGTGCCTACTTTCGAGAAATCATCCTGAGCGAAGGCGCCAATACTCAGTAATAATAGGATACTCAGCACAACTTTAAGTTTCATCTATGCACTCCTGTTTATCGATCTGATTGAATGGATGTGTTATCCTTTTTTGTGAAACGTATTGTTCACTTCGCAGAATAACACACTTTTTAACTTTATTTGATAATGACGAATTTGCCCGTATAGGTTTGACCGTTTTCCGCTTCCACCACAAAAACATACAAACCGGGTGCAACATCCTGACGGTTCACACTCAACAAATCCCAATCCAGGCTGCCGTCATACAAGCTGTTGTGTTCCAATGTAATCACATTTTCACCGGCAACGGTAAAGATGTGCACTTTACATTTAGCCGGTAAGTTCGTGAATTGTATCTTGCGGACAAAATCATCCGTCTCCCACTGAGCATGGACAATATAGGGATTTGGTACGACTTTAACTTTTGACAGATTGCTTTCGGTTACCTCTTCCACATTAAATACATTGGCCGTGTTGATCACAAAGCCATCACCCCGTTCGAACGGTTTGCGGATGGGAATCAGAAATTCATCGCCAGCCTCCCAATCCACGTTTTCATCCGTCCATTCAAAGCTAAAGCGGGATAAAGTAAGCACGGTATCGCCCCAGGCATCTTCGGGTATATTGAAATCATACAAAGAGAAAGCCTGTCCGGATTCGAACTGAGTTCCGGTATTGGCAACCACTTTTCCTTTTACATTGGTAACCGTGTTAATTACTTCAAACGGTATTTTAAACCGTTCCGTGAATTCGCGCGTGCGCGGATTGTATTTGTACGCTGTTTCCGCATCTTCACCGACGAAACGAATGATATAATCCGACCGTGTTTTTTTACGCAAAATCGGCTTAACAAAACGATAATCGCATTTCGACTCCGGAGTCCACTTCAGATCTTCATCGAGAATTACTATATCGTCCGTCATCTCCACAAACATGCGTAAACCGTCAAAAATGGGAATATTTTCCGGCTGGCTTTTATCCAGCACTGCGTAGTCTTTACTGTCTTTGATCAAAGTATCGCCCAGAGCCTTATCTATAACGCTAAAACGCTGTGACCCCGGTACGATAATGGTTTCTTCCGGATCCGAATAATCACAATCAAAAAGTACCTGGTACTCATGGCCTGTTATATCCGGCGGAACGATCACTTCCACTTCGAATTTTCCCGTTCCCACAGTGCCTTCCGATTTCTGAACTACCAGCTCCTTCAGAGTTGTGTTGCCCGCTGACCGATGGGGAATTGCCTTTACAATATGATCCAGCACTGTGCTGTTGGCCAGCAGGTTTTCCATAGAGGGGATTTCGAAGGTCAGATTTTTCGATTCGCCCACATTGTCGGGATCCGTAATAGGATCACCGGGGATAAAACCGCGGTCGTATGCACATACGGCATAAAGATATTCCGTACCGTTTGTTACATCCGTATCTTCAAATTTGTAAACAACACCGGTGTTGTTACCCAAAAAACGATGCGGGGCAACCCGATCATAACCTTTAATATCATTGATCAAATCATACTGCGCGATGGGTTTCCAGTAGTTCGTTTTGGTTTGCTCATCGTACATGGCTTCGCCCCAGGTTTTACCGTTATCGGTACTTTTGTAAATGCGAAAGCCTTCAAAATCCTTATAACCGGTTATGATATCCACATCATTTACCGATGCGGCATCCCAATAGAGGGTTACTTTTTCATCCTCTTCTTTCACATAAACCTTAGGTGCTTTGGGTGCCCGTGCGCCCTGATAGTTATTATCATACATCAACTGAGCTATTTCTGCGTTCACTCTCAGATCGGCGGTATCGGCGCCCATTATAACGGCAAAAGAAAACGGAACCGAGTCGCCCGGTGCAATGGTGAAGGGGCCCGAAGACATGATAAACACACAGTCCAATCCGTCGGGGAATTCCAGTTCCAACCCTTCTATTGAATCGAAACGCGGGTTGAGCGGACCGTCAACGATTTCACCGCCGATGTCATATTTTACGGGATGAAAATAGTGTTCTCTGTCGTAGGCATCGAGATTGGTGGTATCACCTGCCAGAATTTTATATTGAATCTCTTCTTTATTTGGCTTATAGGGTGTTCTCCCGTCACCGGAATAGTTATTCGGCGGCTGATCGGCCGCGCCCGGACGGTAATACCAGTCGAACCAGTGCCATCCGGTAAGCCCGAGTGGATCGCCGGGCAGGATATCGGGGAAACCATCGCCATCCAGATCAACCGGCTCTGTAGCATACGGCGTTTCCAGAAGTTTTACGGAGGCATAAGCCAGATCCTCATCGTAAATGCTCATAGCACGGACGTGTTTGGCGCCGTTGAATTTATCATAGATGTACCCGTAATCCAGGTCGGTATTATAACCCATCATATCGTTCAGGTTGGAATCGTCATACCGGTATCCCAATATGTCCGTATTATACGCATCGGCGTCAAAATAAAACCCGGCATATACACCCTCGTAGGTATAGCCGCCTGTTTCGGGGTAAATTTCATCCGATATATTGTACAAATACATGCGGAAGAAAATGATATCTTCGGAGATGCTGGCGCTGTAAGAGTAACCCGATACTTTTGCTCTTATGCCGATGGGATATCCCTGCGTCGTATCAATATCGCGGGTGGCAAAGCGGTCATCCAGTTCAAAATAGATATCCTGATCGGATACAAACACACCCTCCAGCTCATTTTGACCGGTACTGTCTGCAGGATCGATGGCATAAGGACCCGGCCAAACATGTTCCTCGATACCCTGAGCGTTGGTTTTTAGCGGCCAGGTATCGGGGATATCGCTGGTGGCCATCAACGGATACTGATCTTCGGGAAAGGTGTACAACCCCTGTTCCCCATAATATTTGCCTGCCGTGGCCAGAGGATTGTGCAGATAAATCTGGGATTTTTCCCGTGACTCCCAGTCGCCGCGGTTATAGTTGGGATAGGTGCGGTCCATCCACGATTCGGAAACCGTAGGCCCCCAATAGGTGGTATCCGTACCAAAGGTGCGGAACACCCCTTCCTTAATCATATACATGTCTTTTTTGCCCACCGCCCAGGGGTAGGGATCACCATTCTCATCTTTGCCTGGGATTCCGACAATCAGGTCGATATCCGGAATGTAGGAAAAGTTACCCCAAAGTCCTTCCGGAGGGGTAACACCGCAAAACCTCCCAAAGTTATGAACGGCTATTTTCAGTTTACCTTTATCCAGATAGGCCCGGGCACGGCTGATGAGCGGATCATCCGGAGCCTCTGCAGTCGTTTTTTGCAGGCCCTTGTTCTTTTTTACAGGTACAATTCCCTGAACCGTAACAATGCCGGTAAGTATCAGTATGAATAATAATTTTATCATACGCACCACGCTTGTTCCTTTCTTTAAAAAGCAAATTCCAATGTGAATTCAATCGCACGACGAGTACCGTACATATACGGCCTATCAAACAACGTTTTGGAATAAAATCCCATGTCGATTAAGCGGTTAAGCTGCGGGCCCGGATCATCTGCTTTTCCGGTTGAGGGCCATATATCAATGGGATTCTTCCAGTCAAACAGATTTTGCACCACCACTCCAAAAATCATGCGGTAGTTAAATATATTGATAAATTTCCGGAAATTCAGGTTAATAATGGTGTACCATGGACCCCGCTCGGAATTGGTTTCACCGGCTACATTGCCCACAACCGGCGTATATGGCCAACCGCTCATGGCCTTAAATATCAGGTTTAAACTTGTTTGCTGGAAAGGTTTAAATCCGAACAAGTCCAACCCCCGATCTTTGGGAACGTGTAAATTATAAAATAAACTTAAATCATGGGTGCGGTCGTAGCTCATCAATATTTCACGTTTGGGCATGGTACGCGGTGTATGGGTGCTGCGATACCCTTCCCATGGGTCTCGTCTGTTTGCCGTAGCCCGCGAAAGCGTATATTGAAAAACGAGAGAAGACGTCTGCTGACGCCAACGAAGAACCACATCCACACCCCGCGACGTAGCATAATCCGTATTCAGAAAGGTAGTATATGAATAGGGAAACTGCGGAATACGCTCCGTTGAGGTCAACCCGGAATATTCCTTGGACCAGCCCATAAGCTGGACGATAACCTGATCACTCAATCCCACGTTCAAACCAAATTCATAGGCGGTCATGCGTTCATTGGTTAATCCGGCATTCCCGACAATCGGAGAAGGGGTGGTTATATCTTTGATGTCATTGATATAGGTATTACGGTACGTGGGTCGTTGAACAAATTTTCCATAGCCAAAAGTAAAGGTGGCATTATCGGTTATAACATGCGAAAAACCCAACCGCGGACTTATGGCATATTCCCACTTCGAATCCACTAAAACCTTGTCTTCCGGGTTGGCGTAGGGATCGGCCCAGGTTTTTGAATGGGCGTTGAACATATCCATCCGGATGCCGAGGTGAATGGTCATATAATCATATTCGATCAGATCCTGGATATAGAGACCAAATTCTTCCGGATGTTTGGTATAGCGTTCAACATAGGGCGAAATCAGCCAGGGCAGTTGGATTTCATTGATCATCAGGTTGTGTCTGCGATATGATGCACCCGTTTTAATTTGATGATGTTTGGTAAGCTGACCCAGTAAATTGAAAAATCCTTCATACGTTTCGGCATAACTACGATGGTAATAACGGTCATGCCCGGAAATGGCATACTCAAAATAATAGGGATTGTTTTCATAATCGGGATCGCCGCGAGGGGCCTCATATTCATCCGGGTTTAGATAGCGGCCATCTTCTTTGCCGTTATCCGTAACCCCGTTAAACACCTCCTGATAGAAACGGGACACACGAATATCATAAAACACTTTTTGTGACAGCTGATGGTTGAACATGATCGCCTGTCGGTCGGAAGTTTGAGTTACGATATTACGTCCTTCTTCGTGATATTGATAAAAGGAATTTGCCAGATTGGCCGTTCGGAAGGTGGCCTGTAAATTCCAGAATGAAGCAGAAAATTTCATCGAATTGGACAGGGGAAACGATACTTTGGAATACAGGTCCCAACTGTTAACAAATCCCATGCCGCGCCAACCGGGAATCGTATCCAATCTGTTTAAATGAAAATTGCGCTCGGAATCCTGGGGCTGAGACGGATCATACGTTAAATTGTCAAATTCATAAGCGCGAAAGGCACTGCGTCTTTTGTGTCCGGTAATGATGAACTTGACCTTGTTCCCTGTAAACGGCACCGGTCCGCCGATGCCGCCGGTTATTTCTCGGTAATCCAGTTTAGCATCCTGTTCCAGAGCAATATCCAAAGGGGGCCTGGAATCGGGGCTGAAAAAGGTGGCCGGATTAGCAAAGCGTCCCAAATTGGATACCTGCACCCGGATATTACCTTCCAGCCGGTCTCCGCCATCCCGCGTAACTATATTGACCATCTGAGACATGGCGCCGCCATATTCGGCGTCAAATACGCCGGTCTTGATATCAATCTGGCGGGCGGCAAAGGGGTTTAACTGTGTGTAAGTATAACGACCGCCGTAAAAGGGATTGGTAATGAACATACCGTCGATAGTGTAACCAATTTCCCCATAGCGGCCGCCGCGTACATGAATTTCTTCTATACCGCGGTCTTCAAAGCCGGGAATCTGCTGAACACTACTTTCGATTTTGATAACACCAGCCTGTGAAGCGACCAGATCCGAAAAATCACGCACCGGCATGGTTTGTATTTCTTCGGTATTGATGGTTACTTTTTTTGCTGTTTCATCTTTTTGTACTTTAAAACCTTCCGCCGTAACAACAATTGCTTCACCTTCGGCAACCTCTTCCACCAGTTCAAAATTAACGGGTGTGGTTTGGTCCAGAATCACCTGCACACCCGGGTGTTTTACCGTGCGGTACCCCACATACGAAACGATGATGGTGTACTCGCCAACCGGAACGTTAATGATGTAATAATCACCATCCGCATCCGTGGAACCGCCAAGATAGGTACCTTCCAAAATAATATTGGCGCCTACAAGCGGTTCTTTGGTACGTGCATCTACAACGTGGCCGGCAATTTTTCCGGTTGTTCCTGCAAAAAGAGAATAGGAAGCAAACAATATTAACCATAAACCACTGACAATCCTTTTCATAAAAGCACCACTCTTCTGTTAGATAATCCCATTCTGATCTTAGTTTCTTGATAATAAAACTCGGTGTTACTTAATAATGTACACCAGCGATTCATTCCTTTTTAAAGTAAGCCGGACGAGTCGAATGCCATCCTTCGACGTAGCTCAGGATGACAATACAATATAGCGTCATAGTTCGACCCCGATAAATCGGGACAGGCAGATCTCAGGATTCGGAGACTGAGCTCGTCGAACCCGTTATTCGTTCCCCTCGCCCCCGACACGTCGGGACAGACAAGACTCACCCTTCGACAGGCTCAGGATGACAATATTCACACTCAGAATGACAATAACAATATAGCGTCATGGTGAGCTACGTCGAACCATGACGAGCCACTGAACATCACAAATGTGTCATCCTTCGACGTAGCTCAGGATGACAATATTCACGCCCAGGATGACACGCACCTATCACATGATGACATGCACTCGTGTATGCCAGCTAATCAAAGGAACAGAATACTACGCTTTAAAAACGTATTCATGCAATGAATAAAAAATGGTTGAAGCTTTTCCGGACGTAATCCTTTACCGGTCTATCTTCCTGTAAATAAAAACAAATGGCAGACAATCCGTCCGCCATTTGTTGTAACACTTCAGGGTTCTTATTTGAGCAGAACCATCTTTTTCACTTCGGATTGATCGTCTAAGGTTAACTGATAAAAATAAACGCCCGAAGCTAAGCCGGTTCCGTCGAATTCGAACTCATATTTGGCGCCGCGGTTAACATTGCCGTTATACAAGGTGTTGACCAGCTGACCTGCGGCATTGTAAACTTTAAGCTGTGCCTTACCCGCTTTAACCGGTACAAACTCGATATGGGTAACCGGATTGAACGGGTTGGGATAGTTTTGTTCCAATGAATATTTGCGAGCAACCAGGGGATTGTCATCATCGATGGCAGCCGGTGGGAACAAGCCTCTGGCTTCGCGTACCCAAATCTGGTTCTTACGATCCACATAGGCTTCCGCTTGAGGATCGGCACCTGTAGTGTCCACACATACATTATAACCAACCCAGACGGTTCCATCGGTACGGCTGTCCACCGTTTTAACCATATTCAATTCATATTCATCAACCTGAGGCGTGCCGGTAATATTCACCCAACCGGACCAGTCAAAACCGCCGTTGGTTGAACGGGCAACGTAAATATCCGTTTTGTAATCTCTCTCATCTGTATTGGGATCATCATCCACGCTATACCTCGGTAACGCGCCATACTCAACATTTGTTCTCGGTCTATCCAGCCAGGCCGCATAAAGATTGCCGGCATCATCAAAAGCCAAATCAATTTCGGAATCCCAGAACAACGTATGGGTAGGCAAACTTTCATCTCCGGCATACACGCCATTATTATAGGCGATGTGCCGTCCCGTCCAGTACGAAGAATCCACATCGTAAATGGCCACCCATTGCCCGCTATAATACGGTGAATACATAATACCATGAGCGCCGTCTACGCCGCCCCAGAAGGCGGAGAAACCGATATAAATATCATTGTTATCGGAAACAATCACATCCACCTGATCATTACAATACACTTCTGCAGGGCCTACATAAAGCACGGTATCGCCGTTATCATTAACATACCACAAGGAATCCGAAGCCTGAACCTGAGAAGGGAAACCCAACTCGTTAAAAAAGCTTAACGTATCCCAGGCAGACCATGTATAACCATAATCGTTGGTGGTTGTGTAGGTTACATACAAGGTGTCATAATATAACGATGAATCCACCGGATAATTCAACTGACCGATGGTGGCAATGACGCCAAATCCGCTGGCATTCATGTCGATAGCTCTGGTTAGTATGGTGACATCCGCATATTCCCAGATCGTGGGGTCGGTGCCCTCATCCCAGCTATAGGTCATGGAATTGAGCGGATCATTGGTATGTGCAGCCAGAGCTACCTGATCGTTTTGCAAACCGAACTGTTGCTGTTCCGCATCGCTTACCCAATGTGAAAATATGCCGGCATAATGATAAACGCCCGAATTATCTTTAACCACATCTACCGCACCGCGCCATAAGCGGTTTTCCTTGGCGTCTGCAGGAAAAAGCGGATTCGTTACACCGGCCAGGTCCGGATGCAGCCAGCCGTCATCCATCAGCCAGTCCGGTGCCGTCCAGTCATATTCGGCCACATCGTTTACATAGCCTCCGTTGTAGTCCGTAACTAAATAGGGGTGAGATAAAGCCGCCTGGGTGGTGGGATGAGCCTGTTTATACCAATTAAACGCTGCAAAAGGATAGTCCAGGGCAACGGCTCCCGTGTAACGTCCGCCAACGCTGCCGTCATTGGACATATCCACTTCCACATGCGTGGCTCTGTAAAAGGAACCGTTATCCAGACCGCTGCTTACCTCGATTTCGTGAGCGCCGATATATCCGGTGTACGTATCGCCGGCAATGTGCTGGCGGTACACTGCAAAGAGGCGATCCACGCTATTTCCCAAAGCATCGGTTCCCTTAAAACGATCGATGCCGCGGATACCGGAATCGATCCAGCCATAACCGTTCAGGGAACTATCGATGAGGCTGTACACTGTTTCACCGTTGGTTTTGTTGAGGCGCATGGGCGGGCGTACAAAACCGCTGCCGCTCGAACCGCTCGAGCTGGTCTGCATGGCCTCAGCAGCTTTTTCGATCGGTTTCGGAATAACCTTCATTGTTTTATTGGCAATCGAATAGCGATCGCTTAATTTAATAATTTTGTCCTGTTTTTCTTCCGCCTGGAGTAAAACCACCAAAGCAAAAGTGAGCAGAACGACAACAGTAAAAATCCTCCTCATAACCCCTCCTTATTTGGTTAATGTAACTATGTGTTCTTTATTTTAACAATTCGATTCCATCGCTCAAAGCGATGGAATCGATATAAAGCTTTATTGTACTCTATTTAAGGTAAACCATTTTCTTTATCTCTTTTTTACCGGCCAGAGAAAGCTGGTAAAAATAAACACCGGCAGATAGACCATTTGCCTCAAATCGTATTTTGTAGTTTTGTCCTGCCGTAACTTGTCTTTCAAAGATACGTCCTACCATCTGCCCCGCTGTATTATACACGGTTATTTGTGCCCGTCCGCTTTGGTGAGCGTTAAACTCAATCACTGTGGCAGGATTGAAGGGATTGGGGTAATTCTGTTTCAAAGAAAATTCCTTAGCCACAGTCGGCAGAGGTTCATTATCAATGGCGGTAGGCACTCCGGATACCTCGCCGATCCAGATGCGGTTTACTCTAGCCATATAAATATCTTCATCGCCTACGAACGGGTCATCCACATCTACCAGATTATAACCGATGTAAACGGTGCCGCCGTTTTTAGTGGAAACGGTGTTGGCCATTTTCAATTCGTATTCATCCAGATCCGGTGTATTGGTGACATTCACGCGCCAGCCCCACGTTTTTCCTTTGTCCTTTGAACCGGATACAAAAACATCCGTCATCACTTCCGGGTTATCTATAGTAAAATATTTTCCGATATCGGAATAATTCAGGTCGAAACGTGGCCTGTCCAGCCAGGCGGCATACAAATTGCCGTCCGCATCCATACCCAGGTCCACTTCGGAATCCAGATAGATCGGGCCGGAAGAGTCTCCTGCAAAGAAGCCGTTGTTGTACATTATGCGATGATTTGAAAACGTAGCGCCCTTGTCTTCACTTAAAATAAGGTGCAATCCGGTGTGGTGATACATGGGATACCAGCCGCCTACGTCACCGGTCAAATCTTCACTGGATACACCCCACATCTGCATGTAAGCTATGTAGATGTTATTGTCCTCGTCAACCAACACATCCATATCGAAATTCGTTCCCACAAAAGCAGGGCCTTCATACCAAATCGTATCGCCGCTCACCGAATCGATATCGGCAATAATGGAATCCTGTTGTACAACCACGGTCGGAATTCCCAGGTCGTCCCATTCAAGGATAATCGGATCGGACCAGGTAACGCCGTAATCATTGGTAATCATCAGCATAGGACGCAATTCGGCATAGGCAAATCCTTCGCCGGCCGGGTGCTCTCCGTCGTGCCCGGTAGCTGCAATTACACCAAAACCGCTGGAGTTCATACTTACGTGGGGTGCTGGCATAGTAACTTTTGTAGGATCAATAAGTACCGGATTGGTGTTGATTGTCCATGCGTCCGTCGGATCTTCGGCCGTGGCGGTTAAAATAGCGTCATCTGTACGCGCGGCTTCGCTAGCCAAAAACCAGTTAGCATAAACCCCTACATAATGATATACGTTGTTAGCATCTTTAACAATGGATACGGGCCCATTCCAGAGTCTGTTACCACCGGGTGAGTCATGATGAGTATAGCCCTCATCCATCTTTAAAGAACCGGTCCAATCGCCTCCGTTATTTCCGTAATCCCAAAGATAATCGCTGATCAGATACGGGCTTGAAATAGCCGGTTCCGTATCGGCATTGCCGCTCATATATTGATTAAAATGAATAAACGGCATATCGAGCGCCACGACTCCCGGATAACGGGCGCCGACGGTTCCCTGCGCTATATCAGCGTTTAAATCCCCATAGACGAAAAGCTCTCCGCCTTCCAGACCGCCGCTTACATCTATTTCGGCTGCTCCCAGAATTCCTGTTCTGGTATCTCCGGTTTGGTATTTACGGTAACCCAACAAAACAAAATCGGCCTCCGGATAATAATCCACAGAATGAATAGCCTCATTCAACCAGCCATATCCGTTACGGGAAGAATCCACCAATACATGCGTTGCGTTTTCCGTTGTGCGCATTATCCGTTGTGCGCTTTTGGTAAGGTTATCCCGGTGGGCATATTTGGCATATAAATATTCGGGTATTTCTAACTGATTTATTTTATTTATAGCATATTGGGATTTTACAAGAGGGGGAGTATATTTTTTGTTTATTTTGTAGTCGCTGGCTAAAAGGGTGGTGGAAAAAACGAAAATGAAAGATAAAAGTACTGTAATGGTTTTGTTCATAATTCCTCCTTTAGATGGTCTAAATTTAAATACATAAATTATATCCTTTTATTATTGATACCAGGTACTTAACCTGTACAAATACGGAATTAATGTTCTATATTAATAAGGAATCATTTCAGGTTTCGACCTCGTGCAGCTTCCTGTTTGAACTTTATGCATCGAAACAAAAGACTTTTAAGCAACAGATTTTAAAAGCCCATTTTATCTTTTTTATACATAAATCTATATATTCAAATCTGGGAAATATTGGATTTGCGGGGGATATTTTCTATTTACCAATATTCTAAAGTGAAAAAAAATATAAAGACATTTTTCAATAAATACAAACGAATTCTTTTATCTCTCGCATAATGTCAATCAAATGTGACGCAGGTCAAAATACTGCCAACTGAACAACATGGGGAAAAACAATTATTTCGATTATGAATATTCGGACGTCCGGTAGGTTTTCCGGTTGAAAAAAGTAAGGTGACAAATTGAATGTAACGGATATTCTGTCGGTATCGATCTACTTCAGTATATCCGGATAAACCATTCCGATTTTGCTCAGATCCTCTTCGCTCAAGTAATCAAATTGGATGCCTACCTGGTATTTTTTTTCGGCCAGTTTATTCATGTTCTGAACTGTTCCCCTGGTTTTCACCACATCATCACCTATCCCAATGGTAAGTTCGATCCGCTGTCCGGGAGGCATGGGAAGAGGAGCCTCGATGGCGATACCAGTACGGCTGATATCCAGGGTTTTGACCATCCCCTCATTAATCACCTGATTTTCGGCATCCAGCAAACGAAAAGCCAGTAGATTTTCGGTTTCGATGCGGGACGCACCCCTACCGTCAAAAAACATGATAAACCTCCTTTTTAGCTGGATTTACAATTACTTATTGTCATCCATTTCCTGAGTTTAATTTTTATCAATTCGTCAAATCGAGATTAGAAAGAAAAATATTCACTCGTGAGTTTGGGTCGCTACATTGTTGTATGGAATTAAAGCTACGAGATTTCAGTAGGTTCTATTAAAGCTGTCAGACGGTCCAACCCCAGTTTATTTTGCTTTAATTCGCTTACAATCAAACTGATACGTGTTTCAGTATCATCCTTACGGTTAAAGTAAAAATACTTTTTACCGTTATAGAAAACAAGCCCACCGCGAAAATTACCGCGATGATATTTTACTTCTATAGATAATTCTTCCAAGAGATCAAGTAGCTCTTGTAAAGTTTTTTCTGCTTCCATTGTAAAATTACTCGATTGAATCTACTCTGAAGTATCCTGCCAAAACCAGTAACTTTAACACGTTCCGGTTGTATCAATTACAAATATTTATGTTGTTCTCTGCGCCTCAAGGTGTCTACCAGATCCTTCACACGTTGAGAACGATCTTTTCGGCAGATGAGTATTGCGTCGTCGGTTTCTACCACCACCAGGTTTTCCACATCGATAGCCGTAATCAGTTTTTTGGAAGAATAAAAATAATTATTTTTAGAACCCAGAAGTAAATGTTCTTCGGCAATGACGGCATTCCCGTTTTTATCTTTTTCCGAGATATTGTAAACGGCTTCCCAGGAGCCAATATCGTTCCATTTAAAATCGGCTTCGATCACGCACACGTCGGAAGCGGCTTCCAGTATGCCATAGTCGATAGATATGGACTTGATTTTCGAATACACATCAAAAATAACTTCATCCATTTGAGGGGTATCCACCGCTTTGCGGATCAGGTGTAAACCATCTGTCAGATCGGGTTGATGTTCATCAAAATTTTTCATAATGGATGTGGTGGTCCAAATGAACATACCACTGTTCCATAGAAAATCACCGCTTTTAATGAATCGTTTTGCGGTGTCAATGTTTGGTTTTTCGGCAAAAGTTTTCACCTTAAAGATGGTTTTTCCCAGATCGTCGGAAATTATCTTATCCTTCTGAATATATCCGTAACCGGTTTCCGGATAGGTGGGGGTGATGCCCATGGTAATAAGGCACTGGTGCTGGCGCGCATAGTCTGCCGCTATGCGGATGGTTTCCCTGAAATTTTCCTCATCTTCGATTAAATGATCGGCCGGAAGGACGACCATTACTTCCTCTTTACCGCTTCGTTTTTGAATGATACTGGTGGCCAGCCCAATGCAGGGGGCGGTATTGCGCCCAAAGGGTTCGGCAATAATGTTTTGCGCCGGAAGTTCGGGAAGGTCTTCGCGGACCATGTCCGTTAGCTCGGCATTGGTTATAACCAGAATCTTGGCATCTTCCGTTAGTCCTTTAATTCGGTTGTACGTCATGCGCAGCATGGAATCCCCGCCCAGGATGTTCAGCATTTGCTTGGGTCTGGACGATCGGCTTCGTGGCCAAAAACGGGTTCCGATTCCTCCTGCCATTAAAACTATATACATCGCTCTCCTACTCTGTTTGATTCAACTCTGTATCCATTTTTGCTAACCAGAATTTAGCGACTTTATTGTCCGGTTCCAACTCTAAAACGGTATTAAAAACACGACGGGAATTATCCATTTCTTTATTTAAAAAATAGGTTTCGCCAAGATTGTTCAAAGCGGCGATATAGCGCGGCTTTAAGGTAAGCGCTTTTAGAAAAAGCTTTATGGCCGTTTCATAATCTTCGTTTATTTTGTACAAAACCGCCAGATTATTGATAGCTTCCGGATAGTTACGGTTAAAATGGATGGCCCGCTGCAAATGGTACATTGCACTGTCCAGATCACCTTCGTAATAATAGGCCACGGCTATGTTGTTATGTGCCTTGGCAAATGTGGAATCGATCAGTAGCGCTTTTTTGTAACCGTCAATCTGTTCGATGTATTCATCTTTGCGCGCCGTTTCTTCACTGATTTCGAAGGCTTCACGGCTCAGGTTTCCCATAATGATGCTTTCCACCAACCGGCGGTTGCGGATGGCCGGTTCGTAGCCCGGGTTCCCGCCCAGCGCTCTGTTGAAGGCTGCCAGAGCGGCGTTATAACGGTTTAACAGAAACAACATATAACCCATATTATTTTGCGCTTGATAATAATCAGGCTTTAGGGACACCGCCTTTTTGAATTCATCCAGAGCCGCTTCCACATCGCCGTTACGGTGCAGGGCAATTCCCAAAAAGTTGTGTACCTCCGCGTCTTCCGGAATGATTTCCAGCGCTTTACGCCAGGACAAAATGGCCATGCTGTCATCCCCGGCCTGAAAATACGATATACCGTCGCTTACATAATTTTCGGCTTCGGCCAGACGCATTTCTTCGCTTTCGGCGGTTGTTTCCGATTCGGATTCTTTGGGTTCCGATTTAAACCAGGCGCAGGAAGTAAGCAGTACGAGAATAAAAAACAAGGATACGATACGTTGCATATTGCCTCCTTACCAACTGTATTGGTTGGAAACGATTCGATTTACCTTCGGGTTAATTCCACCCGGGTTGTGGCTAACTCCCTGCCGGACCGCGGCTTATTCATCCACTGCGTAGTGGCCGGTAAACACAAAATGTGCCGGGCCCTCCAAAAAAATTCCATCATGTTCAAACCGTACCTTTAAACGGCCGCCTTGTGTTACAACATCCATTTCGGTTGCCGAATTTCCGCTTATCTGTTTAAAAAGCAAGGCGCTGGCGGTTATTCCGGTACCACAGGACAAAGTTTCCGCTTCCACTCCGCGTTCGTAAGTACGCACTTCAATACTATTATTGGACAGGGTTCTCAGGAAATTAATATTCGTCCCTTCAGGCTGAAACATAAGATGATTTCTTAATCGTTTTCCGATCCCGGATACATCCAGGCGATCTAATTCTTCTCCCACATCAATCACCACATGGGGCACTCCGGTATCCACTTTTCCCAGTATTTTATACTTTGCGGGCAAATCCAATTTTTCCGTTTCAATCTCCGTTCTTTTTCCGTCCGTCAAAATTTCTACCCGGATGCGATCTGCCGAATGATAAAATACGCGATGCGGCCCGTCGCCGGCCTTTAATACCGCAGGCGGGCGGCAATTTTCGAGCATAACATGAGTAAAAAGTACCGCCGCACGCAAACCGTTACCGCACATGGTCGATTCCAAACCGTCGGCATTATAATAGTGCATAAAAGGTGGATCATTCTCATCACGATCCAACAATATCAATCCGTCCGCGCCAATACCAAGATGGCGATGGCACATGCGTTTCACTAAAGACGGGTTGAGCCGCAGCGGGTCATCTTTATCCTGCTTTATGCAAATGAAATCGTTTCCCGTAGCCTCAATTTTGGCAAACTTGATGATTCGATTCATAACCTGTTCTCTTATTCGGTCGGGATTTTCAGCAGTACGCCGCCGGTTTCCCAGCGTTTACGAACACGAACGGTATCCGCAGAGAAATAAAACGGTTCAGCGGGTTCAAACGGTTCCAATCCCCCGTAATCGTACTTTCCGTTATTGTTCAGGTCAATAAAAGCGTCCAAAAAATACTGCCCCGGCAGAAGCGCTTCTTTATAAAATTTGCCGGGCTTGTTCAGATGCAAAGTAATTGGCAAATCTTCCTGCCCGGATTTGCGAATGTGCAGAACAACCGGCGCCGCCTGAGCGCCTTCCCAAACCACCTGCCCGGCAATTTCACCCAATTCCCGGTTAGATATGACCGTGAAGGAATGCCGGATAGTGGTATCCTGCGCCGCGGTTCTCCATAAATCCCTGACCCGGCCGAGCTTCAGAATTGCCATATAAAGCGAATCCGTTTTTAATGGAGCCGAGGGAACAAATTCCGCTTTAAGCGCGCTTATAGGGTGCCAGTCCCCTTCCACCGTGTCCCCCGTTGATAAACGTAATACAAAACTGCTGTCAACCGTTGCCCAATCCGCGGCCACGGAGAATTCCGCCCGGACGCTTGTTTCCGGATGAATGTTTTGTGCGCTGTCCGCCGGCGTCAATTCCTTTAAACGGAAGCGAGTGGTGTCCCTTCGGGTAGAGGCCGGGATAACCCGCCGCCCGGGATTGGGATTCATATTTCCGTTAAAATCTTTTAGAATAAGCGGTTGGATGCGGTAATAGGCAGCGGAGTCCATTTTTTGCGTAAATACCCAAACATTGTTTTCCTCTTCTTCGTCCTTGTACCAGCCCAGCACAGTTAATGATTTTCCTGTAAGGCTATCAGTAAGGAGAATAAAAGACGAATCGGGCAAAACGACCGGCTCGCTGAAACGCAAATTGATGGTACGGTTATTCACGGCCCGAGCCCCAACCAGATCCGGAGGCACCGTATCCCGTTTGCTCAGGTGGAAATCAACAAAGTTTACCGCCAGGCGTGATGAATCAATTCGTACATCACGATACGGTATGCCGATCCGTTCATACCGGGAATCGTAAAGCATGTTGTTATTCAAATCCTCAACCGCAAAAATCCTGTACCGGCCCTCTTTTAAAAAATTGAGATGAAAAGCGCCGGATTTGCCCGTTTGCGATACATAAAGCGGTTGCCGTTTCCGGGGATCAATGTCCGTCGTATCGTGCAAAAGATAAGCGAACGCCGAGGCTGTTTGCTCGTTGGACAAATCATAAATAGTTCCGCTGATGCTGCCATGATCAATTTTAAACCCCGTTGAAAAAGCAAACGAATGGCTGTTTTTCATTTTGTTGCCATGTTCATCCGTGGTGCCGGCGCCAACGGTAACCACATAGGTTTGCTCCTGCCGCAGCGTATCCCGAATCAACAAGCGCACCACTTCCGCCGACTGCCATTCGATTTCGAACCGCAAAGGCGGCGAGACAAACAGACTTTGCTTAAATGTTCCCTCCGGAACCGGTTCGGAAAATTCGATTTCGATATATTCCAGAAGCGTATCCACGGCAACAGAATCCTGGGCGGGAAAGCTGCGCAACACCTCGGGCCCTGTTTTATCTTCGGGGCCTCCGCCCGGCGCACCGCGGGTAGCGCAACCCGTAACTATAGCGGCCAGTAAAATGGAAGCAAATAGGATCAGATGTTTTATGTCGAGGTTGTTTTTCATCGCTTTATTAATTTCGCATATATTTGCATTTGTTTCAACTGATAAACAATTTTATTGACAGAATTGTTTTTACGGAGAATAATTGGGATATTTAGAAAAATAAAATATCATCCTAATAGAATCCGGTTAAAATATGCTACAGGAGAAGCGCTATGAAAATAGTTTGGCAAATAGGTCTTTTGTCCTTTTTGCTCATCGGATCGGCCGCTGCTCAGAAACAAGAAGATACGGCGGAGTTTTTATCTTCTTTTTTAGAAGGCCGTTACGAGGTCATCGGGCGCTGGCCGGAAAGCGATTCGCTGTATGCCGGCAGTGTCGCCATTCGCAATATCGAAGGTCGGCTGCAAATGATCCGCAATATTAACGGTCATACCACTACCTGCACAGCCCGGATCGAACCGGCCGCTATGGCTGAGACACAGGTACTACGCGCCCGTTTTTCCGTTAACGGTATGTATTACGAAGCCACCTATCTCATTCATTCCGATCTGGACAACTACGCCCGTTTGAGCGGTTATGTGTATCAAAAGGGGAAACAAACAAAAAGGCCGGGATTGGAAGCTTTGTTTATCAAATTGGATTAAAATATGGCCTGATGTGCCTTTCGGCTATGCTCAGGGTTCGGAGGCTGAGCCTTGCCTGTCCCGATGTGTCGGGATCGAAGCGTACACCGACAAGCGTTTCATTCAATTCCGACAAATCGGGACTCAGGGAACGTGGAAGTGAAACGTCGTTGTTCCTTCTACTTCCTTTATTCCCTGCAAAAACAAAAAAACCGCCTTGCGGCGGTTTTGAATTACTTCAGTTCTTTAATTCGTGCGGCTTTACCGCGCAGTTCGCGCAGGTAATACAACTTGGCCCGGCGCACCTTCCCGCGGCGTTTTAATTCAATTTTGGCCAAACGCGGGGAATGCAAAGGGAAAACCCGTTCCACCCCGATACCGTTGGATATTTTACGCACCGTGAAGGTCTCGTTAATTCCGCCGCCTTTGCGTTTAATACAAACGCCTTCAAAAACCTGAATACGCTCTTTGTCGCCTTCGATAACGCGCACGTGCACGGCCAATGTATCGCCGGGGCGGAATTGCGGAATATCCGTGCGCAATTGATTTGCTGTAACTGTGTGTAATACGTCCATAATTGTACTCGCCTGTTTTTATTTATTGATTTTAATATATTTTTCGTACAAATCGGGCCGGCGCTTACGGGTCAGGTCTTCCCGCTGGCGCAGGCGCCATTGTTCAATTTTTTTATGATCCCCCGAGGTTAACACCTGCGGTACTTTCACTCCTCTGAATTCTGCCGGACGCGTATAATACGGTGCGTCCAGAAGATCGTCGGAAAAGGAATCGGTCCAGGCCGAATCAATATCCTTGATCACACCGGGCTGCAGCCGTACCAGCGCATCCACCAGGACCAAAGCGGCAATTTCGCCGGAGCTCAAAATATAGTCGCCGATAGATACTTCTTCAATTTTGTAGAAATCGTGTACCCGTTCGTCAATGCCTTTGTAGTGCCCGCAAATTATGACCAGATGTCCGGCCAAACTGTACCGGGTTACCAGGCTTTGCGTAAGCGTTGTACCCCGTGGCGAAGGCAGCACGATCTGCGCTTCATCTGCATTATGTTCCGTAAACAGCACATCCAGCGCCCGCACAATCGGTTCTACTTTAAGCACCATCCCCGGCCCGCCGCCGTAGGGATAATCGTCTATTGTTTTGTGCTTATCGTCCGTGTAATCCCTTAAATTGTGCACAACAATTTGCACGGCGCCTTTTTGCCGGCCTATTTTAATGATGCTCTCGTTCAGCGGGCCTTCCACAATTTTTGGAAACCCGGTGAGGATATCAATTCTCATTTCAAAGATCGTCCGTCAAAAAGACCTTCCATTTCCCGAATTATCATTCGGCCGGATTGCGTATCGATGCTTAGAATCACATCTTTGATGGCCGGGATCAAATATTCCCGACCGTCATCCCCGCGCACCACATATACGTCGTTGGCCGGATAGTTTTCCACGGCCGTAATCACGCCGAGCCGTTGTCCGGATTCATTCTCGGCAACCAGCCCGATCAGGTCGTGGATATAGTAAGCATCCTCTTCCAGCGGCGTCAGATCATCCTGCTCAATATACAGCTCACGATTGCGCAGTTTCTCGGCATCGTTGCGGGAGTGCAGGTCCGTAAATTTAATATAAACAAAATGCCCGGTCAGGCGCACTGCCTCTACCGACCAAGCCTGCCAGCGATCATCCTCTTTTATATACAGTTGCCTAAGTTCTTTAAAGTGCTCCGGAAAGGAACTGATAATTTCGGCTTTTACTTCCCCTTTAATGCCCTGCGGCCTGAGCACCCTGCCTACCAGAAACATAGGAACTGCAGGAGGTATTTTTTATTCAAGAATTTCCAGAACGGCACGTTTACCGGCTTTTGCGGAAGCAGCCGCCAATAAAGTACGAATCGATTTAGCCGTTTGGCCTCTTTTGCCGATCACCTTACCCAAATCGCCTTCACCAACGCGAAGCTCGTAAACGGTAACGCGTTCGCCTTCCACTTCGGTTACTTCCACTTCATCCGGTTTGTCCACCAGGTGCTTCGCGATGAATTCTACAAATTCTTTCATGTTCCCATTACCTCCTAAGTAATACCGACTATCGCTGTACTCACTAGTTAAGAATATGAAATGGATCAATCCACACTTTATTTAAGCCTGCTTCTCTTCGTCTTTGGTTTCATCCTTTTCCGCAGTTTCGGATGCTTCCGCTTCGGCTGTCTCTGCCGCCGGTTCGGTTGTTTCTTCCGCTGTGGCTGCTTCGGCTGCGGGCTGTTCTTCCGTAACCGGTTCCGCTTCTGCAGGAGCTTCGGCCGGAGCGGCTTCTTCTTCCGCGGTTTCTTCTTTGGCTGATTTTTTAGCTTTGGCTTTTTCGGCTTCTTTAGCTGCCAAACGTTCGGCGCGTTGAGCCTGCAAGGCTTCCCATTTGGCAAACTCTTCCTGTATTTTAGCCTCGTCGGCACCGTGCTTCATTAAATCCCATTTAAGCCACAACCCCTTGCGTTTAAATAAACTTTTTACCGTATCGGTCGGTTGGGCGCCATTTTGCAGCCAGTAAAACACACGATCTTCACGCAGTTCCACCTTAAACGGTTTCTGCAAAGGATCGTATGTGCCCACCAGTTCTATAAAGCGGCCGTCGCGTGGAGCGCGGCTGTCGGCTGCTACGATTCGGTAGTACGGCCGTTTTTTCCGTCCCATTCGGCGTAGTCTTAACTTTACCAAATTCCTTTCCTCCAGTCAATTTAAAATCTGATCAGGCAAATCCAAAAGGCATCCGGCCGATTCCCCGGCCGCCTTTGCCCTTGAACTGCTTTAACATTTTCTTCATTTGCTGAAACTGATTCATCAGTTGATTTACGTCCTGCACGCGCGTTCCGCTGCCGGAAGCAATGCGTTTGCGCCTGCTGCCGTTCAAAATGCGCGGATTGCGTCGCTCTTCCCGCGTCATCGAATTTATGATAGCTTCCACACGCACCAGACCGCGGTCGTCGATCTGAGCGTTGCCCAACTGCTTGCTCACTCCGGGAATCATCTTAAGCAGAGATTCCAATGAGCCCATCTTTTTTATTTGTTGAAGCTGATCCAGAAAATCTTCCAGATCAAATTCCGCTTTTTTGAGCTTCTTTTCAAGTTTTTCGGCTTTTTCTTTGTCGATGGTTTCCTGGGCTTTTTCAACCAGACTGACCACATCGCCCATACCCAAAATCCGGGAGGCAATGCGATCGGGATGAAAGATTTCCACATCTTCGGTTTTTTCGCCAACACCGATAAACTTGATGGGCTTGCCCGTTACGCTGCGTATGGAAAGCGCGGCGCCGCCCCGGGCATCGCCATCCATTTTTGTAAGAACAACCCCGTCAAAATCCAGCTTTTCCGCAAATTCCTTGGCAGTGTTTACCGCGTCCTGCCCGGTCATACCATCGGCCACAAACAGGATTTCGTGGGGACGTACCCGCGCCTTGATGCGGGCGCGCTCATCCATCATATTTTCATCGATATGCAGACGTCCAGCCGTATCGAGAATGATGGTATCGCAGAATTGATTGCGGGAAGCGCTGATGGCGTTAAAAGCAATCTTTACCGGGTCGCCGGCGCCCTCGTCATACACGGGGATATTGAGACCGCGGCCCAGTATTTTGAGCTGCTCGACAGCCGCCGGTCGATAAACATCGGCAGCTACCAGCATCGGTTTGCGCCCGCTTTTGCGCAGATGGTTGGCCAGCTTGGCGGCAAAGGTGGTTTTACCCGAACCCTGCAATCCGCAAAGCATAATAATCGTCGGCGGTATCCCGGCGGTTTTTAATTGCGCCGTGGTGTTGCCCAGCAACCGCACCAGCTCGTCGTGAACAATTTTCACGATCATCTGGCCGGGCGTAACGCTGCGCAGAACATCTTCGCCAACCGCTTTTTCCTGAACCGTCGCTATAAAGTCTTTCACGACTTTATAATTCACATCCGCTTCCAAAAGCGCCCGTCGGATTTCCTTCAGCGAATCCGCAATGTTTTTTTCGTTAAGCTTTCCGTACCCGCGTAGCTTCCTGAACGCCGATTCCAGCTTCTGCGTTAAATCTTCTAACATTATACCATTTCCATAGCCGAACGATTATGACCGCTAAATGTACGGAATTTGCTACTCGTTATCAAGACCCGGAGTATTTTTTACACAATATTATTTTTTATGTGCACTTTCTGCAAAATTGAAATCTAATGGGATAAATACCGGGAGTATTTTGTTATGGCTTTAAGGAACTTTAACATTAAAATGGTTATTAGCAACAGTTTTGCCATCGGTAATTTCAATATAAACCGCTAAATTTGCGGCATAATCTATACGGATATGTAACTACCGGTATTCCTGCGCAAGCTACTGACTATGTCCAGCAGTAATGTTTTAAATTGATAGCGCTCAAAATTTGACACAATCTGAGAGAATAACATTAAATTAACAGTGTAATATCCTGTCTTTTTAAAGACAAAGATAATCTATCAAATATTGTCCTGTATTCCAGATTATTCAGGACGGATGTGTATTAACCCATAATTAATGGTAGGATTATTTCCATTGAGAAAACATATAGATATGACTAAACTTAACCGCATGTTAAAATTGTATATACTTTTTTTACATAGAGGTAAAAATGGTTAAATATATTCCGCGCTATTTGGAACGCGGCATTAAAGAGGATTTGCAGAAAAAAATGGTTTTTATTGCCGGGCCGCGCCAGTGCGGCAAAACCACTCTGGCCAAAAACGGTATTTTGGTAACCACGGCGGAAAAATTTTTAGAAAAATTGAGTTGATAACCATGAAATTACATCTATTTCAAAATAAATTTCAGTTTTTTTGCGAATCATCTGCGTGTTTCCAAATAAGGCAATTTAAGCGCAACCTGGTTTCATCTTGCTGCAGCTCACTATGGCCTGAACAGGAAACTTTACCTTACTAACATCTTGGCAGAAGCGGACGGCACCTGCCAAATTACATACTTATTTACCCCCCTGCGGTTTCGTCAATCCGCCGCCATGTAACCCTATCGCCAATCTTGATTTCATAGCGATCCGTAAATCCGGCAACGGTTTCCACCACAAACTGTGCCGGTTTGCCTGAAAAGTAGGTTTGTGTGCTTTGCGGTTTGGTGTATTTGTGGATTTGCACAATTTCCTTTTTTGCATTAACGAAAATCATATCCAGCGAGAGCGGGGTGTTTTTCATCCAGAAGGCCTGCGGCCCTTCCTGTTCAAAAATAAAAAGCATGCCCTGATTTTCGGCCAGATCGCGCCGGAACATCAAACCTTTGGAACGGCTGTAATCGTCTTGCGCAATTTCAATAAGCAGATTGGCTTTAACCGTTCCATCCTTCCCTATAAATTGAAGTTCACCCCCGGGCAGTGTTTTAGGTTCCGACTTCACCATGCCTTGCCGGATGCCGGAATTCTTTTTAGGATAGAGCCACATTATCATCAGCATAGCTATAACCAAAAGCAGTATGAAAGCCAGCCAGGTATTGGCCTGCTTTGTCTTTTTGGGATTCTTTTTATTGGCCATATTTTTAGATATCCTGTAGTTTATTTTTCCGGTATCGGCCAGATGAACCCGCCGGTTTCCATCATTTGTTCCACCTGCCGGGCGCTTTGCTCGCTTTTGCGCCGGGTAGCCTCTATGGTGTTAAAGGCGTTATGAGGCGTGAAAATGACGTTTGGTTTGTCCGCCAGTTTCAGTGTGGCGATTACCGCGGGATGCCGGGCCGGTTCGCCGTTTCTCAAATGCACCGCCAACGCGCTTTCTTCATCGAACACATCCAGCGCCAGTCCGCCCAGATGCCCTTCCTCAATCAAACGCAGCAAATCCACCGCAGGCGAAAGCTCGCCGCGGGCGATATTGATAAAAATTACGCCCGGTTTGGCCTTTTTCAAAACTTGGTAATTAAAATATCCCCTGTTTTGCGGGGTCAGATTCATAGCGCAAACAATCACATCGGCTTCTTTGATGCCGCTATCAATGTCCACATATTCCACATCGTCGAATCGTTTTACGATATCGACGCCCTGTACCTGCATATCCATACCCCGCCCAATACGCACAACCTCGTGACCTATATTGCCCACGCCTACCACCAGCAGATTTTTGGCGGCGCATTCGTAACCGGACAGTCCGTCACGGTTAAACTGACGGAACTGTTCGATCTGGCGCGGCAGCTTGCGCAGCAGATTCATCCACAGGGTCAGGGCTTGTTCGGCCACGGCCCGGTTGCAGTACAAGGGCAGATACCCCAGCTCTGCGGTGGTTTGCGTCTGATTCCGATAGGCCAGCAAATGGTTGTACCCCGTACTGCGCGAGAGGATGGCTTTCAATTGGCGGCCCCATGCTTCGGGCAAAAGAGACTGGGTGCGTATGCTGATAAACGAGGCCGGCGGCCGGGCGTGTCCGCTTTCCTGGATGGTCTGCTTTGTAAAGCCCGCCTTTATCCGCGCATTCAAATAGCGGCGCAGTTCCTGTTCTTCTTCTTCAAAAGTTTCGTAAAAGAATATGTCCCAATTTTTAGTGTCGCTCATTTAATCCGTTCCCATTAGGTTAATTATTGAGATTACTATGAAAAGGAATACAATTCAAGTGGTCAAGAATATTGGACTAATGAATTTACTTTAAAATGGTTACAGAAAAAGTCATTCCGAACTTGATTCGGAATCCCGCCGGACAACCCACCCCGATTCGTTAAAACCACCCAGCCACCACGCTACGCCCCTCCCTTCGCCGAAGAGTTTGTATGTTAAGGGGGTGAGAGAAAAGATAATAATTTGGAAAAATAAGGCATCCTTTCTTATTTATGGTGTTGTCTGATAAACCAAACAAGAAAGGAGCCTTATTATGAATTCTAAAAATGAACTTAGAAAACTCAA
>DRQG01000072.1 GCA_011369465.1 Caldithrix abyssi
GTTCTTCTATTACCCTTTTTAGGGAAATCAAAAACTGATTGGTTTTTAACACAGGATGTTGCCCTGTGCTTTATTCTATCTCTCTTTCAGAGAGAACATCTGTACGTTGATTTAATAACATTCCCCGAAAGGGGAACCTTAATATAGCATAGGGCAACGCCCTATGACAAGGAAGGGAATTAATGTAATCACAAATACCCTGAATGGGTTTTACAGATAAGTGTAATGAATTTAACTAAAGGTGAAATTCATAGAATAATAGTTCTTTTAGCCGCACAAAAAGGTATAAAATCTAAACTAACATATATATGAAAAGTTTTATCTGTTAACTGCCTCGTAAATAGCTGTAGCAAAGATAGTATCTATATCAAAAAGAAGGCCCCATTCAAGCCCTTTTTTTACAGAACTTAACTCATCATCTGTCAGTTCCCTTCCAATACGGTTTTTTGCTTCTAATTGAACCCATTCTATGGAAATCTCAAATATATTTTTATCTGAATTCATTTTGAAACCCCTTAAATGTATGTTTTTTATGGTGTTGGTTTATATAAATTTCGTTTATTAAAATATTCTCTCTCTTTAGAGGATGCATATTGACTAATACAGTTCTTACAATCCGATTTTATATCTTAATTCATTGATACTTTTTTCCGCGCTATATAAATCACCAATTTGGATTGGCGTTATGTGTTTAAATCTTTCTTTGTAAACTGGAAATGATTGAATAACCTGATTAAACCTATTTCTATTATCAGAAATTATATAAAATTTTACATTAGAATAGTCCGTTAAAGTTGAAAGGCGGCCAACTCCGGACCAAGTACCAGTAGATATTTCAATTTCAAATGCCTTTTCAGGAATTAAATGACTTCCTTTTTCTTTAAACCATAATACATCAATTTTTCGTAATAGATTGTAATCAGAAAATTGTAATTCAGGGCAGGTACTCAAAGTAGCAATTGATGATAACGTTTTTTTATTAAACTTTTTTGATTTATCTGGAGAAAATGTTTGGAAACCGCGCAAATTTCCAATTTCTAATAACCTTCCCTGAATGATAGAGTGTAAACTTTCTTCAACAGTTATAACTTTAGATTTATTATTCGTGTCAAGAAGTAAACTGTTCCAATTATTAATATAACCGCCACAATTTAATCTATTTCCTCTACCCTTTAATATTAAATCTAGGTCTCTACTAATATTTATTTTATATTCTCCATTTCTATCATGACTTATTTTATTCAAATTATCAAATAATACGACTGCTGGGATAATAACGGTCCTCTTGATAGAACCACAAATAAAAGCAATAAAAGGATTGTGAAGATTTGCCATTTCCTCAACCGTTATATAATTAATTCCAAAAAAATAGTTTCTATTTCCTTCAGATGCGGCTCTAATAAGAACATTTGCATTTCCTATTTTATAAACACGTGCTTTTAAAACCTTAACAGGCTCAATGTTATTTTGCAGCTGTGAAGCTTCTTTTAAAAAGTCTTGTGCTAATTTTTCAGTATTTGAGATATTTTTTACCATGATTCAGGAAGACCTGTATAAAACATTTAAATACAAATTAACAGCCTAATAAGCTTTGAATAATATTAAAAATCTAATTTAAAAAATCAAATCTATCTTTCTTAAAACAATCACTCCACCACTCCATCTCCCCACAACACCAACCCTACCCGGTTGTCCCGCACTGTTCCAACCACCCGCTTACGGCCGCAATTAAAAATTTTGTAAAGGTTCGGCTTTGATCCGTTGGAAACCTTTTTGGGTGAGGAAAGTTTTCAGCGAAAGCGGCCCGCGGCATAACAACCAGTCTTCGCCCACCTCCCTCAAAAAGCCGCCCTCATTCATCCACAGCCGGAGTACGGAAAAGTTAATCATTCAGGAATACAGATATTTTTTTTTGACATTTGTAGGCAATATACATACATTTTGTCCAACTATTTGACAAATTGCATATCATTTTGTAAAACAATTTGACAGAATGTATGTTTTACACATTGTAATCAAAAATGGAATATTCAAAAATATTAGAGCTGCATAAACTTGCTCTTCGGCAAATTGAGCCTTACACCAAAAAACGATTGGTTTTTAGAAAGATCGTATCCGAGCTGCAACATCAAAAGCGCATACTTGCTATTGTTGGTCCCAGGGGGGCCGGGAAAACAGTTCTTCTACGTCAACTTGCCGCTCAAATCCAACAAGCTATCTATATTTCGTTAGATAGTATTGAAAATTTTGATTTATTCGAAAACATAAAAACTTTAGCGCAGGTATATAAATATTCTCTCTTTTTGCTTGATGAGATTCATTATGTTAAAAACTATGAACGGGAATTAAAAAAAATATATGATTTTCTGAATGTTCAAATCATCTGCACAAGTTCATCCGCTCTTTCAATTCATCAGTCTGCTCATGATTTGTCCCGCCGCATAAAAATAGAAGAGATGCTCCCCTTTTCTTACAGAGAATTTCTTTATTTTAAAGAGGATATTTTACTGGAGCCGTTAACATTGTCAGATATAGTTGAGGATAACTATTCGCCGGAATACCTCAGATACGGTTATCTGTTCGATGATTATCTAAAAGGACAACTCTGGCCATTTGCTTTGGAAGAGGCTGATGTGTTTTCAGTATTAAATAATGTATTGCAAAAAATTATTAACCGGGATGTTCCCGCTATGGTTAATCTGAGAATGGATGAACTGAATATCATTAACAAGTTAATTCGTTTTATAGGTTTATCCGATGTTGACGGAATTAATTATAGCTCGCTATCCCGAAATATTGGGATTACTAAGTTTAAAGCCGAAAGTTATTTGCGCCTGTTGGAAAAAGCCTATGTCCTGCGTATTATTTTTCCAGGCGGTACAAACGTATTGAAAGAACCGAAAGTACTTATGCAGGTGCCCTATCGGCTTCTTTTCAATGACTATCAACTTGCTTTAGGGGGATTACGCGAAGATTATTTTGCGATGGCCTTATCTCAGGCTCGTTTTAATTTTTCTTATCTCAAATCCATTCGCGGCAGCAAAACGCCCGACTATCTGGTTGAAGACGGAAAAAAGAAAACAATCATCGAAGTAGGCGGAAAGGGCAAAGGAAGGCAGCAGTTTAAAGGAATCAGCGGCACAAAACAGGTGGTATTTTATCACGGGGACATTCCACAGGGTATAAAAAAGCCTTTATTTTTATTAGGATTCCTCTCCGGTGACGATAAGTAAGTCATATAGTCTACCGCTCCAACCACCCGCTTACGGCCACAATCACAAAAAAATACAGCGCGGTGAGCGCATACACCCAAAGCCACTTTTTTTGCGAAGGCTCGGCTTCAATTTGCTGAAAATCCGTTTGGGCGAGTGGTGTTTCCAGTGAAAGCGGCCCGCGGCTTAACAACCAGGCTACGCCTACCGCCGTCAGGAAGCCGCTCACATTCCACCACATCCAGGAAACGGATGTAAACAACCAGAGAATCAGATTAGCCGCAATGCCGCCAGCCAATCCGATTTTGACAGCTTTGGCGCCGACGCGTTTGCTGAACATACCCAGTAAAAAGGCCGCTAAAATAGGGCCGTAAAGCATACTGCCCACGGCGTTAATCAGTACAATGGTGGTCTGCCGGGTGGCCTGGCCTTCTTCGCTGAGCAACAAGGCCGTTCCGATACAGAACAGTCCCCAAAAAACGGTAATCATTTTGGAAGCAACCAGATAATGCCGCTCACTGGCTTTTTGGCGGATATACTTTTGATAAATATCCTTCATGGTCACCGCGCTAAGGGAATTAAGGCCCGAATCCAGGCTGGACATTAAAGCGGCCATGATGGCGACAAAAATAAAACCGATCAAACCGTGCGGCAGATAGGAAAGAATAAACATGGGCACCATACGGTCGGGGTCGCGTTGCAACAGGGCGTTTAAATCCGGCACGCTCATCTTCATTGTAGCGGCGACGGGTTCGATGCCGTGCGGCGCAAAAAATACCGCACCCACAAACACACCCATCAATACATAAAACATCACTATAGGAAAGCGGCCGAAGGCATTGACCAGCAGCGATTTGCGCACGTCATCCAGACTGCCCACGGTCAACTCGCGCTGCACCTGACTCTGGTCGGTGCCGTAATAGGAGGCGTACAAAAAGAAGCCACCGATCAGCATGGGCCAAAAGCCGTAAGTGCTTTCACTGCTGAATCCCCACTGGTCAAAGCGTAAAATCTGCAGGCGCTCCGGCGGCAGAGCCGCCCAAATGCTCTCCCAGCCCACTATGTACCAGGCTACGCTGCCGCAAATCAAGATGCCCAGAAATATGATGGCCATCTGAATAAAATCGCTTAAAATAACCACCCGGATGCCGCCCAGCACATCGTATATGAGCGTAACCACACCGATGAGCAGGATGGCCTGCGCCGTACTCATGCCGATGGCCGTGGAAAGGATGATGCCGCCGGCCAGCACAGCCACGGCCGTGGCCAGCCCGCGCCCGATCTGAAACAGAACGCTGACCATGGTGCGCATGCCGGAATCGAAGCGCTGCTCCAGATATTCGTAGATACTGATCAGCTTTTTTTCATGAAGGACAGGAATGATAACGGCCATTACCAGAATAAGCGCCAAGGGAACGGCAAATTCATAGGCCAGCCATTTGAGGCCGCCGCCCGCTTTGAGGGCCACAAAAGCCGGGGCGGAAACAAAACTGATGGCGCTAAGCTGGGTGGCCATGGTGGATACACCCGACTGCCACCATCTGATGTTTCTCCCGGCCAGATAGTAATCCTGCGTATCGGCCTGCCGGCGGGACAGCCAGACGGAAAATCCCACAATGCCGGCGAGGTAAACAATGATCACCAGCCAGTCTAATAGATTCATCACAATTAAAATACTTAATAAATTATATCAGCCCTAAATATTTGATAAATGTACTATAAATATCACTATTCAAGCATTTCCCCCCAAAATTACAGTATTGTGGAATGTAGCGTGGGGATTAAGGGATTTTTTTAGAAATTATGAAGCTAATGTAATGGCGATATTTCAACCCCCTAACCCCCTTTTTTAAGGGGGAACTTTCAATCAACTATGATAATATTTAGGACAGCTGTGTTAATAAATTTATTGCCAAGTTAACCAATTTAGAGGATAAAGAGAAGTAAAATTATAATAGTCTAAAATTTCTTTAAATGACCATTTTTTATTACAACCCGCTCAATAAAATAGTATTTTTGGAAGTGATCATTCCAAAAATCCTGGAAATTTGGAAAGTACTGATTCCATTTTTTACCTCCACTAAATAAAACCGCGAGGATTACACCCATCATTTATAGAAATTCGTTTACTTTTGGGAATGTAAAGCAATCCGGTTGCCTTCGCTGTCTAAAAACAAGGCCATATAACCGACTTCCTCGGTAATCAACGTTTTACCCTGCAATATTTTTCCGCCGTTGGGTTCAATGCGATCCAAAACCGCCTGCATATCGTCACCGACGTCAAAATAAATAAGGACGCCGTTTGTAGTGGGCGTATATTCATTATGTTGTACAATGGAACCGCCCACGTTCATTTCCTCGCCTACAAAAAAGGCCATGAAAGGGGGAAAATCAGGGTGACGCTGTACCGGTGTGTTTAAAACGGTGTTATAAAACTTGATAGCCCGATCCAGATCGGTAGCCGGTATTTCAAACCAGGTTATGGTGTTTTTCATTTTTCATTCCTTTTACGCTTAATACTTTGCTTGTACGGAAAATTTCATTTTCATACCGCTATTGATTATTGTTCCAAAATGGTTTTTAAATTGCTTAGCCCTTCGGCCAGTTGGGGGCCCAAGGCGCCGTCCATGTCCATAAACAACAACATGATATTCATGGGATATGCCATGTCCCCGGCATAGCCCCACACCACTCTGGTTCGGGCGGAATCCAGTTGTTCACAGCTCATATAACCCTGTCCAACCGCTTCGAAAGGTTCGAAAAAGCGCAGTTCGGTATCCACCCGTTTGCCTTCTGTAATATTCACTATCTCCTGTTCGCCGCTGCCCACATCGGGATTTTTGCTTTTCCAGGAAGAAATGAAACCGACCGTCCCGTCCCGGCCCTTGAACTCCTTTTTCATATTGGGATCCGCTTTGGCCCAAACGCTGAAATTATCCTGATTTTTCAGATATTTGATATAATCGAAAACGACGCTGTCGGGACGATTGATCACAATCTCGCGTTCCACCGCATATTCTTTGGGAGCGATCAATGCCGCTACTAATACAATTGCTAATAGAATTGCCAGAAAAATCAAAAGACGCTTTATCCATTTCATCCTTTTTCCTTTCCAGTAAAATTTAATAAAATTTCGGAATGTTACACTTGGAACGAGTTTACAAAGAGCTTTATTTCGAGTCTTCGAAATTAGAATTTCAAATAATTATCCGAAACGGAATCGTAGGGGGAGCCTTCGTGGTAGATGAATTTCAGTGGAATGTCGGAGTATCGGTTCAGGAATGTTTTATACTTATTGGTTTTGATCAGTTCCGCATTGTATTTTACCTCACCTTCTTGATAAATGAAAATTATCCAATATTTTTTACTTTCGAAATAAAAATGTAGCAGCAGAACCAAACAAAAGACGTTTCAAACTAACTCACCGTGTGCAAACGCAACATATCCGTACCGCCGATCTCTTTGGAAGAACCGGCGATGATAACCAGATTATCGCCCTTTTTTGCATACTTGTTTTCTTTTAAATACGCTTCAAGCATATGCAGATTTTTCCCGATCTCAATTTTTCGGCCGATTAGCGCCGGTGTAACGCCCCACAACAAAGCCATACGATTGTAAGTTTCTCTATTACCGGTAAGCACCAGAATGGGAACCGAGGGCCGCAGGTTAGACATCTGTTGGGCCGTATGGCCTGTTTCAGTGAACACGATAATATGACGCGCGTTAATTTCTATAGAACTGTAATAGGCGGCATGGCACACCGATTGGGAAAAAGTGCGTTTTTGGTTGATGCGAACTTCCGCCGGATGGAAACGAAAATAAGTTTCATTCTGCTCTGCTTCCTCGATGATGGAGCGCATCATTTTGACCGATTCCAGAGGATATTTGCCGAATGCCGTTTCACCGGAAAGCATCACCGCGTCGCTGCCGTCAAAAACGGCATTGGCCACATCCGATGTTTCAGCCCGGGTCGGCACGGGGTTAACCATCATGGAGTCCAGCATCTGCGTGGCGGTAATAACCGATTTCCCGGCCTGCAAACATTTTTCGATGATCTGCTTTTGCACCACCGGAACCCGTTCGGCGGAAATCTCCACGCCCAGGTCGCCTCGCGCTACCATAACGATATTGGTGGCTTCGATAATGGCATCCAAATTGTCCAGGGCTTCCGGTTTTTCCAGTTTGGCGACAATAGGCACTTTGCGTTCACCCATAAACTCTCTGAGTTGATGAATACTTTCGGCGTCACGCACAAAAGAAAGAGCTACTAAATCGATACCGCTGTCCAATCCAAAGAGCAAGTCGTCCTTATCTTTATCGGTCAGGCTGGGTTCGGAAATTTTAACGCCGGGTAAATTTATGCCCCGTCGGTCGTATAAACTGCCGCCGTTAACCACTTCGCAAAAGATATCGGGCGCTTTTTTCTCCACCACTTTTAGTTTAATCAATCCGTCGTTCACCAGAATGAAATCGCCCGGTTCCACATCATCGGCCAGTTTTTTATAGCTGGTGCTTACGATATGTTCGTTGCCTAAAATATCGTCTGTGGTAATGGTGAACAGGTCGCCGGGATTCAATAAAACCGGGGGATTCTCGAACTTACCGATACGGATTTTCGGCCCCTGCAAATCCTGCAATATGGCCACCGGTGCGTCCAGACGACGAGCCACTTTGCGGATGCGTTTGATTTTGCGTAAATGTTCCTGATGCGTTCCGTGTGAAAAATTGAGACGGGCGACATTCATTCCGGCTTTGATCAGGCGCTCCAGCATCACTTCGCTTTCGCTGGCCGGACCGATGGTGCAGACGATTTTTGCTTTACGCGGCATGGTTTCCTCCGCTGTTATTTGGCCCATTTTTTCAGAAAGGCGAATATCTTGTTTTTATCGTATCCTTTACCTTTTTCCAATTCGGCCGTATTTTGAGAATGTAAAAAGGTACCGTCCGACTCCAGTACAAAATAGTGGGGATAGCCCGGAATTTTGGGATATTTAGACAGAACGGCTTCGTTTTTATTCTCTTTACTGTAATTTATTTTAACCACGATAAAATGCGTATCCAGAAATTGGCGGACATCCTCATTGTCTTCGAAAAATTTATCCAATTTGTGACACCAACTGCACCACTCGCCGCCCACATCCAGTAAAACACGCTTGCCGGTCTGCTGCGCTTCTTTCACCGCCTCGGCAATATCTTTGGTCGCATCTCGCTGAGGATCAAATTTGGTAACCGGCTCATACCGTCCGGATGTTTTTTCCGCTGCTGAGCCAAAAAGGAATAGAGCCAATACAAAAAATATCGTTTTGGGTAAGTACATATTCTGCCCCCTTGTTCCGAGTTCCGTATCAATTAAGTTTATTCATGCCACGGCGCGTTTAAACCCAACTCTTTCAACTTATCTTCCAGTTCCAGCCGTTCAATGTTCATGGTCAGCTTGCCTTCTTTGTATTTGATAAAACCAAACTGTTCGGCCAGTTGTACGGCTTTTTCTTTGTCACCGGCGATAAGCGCTTTAATGATTTCTTTATCATGAAAGGACAGGTATTGCCCTTTCAGGCGATAATCGGTAAAGGCTTCCCAGGTGAGCGGCACCCAGCGGCTTACAATCTCCTCGCCGATGATTTTGGCATAGCTGCGGATTTCGTACTGGGCATGTTCGTCCATACGCAGCCGCAAAAAGCGCAGCAGGTTGTGCAAATCGATTTTCCAGTACGCTTCGGTGTAGGTGCACAGAGGCAGGTCTTTGCGAGCCTGTTCGCGGGCCACACCCAATTCGATACGCTCGTTGTAAATCCGCCGGCTCAGGTCATGTAATTCGCGTTCTTTGCGGGTCAGCTCTTTCCCTTTTTCTTTATCCAGCACGCCTTCGCTGCCCTGTACATTGATGGTGCCCTGCAACCGCCAGGCCTGCGGTTCGGTGGTTTGCGTGGCGTCGATAGCCACCGAGTAGCGGGTGGAGTATTCGTTCACATTGGCCGTGCGATGGCGTATCCACTGACGCCAGGCGTCCATGGGAACCCGGACATGCAGCTTGATTTCGCACATTTCGAATGGCGTAGTATGATCGTGGCGCATCAGATAGCGGATCAGGCCGCGGTCCTGATGGCGTTTTTTGGTTCCGCGCCCGTAGGATACCCGTGCCGCCTGTACGATGGAAGAATCATTGCCCATATAATCGATAACACGGATAAAGCCGTCGTTTAAAACATGAAACGGTTTGCCCAGTATGTCGTCCAGTTCTTTAACCACCGGGCGTTCAAGCTGTTCGAATTGTTCGCTCATGAAATCTCCGAAGCTGGTGAAAATTAATAAATTGCCAGTATGTTATTTTCCTTTATCATCCTGTAAAAAATTGTTTCAAATACTATTTAACTTTTATGTTTGTTAAAAATCTGCGTATTATTTCCAAGCCTTCGATACAATTTCCCAGTATCCTCCCTTTTTAGAACCTATGCGCTTTAATACGCCTTCCTTTTTTAGTTCTTTAATATTCCAATCAATACCGTCTATAGTCAACGAAAACATCGCCGCCAACTCTTTGCGAGTAATTTTCGGATTTTCTCGTATAGCGTCAACAATTTTTTGTTTGGTTTTTACCGTAGTTTTTACCGTAGTTTTTACCGTAGTTTTCTCAGCTTCTACGGGAAGTTTTATGATTGTTCTAAAAATCTCTCCGTCAATAAATTCGGCTGTGGAACCAGGCGCGTAATGGGACAAATATTTATAAACATTACGCATCCCCGAACCAACTTCTTCCACCAGGCCCATTTGCAGTAAAAATTTGCTTATTATGGGATTTTTTGCAATCGGTGTGAAGTTTCGCGGGTCTAATTTTCCGAAAATGACCGGATTATTCGGATTTGTAAATTGAATGCTATCAGGTAATATTTGAATCATAGCCGGCGCAGGATTCAAATATTCACGATGAGCAATGATATTGGCTACCAATTCCCGGAATATTTTGCTGCGCAGGCTAACCCGTTGATCCCCTTCCAGATAAAACGGATCATTAAGATGCTTTTCTACAAATGTCATAAGCAAATTATAGGTATCCAATAAATTCGTACGCACGGATATACGGTCATCATAGCGGTCAATATTTTGACGACGCAGTAAAGCTTCAAATTTATAAGCCGGTAACACGGATTGAATGACCTCATCTCCGGCGAAGAACAAAACTGCCGCTAAAATATACCCTTCCTCTCCACCTTTTTCTCTTCTGTAAAATCCGGATCGTACCAAAAAATCCTGATCATCCAATTCTGCCCAATGGTGCACAGGATTATTCTGTTTGATCAAATTTTTAGCTCGGGTGATAAGTTGAGAATCAAAATCCGTAAAGTTTACTTCGCTTATGATTGTTTTTTCACTATAATAATTTTGTTTACGATTTACAATTTTAGCGATTTCCGAGGGTTGAGTTACCCTATAATCACCGTCCTCGTTTCTAATGAATATTTCACCGTCCGCTTTATGTACCTGACTGCTTTCCGGTACATGAATAAGCAGAACTGTTTTATCTTGGTGATCTATATCTTCTATTGAAAGTACAACGGGAGGCGCCAATTTTTGAGGATTATTGGCAAGATTGGATATATCTTTTTTCAGTTTACTAATTCTGGCCGGATCGATACCTGTAACCCGGCCTTTGTCATCAACCCCTAAAAAGATTGTTCCGCCTCTCGTATTTAAAAAAGCGCAAACTGTTTGAAAGAGGTTAACCGGAAGTTTATCCCGGCTTTCCTTGAATTCCACATGAATGCTTTCACCTGTCGTAAGAATTTCTAAGAATTCTGTTTGCGTCATTTTTGCTATACGGCCGAAAGGATTTGAATTTTTATGGTTTTTTTTTATCTTATTTTTTTGAATGAAATTTTCCTTAACGAATTTTCAGATGGCGTGTTAATAACCATTGCTAAAATATCATAAAATACAAAGTAATTCAAATGAATAAACGATTGAAAAAAGATACGATAAATATATCCCGCATCCTGGATATTTTGGAACAAACCTATAATGGAACCGGCACCGCCCTTAAATACCGCTCGCCGTTTCAACTGCTTATTTCCACCATGCTGGCCGCGCAGAGTACCGACAAACAGGTAAATGTGATTACCAGAGACCTTTTTGCCCGCTACCCGGAAGCACGTCATCTGGCCGAACTTTCCACCGAAGAAATCGAGAACCTGATCAAAAGGGTGGGCCTGTATAAAAACAAGGCCAAAAATATCAAACTGACCAGCCGGATTTTGGCCGAAAAGTACAACGGCGATATCCCCTCCACCCGCGAAGAATTGATGGAATTGCCCGGTGTGGGACGTAAAACCGCCAACGTGGTGCTGAGCATCGCCAAAGGCGTGCCGGCCATTGCCGTGGACACGCATGTTTTCCGCGTAACCAACCGTCTGGGGCTGGCCGAGGCCAATAATGTGCTGGATACGGAAAAACAGTTGATGCGGAATATTCCCAAAGAAAAATGGTCGGACGCCCATCATTGGCTTATCTGGCACGGGCGCAAAATCTGCAAAGCCCGCAAACCGCTCTGTGAAGAATGCCCGGCAAAGGAGGAATGCCGATACTACCGGGAATTGAATGGATGAATTGATGAATTAATGAATTAGTGAATTGGTGAATTGGCTATTAAGGGGAGTATTGGAGTAATGGAATGGTGGAGTGCTGGGGTTAGAAAAAAGTGAAATAATGAATTAATGAATTGTTGAATTATTGCCAAATTACACCACTCCACTACTCCAATACTCCATTACTTCAATATTCCATCACTCCATCATACCATTAATTCATCAATTCAATACTTCATCTTTCCTTCTTGTTTTACCTTTTTATCTTTCGTAAAAACGCCTCTACTTCGGGGATGCCGCCCTGATAGATGAGATAGCCGTTGTACGGCTCGCGCTCTGTTATTTCGCCGGCAATGGGCGTGAGCATGATTTCTTTTACTCTGGCCAAATCATCTGTTTGGCCCAACGCCCAGGCCAGTTTTACGTAGGCCACTTCGGGCAGCATATTGGCTGCGGGAACCACGCCTAATTGCTGCAGTTCACGGCCGGTTTCGTACACATACATCTGCACATAACCCCACAGGGTTTGCACGGTCATATAGACGGCAATGCCTTTTTCCTGCGCCCGCTTCAGCGCCGGGTACACCGGTTTGTTGACATGCCCCAGTCCGGTTCCGGCAATGACAATGCCGCGATAGCCGTTGTCGATGAGCGAGTCGATGATGTCCGGTTTCATGTTGGGGTAGTAATAGACGATGGAAACTTTTTCCTCAAAAGCGGTGTTGATGATAACATCGCGGTCGTCGCGCCGGCGTTTGTAATCGCTGCGCAACGGTGTAATCTTTTCCCGATCCACCAGCGCCAGCGGAATATCGCCGATGGTGCGGAAAGTGGAGCGGTAACTGGAGTGCATTTTACGCACCCGCGTGCCCCGGTGCAGAATGCCATACTGATCCGAAGTGGGGCCGAACATACACACCAGCGTTTCGGCAATGTCGCTCTCTGCGGTGGTTTTGACGGCGTGAATCAGATTCAAAGCCGCATCCGATGAGGGGCGGTCGGAAGAGCGCTGCGAACCGACCATCACGATGGGCACCGGCGAGTTTTGCACCATAAAAGACAGGATGGCCGCCGTATGGTGCATCACATCCGTACCGTGGCCGATCACGATGCCCTGCACGCCCTTTTCAATCTCGCGCCCGATGGCCTCGGCCGTTGCGATCCATTGTTCCGGGCCCATGTTTTCGCTGAACACGCCGTACAGTTTTTCCGTTTCCAGGTTGCAGATGTCGGCCAGCTCCGGAACCGACCCATACAATTCTCCCGGCGAAAAAGCGGGGATCACCGCGCCGGTGCGGTAATCCAGCCGGCTGGCGATGGTGCCGCCCGTGCCCAGCAGTTTTACATTGGGCTTTTTGGGATCGTAGGGAAATTCCTTTTCGGGAATTTTGTATTCGGCTTTTTTGTAGCTGATTTCCCGGATTTGCCGGATGGTATGCACGGCCACGCCGATATTGTAGCCATTGTGCAGTTTAAGTACAATATGCCGTTCATCGGCGGTTTCCGAGCGGGGCAGAATAATTCCTTTAAAATTGCCGCGGCTGGTATCCATTTCCACATCGCTCCAAACGCGCACTTTGTTTTCTTTTAATACGGCCAGCGCCGGGTCACGGTAACCCTTGTAGGCTTCTTCCATTTTTAGAAACTCCCGTTTTCTGTGGGGGAATGGATGGATTAGTGAATTGGTGAATTAATTATATGATGGAGTGATGGAGTATTGGAGTAGTGGAGTGGTGTAATTTGGCAATAATTCAACAATTCATTAATTCATCATTTCACTATTTTCTAACCCCAGCACTCCACCACTCCACTACTCCAACACTCCGAAAATGCAACATTCCATTAATCCATTCATTCACCAATTCATTCATCCTTTTCTGTATATTTTTTAACCATTTCGTTCAATTTTCCTCCTTCCACCTGCCCGCGAAATTGCTCCATCATTTTGCCCATTATATAGCGATGGCGTTTATCGGAATCCGTAAAACGTTTTTGAGCTTCGCCCGCCACAGCCTGCAAAGCGGATTGCAGGGTCGCTTCATCGGCTGCTGTCTTTTTGTGCTTGTTGATCAGCGCCGTCCAGTCCGCCTGAGGAGCGGTAAAAAATTCTTCCGCTAAAGCATCCACACAAGACCAAAAACGCGGATTGGCGGACAGTTCGGCAAAAAGCTGCCGCCACTCCTCCTGACCGATGCGTTTTACCGGCCAGCCCCTGCGTCGCCAGTATTTGGTTTTCTCAAACAGCAGGTTGGCCGCCCGTTTTGGCGAAAGCATATAGTCTTCACAGACCTTTTCGAAAAAAGGCGCCAGCGGAGAGGCGGCGATCGGTATTAATACATGTTCCGGCAGTCCCATTTTTTTATATTTTTCGATCCGTTCCCAAACGGGCTGAGGAACATTTTTTCGGAGCCGTTCGATGCGTTCCTCCGTTATTTCCAGCGGGGGTAAATCCGTATCGGGATACATACGATCCGGCCCGGGCAGGATGCGTTCAAAACCGTTGGTACCGTCGGCCAAAGCCTGACGGGTTTCGCTGGGCACGCCGACCAGCGCCTCTTGGGCGCGAATAATGATTTCCTGTACGGCCGTTTGTACATCGCGTTCGTTGCCCCAAACCAGAATAAGAGCATCCCGGGCGGTGGCCTTCAGCGTCTTGCGTATTTTGCTCCAGGTATATGTGTCGATGGTTTCCTCGGTGCTTTCGGAAGTGAGGATGTTGGGCAGACGGGTCAGGCAGGCAATCACCCGCACACGATCGGAAATTTCTTTGGAAAAGACTTTACCGGTTTGCGTGGGATGGCTGAGGATGCCCCGATAGCCTTTCAGATTAACGGCAAATACCTTTTCCTTACGCGCCACCGCCTGCCGGATGGGTTCCCATTCGCTATTGTACACCAACGGACTCACATCGGCGGATTCGGCCCGAAAGGTCTGCTCGGTTATACCGCGTTTATGCAGCTCGCTGCGGATTTGCAAGAGGGCATACTGTCTCAGCGCCTCGTTATAAATAAGCCGGGGGATAAGCGGAATGCGGTGCACGCCTTTGATTTCGATACGCGTACCGCCGGTGATACTCACGTTTACATCCTGCCGGGCCGCGCCGATACCGGTGCGCACTTTACCGGTGCTGCGTACCAGCCAGCGCAAAATATTGGCCACCTCGGCCACTTCCTGCGGTGTGCGCATTTCCGGCCGGGTAACCGTTTCAATCAGCGGCATGCCCAGCCGGTCGGTACGGTAGGTGCGCAGATGCCCCACATCGGAAACCTCGCGACAGGCGTCCTCTTCCAGCCCTAATTGGATCAGTCCGATTTTTCTGTCTTTGTATGGAATCCAGCCGTCAATGCCTACGATGGTGGTGCGCTGAAAACCGGTCGGAATACTACCGTCCAAATACTGTTTACGGGCAATGTGAATTTCGCTGACCAGTTTGTAGTTCATCAGCATGGCGATTTCCAGAGCAATATCCAATGCCTGCGGGTTGATCTCGAAAGGCGGCGTGTCGTCCATTTCGTAGGTGCAAACCGACTCGTGGTTGATCTGATAAATGATTTCCTTTTTGGTTTTGAATTCCATCAGCGCGGTGCCGTCGTATTCGCCCAATTCGGACAATGTGGGCCGCATGTGGCGTAGAATTTCGGCATCGTATTCTTCCGTATAGCGGGCGGCGGGACAGCGGCAAAACAGCTTCTTTTCGGTAAGCAGCTGCTGATGGATTTCCAGGCCGGCTTTGAGGCCGATTTGGGCGTAATCGTCTCCGGTCATTTCTTCGAAGGGTTTAAGCAGGACGGGCATAGGCTACCTTTCTTCCTGAAATCGTCTTATTGAACGCTTTTTAGCAGAGTTTAACAGGAAATAAAATTACGCAATAGAAATATAAAAGGAAAGCTGGAAGAAGGGTATTTTTAATATCGAACAAAAATAACCACGAGGGCATAGAGAGCCCCGGGAATAAACTTCAAAAAAATGTACAGCTGTTTGAGAATGGGGCACTACAAAATACCAATTTATACCCTTTTGAAAAAGTCCGGTACGTGCGTATTTTGTGGTTTATTTGATTAAATATCTTGGGGTTGATTCTTTGTATCTGATAAACGAATCGCCATGGACAGAATATAAGTATTCTTCTTCTTTTAAAATCATTTTATGTATTAAAAAGAAACCGATTATAGAGAGAAAAAGAAGGACAAGGTTTTGTAAAAGTACAGTGTAAGAAGCAAACATTAGTAGGTATGACAAAAAATATGGATTTCTGGTATATCTATAAATACCTGTTGAAATCAATTCCGTTTTCTGCTCTTCAATTACACCAACCCGCCAAGAATCTTTTAAGCTGATTAATGATGCGCCGGATACCACAATATTTAATGATAGCAGAACTAACCCTATAGTCATAGCTGCAGTGCTGCCAAATAACCTTACTGCTCCAACGGTTTGGTTGAAGCTGCTAATTATCAGTGCAACCCCTATAAATAACACAAAAAATGCAATGGATATATTGGCCTCAAAATTATGGCCGCGAATCTTTTTGTCAAGTTTTCTGGACAGAATTACATTTTTTAATACAAACATTCCTTGAAATATGAGTTGATGAATTAGTATAAGTTTCCAGATTTCCACTATCCGACACCTCGCTATTTCATTTGTTTTTGAGATAGCGCCTAATTAGACCGCCTCTTCCGTTCACGCCATAAAATGAACACCATCTTTAAGATTTGCGTCTACGTTAGAGCGGATAAATGGGCACCATCTTAAAGATGGCGTCCATTTAATTGCGGCTACCTGACCATTAAAATTTTTTCCAGCGTTTTTTTATCCACATTCAGCATACCGTTGGGAACGATGCGGCGGGTCAGTTCGATATAATTCTTGTCGGCGGTAAACACGGTTTTAAAAAGCGGTAATGCTTTATCTATTTTACCGCTGTTGGCCAGCGATACGGCCGTCCAGAATTTCATTTCCACATTATCCGGGAACATTTGCTGTGCCGCGCCATATTCGCGCAAAGCGGCCGTTTCATCGCCCTTTTCAATAGCCAAATCGCCGTTGTTCATGTGTTCATAAGCGCGAAATACGCGCAGCAAACGGGCGATTTCCGCCACAGCCTGCGGATGATCTTCCACCCGCAGATCGATCAAACGATCTTCCCAGTATTTACCGTTGGAAGCGGCCTTAACTACTACAAGCGCTGCTGACTGCTGGCCGCGAATATCGCCTCCGGCCTGCTGCGCCGCCTGCAAAGCGGCTATCATGCGTTCGGCCAGAGGGCCTTCGGCCTTTTCAAAGGCTTTGGACATGGCCGGGACTATTTTTTTATTGAGCATCATATTTGCCTGCACCGAGTAGTTTTTCCCTACAATATGACCGGCATCGGCAATGCACTTTTCACCCGTATGGGCGGCCACTTCGCCCCGGGCATTGATCAGCGCCACCTGGCGGAAAGCGCTGCCTTCATCGCTTTGCAGCAGTTCTTTTAAGGCCTGTTTGGGCTTCTTTCCCTCTTTCATTAACTGCAAACCGCGTGGTCCGAAGGATACGTTGACCAGGGATTGGGTAGCCACCGCGCCCACGCCCGGCTCGGCCCAGGCTACAATGGAGCCCACCGAAAACCAATGCGACTGGACAGCCACCCCGATTTCACCTTTTTCGGCGTCATAAGCGACAATGGAAAAGGTATGGGTAAACGGCTCGCCGTTAATGTGCTGAGCAAAGGAAAACAGGGGTAGAACGGTCAACATAAGTATAAGTTGTTTTAAATTGGTCACGATGACTCCTGTTATCTAAGTTTAAGATTCGTAACTTTTTTCCTGTTATTGCTATTTCCAATCATTCCTTTTCCGTGATAATCAGAAGTTCCGGAAATTTCAGGATAGCAGGGCTGCTTCCTTTCGCCTGTTTTACAGTAACAAGAATACCTGCAGTTATTAATCGTTTAAGGATTGGCATCAGAGTCTGCTTGGGTATTTTCGTCCGGATTTGCAAATCCGAAGTTCTGAATATGGGCTTATAAAACAGAGCATCGGTAATTTCCATACTGTACTGGGTTCGTGTCAGTTCCCGTATGCGCTTGTTTGTTGTTTTGTACAATTCCAGTATGCGCTCAATTCGACGGATGTTTCTTTGGCCCTGGTTCCTGACCGCTTCCAAATAAAAAGTTATCCACGCATTCCAGTTATCCGATTCGGAGATATCCCTTAATCGGGCATAATATTCATCACGTTTTTCTTCCAGATATTCACTAAGATAAAACATAGGCCGCGTTAAACGCCTTTTATAAAAAAGGAACAATGGTATCAACAATCGTCCGATTCTTCCATTTCCGTCTAAAAACGGATGAATTAATTCAAACTGGGCGTGAATGATTCCCGATTGGATCAGAACATCTTCATCATCGGATAGGATATATGTTTCCAGTTCAGACAAAGCGGCAGGCAACAGGTGCGGCTCGGGTGGAATATATACAGCTTGGTCCATAGGCGTTCCCGGCTTACCAATCCAGTTTTGCCTTTCACGAAACTTGCCCGGCTCACTTTTTGCGCCTCGGACTCCGGACATCAATTCTTTGTGCATCTGACGGATTAAAAACAGATTTAACGGACGTAACTCCAACTCTTTCTCTGCCTGAATCAATGTAGAACGGTAATTTGCGATTTCCTGGATGTCAAGGCGTTTTTGTTCTTCGTTTATCTGTAAACCGGCTTCATGCCGCAATACTTCATCCATCGTAGCCTGAGTGCCTTCTATTTTAGAAGAAAGAACGGCTTCGTTGGTCGTTAACGGCGATAATAAAATTTCCGGGTTAACAACCGCCTGCAACAGGCCGTCATAACGGGCTAAAGCGGCATTCGCTTCGCCAACCAGACGGATTAACTTTTTATAATTTATGTTTTCCGGGGGAAGTTTTTTCGAAATGTAAGGATGCACTTGCCGCTCCCTTTTTGTGTCTGGTGAAATATACACAAATTTATTTGTGTCCGACAAATTAATTTTTATCGGACACAAAATATATTAAGTATGAAATTCCGGACACAATCTTTGTTTTCTACGTGCACACTCTTCCGGCACTGTAACCGCCGTCCATAAGGTATTGCGACTGATTTAAGTAGGTTCGTTTTCTTTTGTGTACAGTTTATACAATACCGGTACGACAATCAAGGTTAGAAAGGTGGACATCAGCAAACCGCCGATAATCGTCCAGCCCATGGGCGCCCATAGGGTACCACCGCGTAAGGTTAAAGGTAGAAGCCCGCCTACGGTAGTTGCCGTAGTTAATATGATCGGAATAAAACGCGTTTCGCCGGCCGTCTTTAAAGCCTCGATAATGGATTTCCCCTCGCTGCGCAACTGATTGGTATAATCCACCAGGATGATCGAATTGTTTACCACAATACCGACCAGACTGGCCAGTCCGATAAAAGCGGTAAAGGAAAACGTATAACCGGTGATTAATAAGGCCATAACGGAACCGATTATCGCCAGAGGAATGGCGCTAAAAACAACCAGGGGCTGCATATAAGAACGAAACTGCAAAACCAGAACGGCAAAGATGCCAATAATGGCTATTATAATAGCTTGCAGCATCCCGCCGAATGATTCTTCGCGGCTTTCCAGCTCGCCGCCGATAGCGTAGCGGTAACCTTTCGGCCAGTCATAGCGGTTCAGTTTTTCAATAACATTTCGGGTGATGCCGTCAACGGAATATGATCCCCAAACGTCTGCCGTAACCGTAACGCTGCGTTCAAGATTATAATGGTTAATCTGCATGGGCGAAGCGGTGAAATCGATTTGCGCCAGTTGTTTAAGAGGAATTTCTTCGCCCAAAACGGAATTCACATACACTTTGTCCAGGTCGGACAAACGCGATTTGTTCTCTATCGGCAGACGTACAACTAGGTTATACGCCTTGCCCTCGGCATCCCGATAGGTGGAAACCGGCATACCGGCAATGGCAATCCGTACGGTTCGATCGATCTCAGCCAGCGGGACGCCCAGCAGACCGGCCTTGTCGCGGTTAATTTTAACCCGCAAATCCGTTTTCGCGGAGGCCAGAGGATTGTAAATATTGACCGCTCCCGTTTCTTCGGCAATCATCTTTTCCACATCCAGCGAAATACGGCGCAGTTCATCCAGGTTTTCTCCCAAAACCCGAATGGCGATGGGCGCTTCCACCGGCGGCCCCTGCTGCAATTCCTTCACTTCGATTTTTGCGCCGGCATAGCGGGAAAAGCTGGCGCGCAGAGTATCCAGCAGGGGAGCGTACAAATGCTTCTTGTCCTGTTTTAATTCCACAAAAATTTGGGCAAAGCGGCTGTTGGTTCGCCGGGGAATGGCGTTATAATAAACCCGGGGATTGCCATGCCCTATATTTACCGCGTAATGGCGGATTTCCTCCCGCTGATCCAAAAGAGATTGCACGTAATCGGAAACACGTTTGGTTTCATCCAGGGAAGTTCCTTCGGGCAGAGTGATGTTTATAAAAAACTGCGGTTTCTCCGCTTTGGGAAAGAAACTGATACCGACCAGCGCAAACAATCCGATGCTGGTAAAAAACAACACACCCGCTGCGATGAGAACAAAAACGGGTTTCTTTAAGGCAATGTCCAGCGTTTTCCGGTAACGGGTTTCCACCAAACGATTTAAAAACTGGCGAAGACGGCTTTCTTTGCAGCAGGTTTCGCGGGTGAAAAAACGGGCCGACAGGTAGGGCGTCAGCATAAGCGATATAAGCAGCGAAGCGGTTAAGGTATAGACTACCGTTATCGGCATACTGCGGATAAAATCGCCGGTAATGTTGCGCATCATCATCATAGGAACAAAGGCTAAAACCGTTGTGGCCGTGGAACTGACAATAGCCCAGGCCACCTGACCGGTTCCTTTAACCGCGGCTTCTTCATTTTTATAACCCATTTTCATAAAACGCGAGATGTTTTCCGTAACGACGATGGCATTGTCAACCAGCAGGCCCAAAGCGATAACCAGCCCGGCAATGGAAAGCTGTTCCAGACCGAAGCCGCTTAAATCCACAAAACCGATACCGATTAAGATGGAAAAGGGAATGGCCAGCATCACAATACCGGAAGCCCGCAAACCAACGGCAAGCAACACAACCAACCCGACCAGAACCAATCCCTGTAATAGATTACTGAAAAAGCCGTCAATGCGGCGCTGGACGCTTTCCGACTGGTCAAAGGCAATCTCCAGGCGCAGGGATGGCGAAAGCTTTTTCTTGAATTCATCTATTTTTTGCGCCACGGCCCGGCGGATATCAAAAATATTGGTCCCTTTTTTTTGACTTAAGGTGACCCAGACAGCCCGTTTTCCTTTAAAGCGAGCGAAATAGCTTTGATCTTCGTAAGCAAAGGATACATCGGCCACATCTTTTAAATAAACCACCTGTCCGTTAGCGCCGGAGATAATCGTATTTTTAATTTGGTCCAAATCTTTATACGAACCGCTTGTTTTGATATTGAAACGTTTGGGGCCTATATCGATATATCCGCCGGGAATATTTTGATTGGCACTGCGCAGAGCATCGATGACCTGCCCGACCGGAATACGCCATAAAGCAATTTTTTGCAGGTCGAGTGCAATGCGCACTTCCTGCTGCGGATAGGCCCAGGTTTTTACCCGCTTAACGCCGGGTACTCGTTCCAGCAGGTTTTTAAGCCGGTCGGCCTCAGCTTCCATGCGGGCATAGGGCAGCACATCGGATACCAGAGCAATTTGCATCACCTGTACATCCGTAATGCTCCACTTCTCGATCTCGATGTTTTGAGCCGCTTGCGGTAAGGAGCTGCGCACCTTATTCACCTTTTGTACCACATCGGAATACTTATCGTCCGGGTCGCTGCCGGCCAGGAATTCCACGGCGATTACCGCCAAACCGTCCCAACTGTACGATTTTATATACTTGATGTCCTCCAGCTCGTTGATGGATTCTTCCAGCGGCTCCATAATCAGCTCTTCCATATCTGCCGGGCTGGCGCCGGGGTACAAAACAATAATACTGCTGCCGGCGGGCGTCACCTGCGGGTCTTCCGAACGGGGCATGGTAAAAAACGACACCAGACCAAAAAGTACCAGCAAGGCAATGAGTGTTAGCGTAAACTGATGATTTTCAATAGCCAGTTTGGGCAGTTTCATTTTATAATCCCTATGCTAATAAGGCCTTTTATCCTATCCTTCACGTTTGCTCATAATCCAGTGCACCAGGCCAAGCACCCAGCTGCGCGGACTGAAGCGAATACCGAGCGTCATGACCTTATTGGAAAGGCCGGTTACAATAACCGGTTTACCTTTCATAAATCCAACGTAACCCTGCCGGGCTACTTCTGCGGCAGACATCATCACGATGAGATTGCTGGCAAACAGGCGGGCTTTCTCCATTTTAGCCCTTTTACTGAATTCGGTTTCCGTAGCGCCCGGACAAAGCGCGGTAACGGTAATGCCGCTGCCTTCCAGTTCTTTATTCAGAGCTTCCGAGAAAGACAGCACGAAGGCTTTGCTGGCATAATAGAGCGCCATAAAAGGCCCCGGTAAAAAGGCCGCCGTCGAAGCAACATTCATTATTTTACCCCGCCCTTTTTCCAGCATAGACGGCAAAAACAACTTGGTTAAATGCGCCAGGCTGATCATATTAAGCTGGCTCATTTTGGCTTCCCTCGCCCAGTCCGTTTCGGCAAAAGCGCCGTATGCGCCGAAGCCAGCGTTATTTATCAGAATGTCGATATCGATACCTTGGTTGTTTATCTCGTCGTATAATTCCTGCGGACTGTCAGTTAGAGATAAATCCTTATCAATAACCGTTGTGTTTACCTGATATTCTTTTTGAAGAAGTGAAGCCAGCTCCTCTAATTTTTGCCGGTTGCGCGCCACCAGAACCAAATTATAGCGGTCGCGGGCAAACAGTTTGGCCAGTTCGTATCCGATACCCGTAGAAGCGCCGGTAATCAATACGGTTTGCGGTGATGTATGTGACATGTATTATTCTCCTTATTATTAACGTATGATTTCAATGCTACTGTTCTTATCCAGATAGGACACACCGGCTGTTATAACCTGACTGGTGTTTTCCAACCCTTTACGTACGGCAACCCGGCCGTCCAGAATGTAGGCGATTTGCACCTCTATTAAGCGTACGCTTTTTTCGTCATCGGCGGGTGCATATACTTTGCCCGTCATGCCCTTACCTTCCAGAAGCGATTCAACGGGAATCATCCACACGGTTTCTCTCTTTGATGGAAAAATGTCGATACGTCCGACAAAACCCGAAAGCAGCGGGCGGGAGGGGTTTATCAAACGGATTTCCACTTCATACAGTCCGGTTTTGGGACTGGCGACCGCCGCCACTTCGGAAACCACCGCTGAGAAACATTGGTTCGGATACGGATCAAATTGGATGCGCGCGCTGTCGCCGAGTTGTATTTGCAGGATATCACGGTCAGCCAATCCGGTTTTTATGATCCAGCCGCTGGCCTCGTTGCCGAAAATGAGCACCGGCATGCCCGGGTTGACCATTTCGCCCTCATTAAAAAGTTTTTTGTATATTTTACCATTGGAAGGCGCGTAAATGGCCGAGTGTTTTAGATTGAATTCGGCAATGCGCAGATTGGACCCGGCCACATCCAGGGCGGTTTGGGCATTTTGCAGCTGTTCGAAAGTAACCACACTATCCGCATAAAGTCGGCTCACCCGTTTAAAATCGCGCTCGGCTTTTCGATAAGCGCTCTGCGCCTGATTTTTACGGGCCTCTATTTCGGCCAGGTCCAGTCGGGCCAACAAAGCGCCCTTTTTGACTTCCTGACCTTCATCAACGAAAATTCGTTTGATGATACCGCCAGTTTTAAAAGCCAGTTTGATCTCATCTTTCAGAGCCAGAATGCCTGAAGCATGAAGAGGCGGGGCGATGGTTTTGCGGACAACAGGCGCTGTTTTAACCCGTATCTTTTGGGTCAGCGGCTTTTGTTCCCGGTGATTGGAACAGGCGCTGATAAGCAAAAAGATCAAAACAAACCAAATGGTTAAAGAAACTTTCATTTTGCATCCTCTTTAAAGTTTTCCAGCGATAAAGCGGCTGTAACCCGCTCCAGCTCAGCCTGATAAATCAAATATTCATAATAGGCAATTAAGCGGTTCACTTCCGCTCTGGTCATGGTTATGCGGGCGTCCAGATACTCGATATGCGCGGCCATTCCTTCTTTATATTTTTTATTGACAATTTTGAACGATTCCCTGGCGCTGTTTACACGGTCTTCGGCAACCCGGATTGATTTTTTTGCCGTGATTACCCGATTCACCGCCTTCTGAACCTGCAAGCGAATCTGCATCCTGAATTCCTGCAATTGTGTTTCCAGCTTTTTCTTTTCCATTACCGCCTGTTGACGGCGGGCGTCGTCCTGAAAGCCGCGGAAAAGATTCCATTGCAGAATGCCGGAAACCATCCAAAAATCATCTTCTTTACCAAATCTGTATTCTTCGCCCTGATAGCCGAAATCGGCCACCAGATTGAGCGCCGGCAGAAAAGATGAAGCGGCTATTTTGCCGGAATAGTCCGCGGCGTTTACCGCTTCTTCCAATTGTTTTAATTCTTCCCGTCGTTTCAGAGCCTCGCGCCAGGCTTGTTCCGCTTCCGGGATGAGATAGGTATCCAGTTTTAGATCGTCGATCAAAGTGATGGCCTTATCCAGCGGACGATTGAGCAAAAAGTTGAAATAAAAAGCAGCAATCTGTCTCTGATTTTTAGCTTCCAGAATGCTTTGCTCTATTTTACTTTTCTCCGTTTCCGCCCGGTACACGACTTCGCGGGTCGCTTTGTCGTTTTCGTAAAGTTTTTGGCTGACGCGTAAATTTTCCTGCACAACTTCGGCGGTTTGCCGCATCAACCGCACCAGGTATTCCGTTTTGAGTACATTAAAATATGCTTTCTTTACATCCTGAATGAGCTGCCGGGTATAAACCGCTACTTCGTTTTCGTTTATCTGCTGCAGGTTGCTCTTAATTTTATAGTTGTAATACAGGGCAGGCTGGAAAACCGGTTGAACGGCGCGGATTTTTGTCTCATGCTCGCGTTCGCGCAAAAAGGGAATGGTTTGGTTCTCCAGAGTGGGAAACGGCCGCGGCGGCTGACCGATACCGACCAGGATGTCGTTGAGTGTGCGATAAACCGGATTCATCAAATCACCCAGCGGAAAGTCGATGGTTCGTCCGCCTCCGGCACGGGAGTAACGCGCTTCGATACCGACGGAAGGATAAAACATCCCGCGCGCTTCACGCAAAGCCTGCATACTTTTGCGGAAATCGAATTGCTTTTGTTTTAAAGCCAGATTGTTCTGCAAAGCCTCTTTGATATAGGCGTCCAAAACGGGATAGCGCGAATAGTCTCCCGCCCGGACGTAAACGACAAGCAGAAAAAATAGTGCAAACCGAATAAGATGTGTTCTCATCATTTCTTATCCTTTGAATTTTGCAGCGCTCTTTTTATTAAGTCAAAAGAAAGATCGATGATATCGTCCGGATTTATGTTGTGCTCTTCCTCAATATGTACGCCTTTCAGTGAGCAAATCTGCATAATACCCGTGGACTGACCCCACAACACGAGGGCCGTTTTCATGGGCTCCACATCAGGCCGAATCGTCCCGTCCTTTATACCGCTTTCAATTGCTTCGACCAAAACCCGGAGTGTCTTTTCCCCCTGTTGGTCACAGGCCATGGCGCAGGAGTTATCTTCGCTAAAATCAATTTGATGGGATTCATAGTAAATCATGGCGTTAAAATAATCGGAATACTGATTTTGAAAGCGAAAATAGGACTGACCGATAGCATATACTTTTTCCAGACCGCTTTGGGCCTGCGCCGCCGCATCTATAAACATCTTCTCCAATATTTCCAAACCCCGCCTGTTGATGGCCAGGTAAAGCTCTTCTTTGTTTTTGAAATACAGATACAGCGTACCTTTGCTCAATTCCGCTTCTTCCGCCACGTCATCCATGGTGGCATTAGCTAAGCCTTTGGCAAAGAATACTTTTTCCGCCGCATCGATTATTTCATTGCGTCGTCGTTCCTTCTCCCGTTCTCTGCGTTCCGCTATGCCCAAATTTAACTCCGTTTAATATACTGACTTTCAGTCATTTATTATTCGCGAATATAATTTATTAATTTTATTCAGTCAAGTTTTTTTATTTTTTGCTGCTTTTTTGCTATTGTTACATAGTTGTAAATTGAATATATTGATGGTTTTAATTTCGCACGCCTGCCACATATTAACAGGGAAGACCATCGTGGAACTTTTAAAAGCGCTGTTATTGGGGCTGATTCAGGGATTGACCGAATTTTTACCGGTTTCCAGCTCGGGGCATTTGGTTATTTTTGCCGAAATACTGAATTTTAAGGAACAGGGAATTGCCTTCGAAGTTTTCGTTCACTTCGGGACGCTGCTATCCGTGCTGGTTGCTTTCCGCTATGAACTGAAACGTATGCTTAGCGCGCCGTATGTGATCTGGATAAAAAAGGATCATTCGGATGCGGAACTGCAAAAATATCTTAACTGGGATTTATACATTATCGTTGCGACGATTCCTGCCGTTATTGTAGGACTTTTCTTTAAAGATGTCGTGGAATCTTTTTTCGACAGTATTCTGCTGGTCTTTTTTATGCTGTTTATTACGGCGTTCCTGATGTGGGGCACCCAATTTCTGCGCCAAAAAGATGTTGATTTCAGCTACGGCCGTTCTTTTTTGATCGGCGTGGCCCAGGCTTTTGCCATTATGCCCGGTATCTCACGCAGCGGCAGCACTATTTTTACCGGCATGGCGCTGGGTTTGAACCGCGAAGATGTTGCCCGCTTTTCTTTTCTGATGTCCATCCCGGCCATTTTGGGCGCGGTGGTTTTAAAACTGAACGATCTGCTGGCCGCCCCGCCCTCTTCGGGGGAAATGCTGAATATGCTGGTCGGCACTCTTATGGCGGCCGTGTCCGGTTACCTGGCTATTATCTGGCTGCTGGATGTGGTTAAAAAAGGTAAATTGCAATGGTTTGGGTACTACTGTTTTGCCGTAGCGCTAAGCGGTCTGATCTGGTATTATGCGGGATAGAGTGAAGGGGAATAAATTCCATAATGACAAGCGTCATGGTGAGCCGTGTCGAACCAGGACGCGCCACCCTTCGACCCCGACAAGTCGAGGCAGGCTAAGCTCACCCTTCGACGAAGCTCAGGGTGACATTCGGCGGCGCCATAATAACAATTAAACCAATACATTTAAAAGAAAAACCATAAAAAGACGGCTAAAATGGCTAAAGCAACGGAATCTTTCACTTCACGATTCGGGCTGGTGGCGACTACTATCGGCATGGCCATCGGCGCCGGTAATATCTGGCGTTTCCCACGACTGGCCGGGCAGTACGGCGGTTCATTTTTGATCCCCTGGCTGTTGTTTTTGTTTTTGTGGTCTATCCCTTTGCTTATTGTTGAATTTTCCATCGGCAAGAAAACCAAATACGGTACGATTGGGGCTTTTAAGCAGGCCCTGGGCGAACGTTTTGCCTGGATGGGCTGGTTTGTGGGTGTCTGTACTACAGCCATCTTGTTCTACTATTCCGTGGTAACCGGCTGGAGCCTCAAATATTTTGCGATGGCTGTCAGCGGACAACTTGCAACTATCGATCACTCCGCCTACTGGACGGAATACACTGCTTCTATTTACCAGCCGCTGTTCTATCATTTTGTAGCCATCGCTATCGGCGCTTTGATAATTTACCGCGGCATTGTGCACGGTATCGAACGGTTTTCAAAAATTATCGTACCGTTGCTTTTCATCCTGCTTGTAGTGGCGGCCGTAAAAGCGCTTACACTAAACGGGGCGGAAAAAGGCCTGGCCTATTTTTTTAATTTTGATCTGCAGGAGTTAGGCCATTATAAAATCTGGCTGGAGGGGCTGTCTCAATCGGCCTGGTCAACCGGAGCCGGTTGGGGTCTTTTGCTAACCTACGCTATCTATGCTCGTGCCGACGAAAAGATTGTCGGCAACTCCTTTTTAGCCGGACTTGGCAACAATCTGGCCTCCATCATCGCCGGTTTGGCCATCATCCCCACCGTTTTTGCGCTCAGCGCTTCAACCGAGGCGGCAATGGAAGGATTGGCATCGGGCAATCAGGGTTTGGCTTTTATTGTTATTCCTCAATTGTTTAACCACATGCCGGCGGGCGCTTTATTCGCCTCTGTATTTTTCCTGGCTCTTTTCTTCGCCGCCCTTTCCAGCCTCATTTCCATGATCGAGCTGGCCGTGCGTCTGCTGTTGGATTTCGGACTAAGCCGTAAAAAAGCGGTTTTGCTGGTGTCTATTTTTACCTTGCTCATTGGTGCGCCTTCGGCAGTTTCTCTTGATTTCTTCAACAATCAGGATTGGGTTTGGGGATTGGGACTGCTGCTGAGTGGTTTTTTCTTCACCTTTGCCGTAATAAAAATTGGCGCGGAAACCTTCATTCGGGAATATCTGAAACCGGAATATAATCCAAACTGGCTGCCCCTACTGTTTAAATTCTTATTCTACGTCCTGCTGCCGCTGGAATTTGTATCCATGCTGGTCTGGTGGCTGTGGCAGTCCGTACAATGGTATCCCGATTCCTGGTGGAATCCGCTTGAGGTGTACAGCTTTGGCACCACTCTTTTACAATGGGCGCTAATTTTATTGGCAGGATTGCTCTTTAACCGTAAATTTGTGAAATTACTCAAATAACGGACAGGATGCACAATGGCTGCGAGTTACAATCAAGTTATAAAAGATATTCGAGCAGGTAAAATTGCGCCGGTCTATTTTTTGGTGGGACCCGAAAAATATTTCCATGACCGCATTATCGAACAACTGGTCAGCGCAGTTTTTCCCGACCAGGGCAGCAAAGACTTAAATCTGACTATTTTGTACGGGACCGAAAACGACGCCGGCCAGCTGCTTACTGCCGCGTTGGACTACCCCATGCTGGGCGATCGTAAACTGGTCATTGCGCGGGAATTTCAGCGTATGCCGGTTTCCGACGAAGAGAGTTTTCTTAAATATTTCAAAAACCCTCCGGCCAGTACCTGCCTGGTACTAAGCGCTGCCGAAGATAAAAAGAATAAATTGTTTCGTACAATCCGGGAATCTGCCCTCACTGTGGAGTGCAAACCCGTTTATGAAAGTCAGATCGGCGGATGGATACAATCCCTGTGCAAGGAACAGGGATATTCCATAGAGGGAGCCGCCGTTCATCTGTTAGCCGATCATCTGGGCACCAATCTGCTTGCTATTGAGCAGGAATTGGCAAAAATTTTCAATTACAAAATCGACGATCGTTCCATTTTGGCGGAAGATGTGGAACAGATTACCGGAATTTCCAGGCAGTTTAATGTATTCGCTCTTCAGGAAGCCCTTTCCAAAAAAGACCTCAAAAGAAGTTTGTTGATCGGTTCTCATTTAATGCGCAGCGGCCAAAGTATTACTATGCTTATATCGATTCTGTTTGCCTTCTATCGCAAACTTCTTCTGGCCGCTTTTTATCGCCAAAAGGGATTTACTCCGGCTCAAATCCGCGAACAAATGCATATCAGTGAATTCCAGTATCGGGGTATAGCAGCCGGTTTATCCAAAACAAATTTTGGTCAAATCAAAAGTGTGATTGGTTACTTGCAGGATGCGGATATTCAGGCAAAAACGTCCTCCGTTGCCGAGACCTCTTTGCTGCAAATGCTCTGTTTTAAAATTTGCAGGCTTTAAATCCGTATAGTATTTTATAAATAATAAAAAAACGGGAACTATATCCATTTTATCGTGTAAAAAGAGACGATTTTATAATGAAACCTGACGGCAGCGAACTGCACCGCGGAAACGATCCTACGGATGAAGAACTGATACATCGATTTCAGCAAGGTGACAATTACGCTTTTGACATTTTGGTAAAACGGTATAAAGATCCGTTATTGAATTTCGTTTTTCGTTTTTTGGGCGATCGTACGGAAGCGGAAGATATTGTTCAGGAAACTTTTCTGCGTTTATTTAAAAATAAACACTATTACAAAGAAATTGCCAGGTTTTCTACCTGGATTTATACCATTGCCGGCAACCTGGCTAAAACGGAACTACGCAAACGCAGACGGCGCAGCTTTTTTTCCATAAGTAATTTTACCGGTACCGATAAGGATTATGATATTCCCGATTTGAACGAAAGTCCGGAAAAAGCGGCAAACTCGGTATTGACAGATGATATTATCCAGGATGCCGTAAACAAACTTTCACCCAAATTTAAAGAGGTGATCGTCTTGCGCGATATGCAGGGCTTTTCCTATGAAGAAATCGCAGAAATTGTAGGCATACCGTTGGGTACGGTTAAATCGCGTGTTAACAGAGCCCGGTTAAAGCTGCAGGAAGATCTGAAAGACTTGATCATAGATAACTAAACGATAGTTCAACCACAGAGGACATCAATAAGAGACTTTTGCTACTGTAACACTTGATTTAACAAATCGATTAGCGCGGTTTTACAAATTCCGCATAATAATTGCTTAAACAGTTAGCTTGAGCTTGGTGTGCTCTGGGGTATAAAAATGCTTCATGGTCCAATCAACATTTGTAACGGAGTACACCTATGATTTCTTGTGATACGGTAAAGAAAGAACTTTCTGCTTTTATTGAAGGCAATCTTGCTCCAAACGATGTGTCTCTTGTGGAAGAGCATCTGACTTCCTGCCCCGATTGCAGACAGGTTGTTTCTCAGGTCGAAACCATTATGAGACGCATGCAGTCTGTTTCTTCTGTCAGCCCTTCAAGCGATTTTGACCGGCAGTTAAGAGACCGGATCATTCATTTAGACCATTCCGGTTGGTCTGTCCGCTGGCGCTCCTCCTGGTCTTACGGTTTATCCGGTGCAGCGATTTTGGTTGCTGTGTACATGTTTGTTTCCGTCCAGTTAACGGAAACACCGGTTCAGATCAACACAAGCAAAGTTCCTGTTAAAAATGTTCAACGAACCGTCAACCAAACTCAACCGGCTCAGTTTGTTAAAAACGACGAAACAGGGAATGACAAATCTGCCCCGGCAGACAGCATAAAACCGGCCAAGAATATCGAAGAAAGAAATATCAATCTTATCGAAAAATAACACGTTGAGATCGTGCCGATTTGGCCGCTACTCAATTAAATATAATCCGGCACGGAACCAAAGAAAAGACCGTACCGGAGATGCCGTTCTTTTTCACCACATATATATCAACTCACCCTTTTGGGGTTTACTGTTAAAAAATTTGGCTATATCCATATATTTGATTAAATTTGTTGATTTTTGGGGATAAACTTCTGTGAGAAAGTACATCCTTTTGTATGTATTGGCAATTGTCGGCATATTTGTCCAATTTGGTTTTTTGGGTGTTGCCGGAAATATTATCTTTAAGCTGCTGATTTTTAGCGGCGTTTCTTATTTTTTATACGACATCTGGAAAGCAACTGGCAATCGTGAGAGAGAAACATTGCCGGAAAGCCCCCGGGAAACCGATGTCAGGCCGGATTCCCAAGCGGATACCGGCAGAAGCCGGACGATCTTTGAAAAATTATCTCTGCATACTGTTTTGGAACAGGACAACGATGCATTGCGATTTGTGTTAAATGAGTTCTCCGTTATCTGGAATCTTATTTTACCCAACAATGGGTATCTGTATTTATATAACGGAAGAGGTTCGATTAAACTGTTACACAAAAAACAACTCTCATATATTGCGACGCACGATGACCGGCAGCCGGAGATGTTGTTTAACCTGCTCGATCAGGGCAAGGATGTATTAATCGAAAAAGATATTCAACCGGCAGCCAATCTGCTTCCTTTTTACAAAGATGATGAATACAAACCTCGTTCTCTGCTGGCGATAAAAAGCACCGTTGCGGAACAGGACTACCTTTACTTTATTTTCGATTCCAAAACACCTAATGCTTTTAACAGTGAAGATATTCCGCTTCTCGAAACAATAAACGGCAATATTATAACCGCGTTACGCAAATTTTTGCAAATAAACGGGATTGCTGCCGCATTGGCCGGAGAAAAAAGTTTATTGGATATTGCCAACACTCTTAATGGTGCGCAGGATTTTGAAGAATGCGTCGAGACAATGAGTACTGTATTGGTAAACAGATTTGAAGCATCCAAACTGACCATCGCCTTTATAGAGGAGAGGGGTGGTAATGCGGCAACGGCTGTTATAAAAAAAGCGGTCGGTATAGATGATCCTTTCAAAAAAGGGTACGAATTTTCTTTGGAAGACGGATTGAACGGTTGGGTGATATCCAAAAATAAACCCTATTTAATTGATAACATAGACAAAGGTGAATACTTTATTCCGCGATTTACCAAAGAGGAAAAAACCAATTACGATATCAAATCCTTTTTATCCGTTCCCATTCAGCTGAATGGAAATGCGGTAGGATTGATCACGTTGGAAGATATAACCATAAATAAATATTCCGAAGCCGATAAGAATCAGCTTCAGGATTTTAGCCGCATTTTTAGTTATGCGGTTAAACGATTTTTAAAAATAAATACTAAAAACGGAGGATAAATGGCAAAGAAACAGGATTTTGCCAGTAAAACGGCAAAAATGGCTAAACACGGAAAATCCTGCCCTGTTTGCGGCGAGATCTATTCTTATGTTCTCGCAGTGGATACGGTAGCTTCCAAAAAGGAGGGCGCCCATCGTTTCGCCGAGCGTCAGGTGGCCGTTTGCAAATGCAACGAAAAAGAAGTGTATGGCTAAATCGGAAGCAATGCGGCAGGATTAGACCCGCCACAGCATTTCTATGAAATCGCCGCCCCACAAACGCGGCGATTTTTATTTTATTTCGTGATCGAAGAATAGCCCATTAAACGATGGCTTTAATAGTAAATAAATCGAATATCGAGTTGTCCTTCTGTAACGTCCATAATTGCCACGGATTTCTGTTTACCGTGCTTTGGATGAGAAGCGCTTCCCGGGTTTACATACAAAATACCGTTATGCTCCGTTTTTTCGGCAATATGCGTATGGCCAAAGATGACCACATCCACTTCCCGGTTTATACGGAACAGTTCATAGGAAAAGGCCTTTGGCGTTCCTATGATGTGGGTTAAGCAAAAACGTGTTTTCTCCAATGTAAAAAACCGAATACGATCCAGATGCGAAACCAACGGAAAACCATCCACATTGCCGTAAACGGCAATAACCGGAGCCAGAGTTTTTAATTCTGTAATCACTTGTTCATCGCCGATATCGCCGGCGTGAATAATGCGATCCACTCCTTTTAAATATTTAAACACCTCTGCCGGTACCCGGCCGTGCGTATCCGAAATAAGCCCTAATATCATTTATTCTGCCCGCTCCAAAATCCCTGATTCCCTGCTGTCCGCTTTTTTTAACAGAAATGCAAATATTAAACCGAATATTCCCAAACTGGCAAACATCAACATGCTGGCCGTATAACTATGGGTTACGTCGCGCAGTTTGCCGTTTAAATAAGGGAATAAAGCCAGTCCGATGTTCTGGATAAAGGTTATCAGCCCGAAGGCCGTTCCGACCTGTTCTTTTTTTACAATCAAAGGCACAGAGGGCCACATCGCTGCCGGTACCAACACAAAAGCGGCGCCCAGAATTATCATAGAATAAGCCGGATATATATTCGTAAGCGCCAGCATCAAATAACTCGGAATAAGCAAAATGGAACCGACAATCATCAGGCTGGCCCGGCGTCCCACTTTATCCACCAGATGCCCGGCAAAGGGCGCAAAAACCATTGAGGCAAAGATGATAATGGATGAAATTCCCCCTGCCGTGCTGAACATGTGCAGAAAATTATTAAAAGCCTGGGCAAAAAAGCCGCCGCTGCTCTCGGCGACTTTGGCAATTTGCCACTTATCAACGAAAAAGTCGGTGGAGAGGGCTGTAAAGGGGAAAATGGCCGAATAAAACAAAACACACAACATGGCTATATACCAAAATGAGGCCTTAAAGTTTTTGACGACCGAAAAATCGATTTTTTCTTCGGCGCCCTCATCTTCCAGCTGAAGTATTTTTTCACCACGGCGATCCATAATAATATAAACCAGATTGGCAATAAGGGAAATCAGGCAGAATAAAGTTGCTGCGATCAGCGCATATTTGTAGCCTCCGTAATGGGTGGCGATGAGTTCGCCCATATTGAAACTAAATAACGTACCAAGACGACTCACGGTAAGGGCAATTCCGAAGGACAACGCTAATTCCTTGCCTTTGAACCAGCGTGATAAAATGGCGCTCTGAGCCACAACCAGTGGTTCGGAACCGGCCCCAAAAATGAAACGCCCGATAAACAGAACTTCTATACTGTTGGCAAGAGCTACCAGAGCAGCTCCAATAAAAACCAGAACGGAAAACAGCATACTGGCTTTTCTCGTACCCAGATAATCGATAAGAAATCCGCCCAACAGAACCGAAATGATGGCAGCAATGCTGTAAACGGTATAAAAGGCGCCTACCGTTCCGCGGGCCGCACCCAGTTCTTCCACCAATCTGGGAGCAATCGCTCCGATAATATCATAAGCAAAATAACTACCAAAAGTGAGCATCGAAACAAAAAAAAGAATGACAAACCGGTAAGGCTTGCCGGCAGGATGAAAAAAACCGCGGGCCTGAGCTGAATGGGGTTGATTCATTTTATCCCTTTCTGCATGGTATCATCGTCGAATACAAAGGTGATTCGGATTCTGATTTCGTGGCCGGGAGGCCGGTTGAAAGAATAATACTACACACCAGAATCATCTCTGCATATTACGAAGCACACTCATTTTACGCAAATTCATATCTTCCCGTAATGGATTTATTTTCGAAAAAGACTGTATTTTTTTGTATTTATCCACATGACGGCAAAACATTTCTTTTTGGGTTTAGAATTGATTGATTTTAAAGAGGTGCTTTAAGTTTGTTTTAAAACGGGTGGTTTATCTGATTATTTTTAAATAAGTTAGATGCATATTTTTCACAAATGCCTTTGGTTTGGTAAAAAAATGGAATTGAGATGATCCAATTCAGTATAAAAATTTTTCACTTATCCACAACTTTTCCACAGATATCCACAATAGTTGAAAATCAATACATTTCAACAAAAAAATAACTGTGTGACTGCAATCACATAACTTTAATGATAATATTTATTTATTATGTATTCTGATGGCGAGATGTCCCCTTACTTTGTTTAATCAATTTTTTACATTTACGAATTGACTGTATGTTTTTATTTGAAAATTGGGAAATAACAGAGATTCTTGACGATATTGTTTTGGGCAGAGGCGTAAAAAGATCGATCCATAATCTTGAATACGACAATAACATTTACACAAGTCTTTTTATAGACCGTCTGCGTCTTTTCAAATACCGGCCTTTGTCGGTTAAAGATATTGAAGTAAAAGTAGGGCAGCGTATTCCCGCCTTTCTTCTCAGAGGAAAGACAGCCATTTTCGGCTACGTGTTTTGGGAGGTCTTCTCGGAAAAGCGAAAACGCAAGCTGTGGGGCTCGGTGGTCCGTAACGCCAAAGGGGATTGGAAATACACCCTGCCCGGCAATAGCGACACCGTTGTTTTCGCTAATTTAGCCAAACCGGAAGAAATTGATATTTATCATTTATCTTAAAAGCCTGTCTTTATTCTATTCCATCCCCAGTCCTTATAACTTAACCGGTAAAATTAACTGTTGCTATCCGGTTCCACATGAATGGATATGAATGCCGTTTCCCCATATACTGCTTTCAGGCGATCTTCCACCTGTGTGGCAATATCATGTGCCTCCACGATACTCAACCGGGGGTTCACTTTAATATGCATATCGATAGCCACGGTATTGCCGATTTTGCGTGTACGCAGGTTATGGGGGAATTTTGCGCCGGGAACATCGTCCACAATATTCAGAATTTCTTCCCGATGTTCCGCGCTTAATGATGCTTCCATCAGCTCATTCATAGATTCGTACAAAAAGCCGAAACCGACCTTAAATATAAATATACTTACCGCAACGGCGGCCAGCGGGTCCAGCACCAGCCAGCGTTCGCCCAGGAACATGGCTCCCGAAACGCCAAACAAAACAGCCACGGAAGAAAAGGCGTCCGTGCGGTGATGCCAGGCGTTGGTAATGAGGGCCGGGCTGTTCAGGGCATGCCCCTGCCGCACTGTGTACTGGTACAAGCCTTCTTTGATAACAATGGAAAACACAACAATCAGCAGCGCCAGCCAGGTGGGGCGGTCCACATGCTGACCCTGAAAGTGTTCCACAATATTACTTATACCGTTCCAGAAAATACCAATGCCCACCAAAATCAGCAGCAGGCTGATAAATATATTACTCAGGGTTTCAAATTTGCCGTGACCGTAATTGTGGGTTTCATCCACCGGTTTTCCGGCTATTTTAAGGCCGGCCAGGATGGCAATATCTCCGGCAAAATCGGATAAAGAATGAACCGCATCGGCAACAAGCGCCGAACTTTTTCCCACAATACCGGCAACGAATTTGGTTATCACTAAAAACACATTCCAGTATATACCGATCCATGTAACTCGCCGGGCTTGTTTTATTCGCGCGCCTTCCGTTAGTGTATCCGTTGTCATCGGTTTAATCCCATTTCTTTTTCGGAAAAAATTATGGCCGAGAATTTCCAGATTTCCGTATTTTCTTCCTTCCAGGCGTCGGGCGGCAGGCCGGCTTTGCGGCAGGTATGTTCCAGAAAGGTTTGTACATCCCAATCGTATTCGGTAGCCACCTGCGGCAGCAACAGGCCTTCGTAGGGCGGCCGCTTTATCAGCAACCCGTCCCGCCCAATTTTTATTTCCGAAATGGAACTCACCCGTTCCAGCGGCGTCAGGACCGATATTTCCAGATCAATCCGCTCGAATTCGTCTTTGGCAAGCGGAGGGAAGCGCGGATCGTTGAAAGCGGCCGAGATCGCCAAATCCTGTACGGCTTCCTGCAGCGGTTTAAAACCCGTTACATAGCCTATGCAACCGCGCAATTCTCCCTGTTTGTGCAGGGTTACGAAAGCGCCGGTTTCGGTCTTAAGATTTTCGGAAAAATACTTTTCCTCTTTTTCCACCCGTCCGTCGAGAAAATTTTTTATGGTTTTGCGGGCCAGTTGAAGCAGAAATTTCTTTTCTTCATCGTTTAGCCGGAAAGCCATTGCCTGTCTCCTTATTATACAATGCACCGTACCGTTAAAAATACAATAATTTTTTTGATCTTCAAAGAATTAAGAAGAATCCGTGTCGATTCGTATGGGTATTTGTGAGAATAGACGCTCTTTTATTTCCCTTCCAAATATATTAAATAAAACCGTCTATTTTTCCACAGGGCTTTGCCCTGTGCCGCAATTTACCTCTCTTTCGGAATAAGCCTTATTTTACGCGGCGCCGGAATACCAGTCCCCGAAAAGAGACACATAAAACAGTACAGTACCGCAACTTGTTTAGCGGTTGTGCAGTTGTTTCAATCCCACTATTTTAGTAAACTGAAGCCATGACGTCTCCATTACAAAATACCGGCTTAACGCCCGAAGAGGCTCTGCGGCATTACTTCGGTTTTAACGCCTTTCGCGGACGGCAGGCAGAAATCATACACCAGGTTTTGCAGAGACGATCCGTGCTGGCCATTATGCCTACCGGCTCGGGTAAGTCGTTGTTGTACCAGTTGCCGGCATTGCTGCTGCCGGGCCTGACCATAGTTATTTCGCCTCTGATCGCCTTAATGAAAGATCAGGTGGATGCCCTGCGTCGTAAAGACATCGCGGCCACATTCGTTAATTCATCCCTCAGCAAAAAAGAGCGGGAGCACCGCTATGCGAATTTGCGCCGGGGGCAATATAAGCTGCTCTATGTTACGCCGGAACGCTTCCGCAAAAACGATTTTACGGACTTGATCCGCCAGAGAGAAATCAGTTTAATGGCCGTGGATGAGGCGCATTGCATCAGTCAATGGGGGCACGACTTCCGGCCCGATTACACCCGGCTGAAGGATATCCGCGCCCTGTTGAACCATCCGCCCGTTATCGCTCTAACGGCCACGGCCACGCCGGAAATTCAAAAAGATATTATCGCCCAGCTCGGGCTATCCTCTGCCGAAACGGTTTTGTTTCACGAGGGCATTAACCGGCCGAATCTTTTCCTGAGAGTCGATACCGTTTGGGGTGAAAAAGAAAAGCTGGAGCGCATCATCCGCTTCCGCAAAGAGCATGCCGGCGCAGGCATTATCTATTTTTCTCTGATCAAGGATTTGAAAGGTATGAGCGATTTGCTCAGTCGTCATGGTATTCGGCATCTGACCTATCACGGCGATCTCGATGCGCAGGAACGCAAACGGGTGCAGGAACGATTTATGCGCGAAGAAGGACAGCTTATTTTGGCGACCAACGCCTTTGGTTTGGGGGTAGATAAAGAGGACATCCGTTTTGTACTACACGCCCAAATCCCAGCATCGCTGGAATCCTACTACCAGGAAATCGGCCGGGCCGGGCGCGACGGGAAACCCGCCCAATGCCTGCTGTTTTACGACGAACAGGATCTGAATATTCACATGGAATTTATCAAATGGAACAATCCTTCGGCTGAATTTTACCACCGCGCCTACCAATTGCTGGCCGGACAGCTGGAGCGCATTAACGCCGAGGGGCTGGATTATTTTAAAGAGCAGTTAACCTACAAAAACCGACGCGATTACCGTACGGAAACGGTACTGAATATTTTTGAGCGCTGGGGGGTTACCGAAGGAAGTCTGGATGAAAAGAATCTGCGCCTGGCCGGCCCTTTGCCGGCGCGTCTGCTGGATCAGGATTTTTTAGACATTAAAATGAAACGCGAGCAGGAACGGTTGTACAAAATGATGCTGTACGCCAAACTGGATACCTGTCGCAAGGCCTATATTCACGAGTACTTTGGCATCGAACATCCCTCTGCCTGCGGCGCCTGCGATAACGACGCGAGCGTAGAACAGGCAACCCAACCCATATTGTGATGGATATTTACCTGTCCGGCGGAGCTTCCACGTAAGGACAGCGAGGTACGTTTTATGATCCCGAACGCAGCGAAAAATCCCCGTTAATCTATTTAAAAAACACCCGCCCGTTGCCGGTATTCTGCCAGCGCTCGATCAAATAGTATTTTTCCTTTTCAAACACGCGCATAATATTTTCCAGATACTCTTCCGACTCGCGGATTTCCGAATCGCGTGTTTTATTGACAAAGGAAAGCACCCGGGAATGGTAAAAAGGAATCAACGCTTCCACCAGCTCGTCTTTATCCAACTCACCGTTACGGTAAGCGATGGCAAAATCGAACAAAATACGCGCCCACAAACTGCTGGAATAGTAAAACTGGTCTTTATTGCTTATTTTGGCGTATTTTTGTATTTCCGTACAATCGGGCAAGGGCAGAATTTTACCGCATAATTCTTTATGCTGTTCCATCCCTTTTTTAAAGCTGTCGAAAAGCGCCTGTGTGTTCACATCCACCGCAGGAGGTTTTTCGTCAACGCCCAGTCCGAATCCGAAAATACTGCTGGGCCGGCTGTTTGCCGTATCCATCCACAGATATTCAAATTCGATCATCAGGTCAAAGATTGTAGAGACCACCTGCGTGAACATACTGGTTAAATCCGCCGCCGGGTCTTTTGGTTTGTGGATTTTCGGCGTACCCAAAAAGGCCTGGCATACGTTAAACTGGCGGGCAATGGCGATGGTGGTCATCCAGATATCGATGCCAAAATGAGCAATTTTGTTATTCCACAGTTTCTCATTCAAAAAGGCGCGCGCCAGCCTTCCGGAAAAACCGAAATCCCCGCCGATGGGTTGGCGCACCCGCAAACCGAACAGAGTGCGCAGCATGGGATAAGCAATGTGATTGGTAATGGTGCCGTCGTATTTGTGCCGTACATAAATCGGAGTAACATAGTCGAAACGGCCCAGCAGCGGTTCTCCCAGATACCGTATCCAGTTGGGGGTAATGCTCTTCAGGTCGGCGTCCACTACGATAATGGCTTTGGCGCCCAGTTCCACTGCGGCCCGGAAGAGATTGCGGAAATTATTCCCTTTGCCCCGTACGTGCGGCGGTGTGGAAATATATACTTTGGGCACTTTGGTGGGCGTTTTCAAAAATATCTCGCCGGTGCCGTCGGGCGAATGGTTATCCACATTAATGATAACCGATTTCATCCCGCCAAAAAATTCTTCCAAACCGCGGCTGGCCACATCGGTCGGATAAGCGATATTGTCGGCTTCGTTATACGAAGGAATGCCGACAATGATATCAGCCGATGTTACATTATTGGGATTTTTGATAATGGCTTTTTTGGCATCTTCCATGGCTGCATGCACCTTTTCTATCTTTATATTTATTTTTAACTGACATTGTTTGCCCCCCCTTTAACCCGTGCCGAAGGGAAAGCGGAAGTGGCAACTTGAACGGTTTTTATTTCAATTTGTTTTTTAAGGCCGGAAGGCCCCCGTCATTTTATAAATTGCAGCGGGTCAATTGCCTTTCCATTTTTTCGCACCTCATAATGAAGTTGGGCTATGGCGGAGATACCGGTATTTCCAACCGTCCCGATTTGGTCGCCCTTTTCAACCTGCTGCTCTTCTTTTACCGATATTTTATCCAGATGAGCATAAACGGTCTGATAACCGCCGGGATGCTCAATCTTAATTACTTTGCCATAACCGCCGTCTATGCCGGTAAAGACGACTTTCCCGGCTGCGCTGGCGTACACAGGCTGGCCCAGCGGCGCTTTTATATCGATGCCGTCGTGATGCCGTTCGATTTTTAAAACCGGGTGAACACGGTTACCGAACGGTGCGGTTATTTCGCCTTGCGTCGGTTTGATAAACTTAGGCGGTTTATCGGTCGGACTGCCGGCCAATATAACAACTGTAAATATTAACACAAATAACGCTGCGGAAAACGCGGTTTTGTAACGCATGATGACCTCCGAAACGAATTGGGTGAGATGAATAAATACGTTATTTATAAACGATCCTACTCCAAAATAGTTCTATTTTTTCCCGGCCTGTACCGACCGGAAGACACGCATAAAATTTCCGCCCAAAATTTTTTCCACGCTTTCTCTGCTATAACCGCGCCACAGCAATTCTTTGGCAATCTCCGGCATTTTAGTTACGTCTTCTAACCCGTTTGGCGTAATGCTTATTCCGTCAAAATCCGATCCGAGCCCCACATGATCATCCCCGATCAACCGAACCACGTAATCGATGTGATCGGCCAGGGTACCCACATCGGGCATGAGCGAATCGATTTGACTGTGAATGTAGGCGGCGCGATCGAAAGGCTCGGATGATCCTACATTTTTTAACGAATCCTGAATGGCTGTGGCCCTTTTACGCGCCTCCATATAAATACGGTCAAAATCTTTTACCAGATAACCGGGATAAAAATTGATAAAGATTACGCCGCCGTTCTCGGCCAGCGCCTTGAGCTGATCGTCCTTTAAATTGCGAAAATGCGGACAGATGGCATACACACAGGAATGCGAACAAATGACCGGCTGGGTTGTTATCTTGAGTACATCGTAAAAAGTTTGTTCGCCGCTGTGCGACAGATCCACGATCATCCCCAGCTCGTTCATCTTACGGATCACTTTACGGCCGAAATCGGTTAAACCCTTGTGTCCCTGCCAGTTGGGATCGGTTTCATCTTTGGCGCTGCTGGCCCAATCGTTACTGTCATTCCAGGTTAGCCCCAGGTAGCGGACGCCGCGGTTGTAAAAATAGAGCAGTTTATCCAGACTGTTTTCGATTGCCGTACCCCCTTCGATGCCCATGCAGGCGGCAATTTTTCCGTCGACCACCGTCTGCTCTATTTCCGCAGGATTACGGCAAAGCCGTATTTTATCCGGATTGCGGGAGACCACCGCCGTAACGCTATCCAGCAGGGTGACCGTTTGCCGATACATTTTATCCGGCTTGTAACGTCGCGGGTCGGGCCAGAGTGCAAAAAACTGCACATCCACGCCTCCCTCGGCCAATCGGATCAAATCCACGTGCCCCTTGTCCGAACGTACTTCGATGCTTCTGCCGTGTAAGTGGCTGTAAATAGCATCCGTATGGGTATCGACCACCAGCGCCTGGCGATACCAATTCAAATCAAAATTCTGAGCCGAAAGAAATGAGTAAGACGACAGCAGGACAAGAACAGTAAATATCCGGTTAACAACAATTTTTCGGCTTACAAGCCGGATTGGTTGTATTTTCATAAATAATCCTTTTTATTGTAGATGGACCACCTTGACGCTTTTCCCTGTTTGAATGCCGGTTGTTGTATTCAACACAGGGCGTACGAAATAAATGCCGCTGGCCGTTTTTTTACCTTGATTGTTCCGTCCGTCCCATTCGAAAAATTCCAGGTTGCGGGAATGATTTATCGGATCCAGTTCCCTTACCAGACGGCCAAGTACATCAAATATTTGTAATCTGGAACGCTGATTAAGCCAGTTTTCCGTAATAATTGTTTGCCGGGCATTGAAAGGATTGGGATACCATAAACGAATATTCACGGTTTTAGGAATTTGATCCGGTATTTTTTCCTCGGCTATTTTGAGCACCCAATCATCCTTATCCAGTACTGCCGAAAGAGGCATTTTATTTAACCGAAAAGTATATTCCTGTTCCTGTAAGTAGTTTTGAATCGTCAGGGTGCTGTCACTGCCATCGATAAAATAAAAGGTCACATCCAGCGGCATTTCGTAAACCGTTGTTTCCTGGGTTTGCGTTATTTTAAAGCGAACTTCTGTTTTTGACGCCGTATTTCTTTCCATTTTCCACTCATATTTATAAGAAGGAAAATACGGATAATATAACCACTGATTAAAAAATTGGGCCAAATCCAGGCCGGACACTTCTTCGCATACGGTTTGGAAATCCTGCGTGCGCACAGAGCCATACACCCAACGCGGGTCGGAAACATACTGACGCAGCGCCGTAAAAAAATCGTCATCCCCCATTACGTGCCTCAGCATGTGCAGAACCCAGGCGCCTTTGAAATAGACAACCACATTAAAAATATTATAGATGTTAGTCGTATCCTCAACGAAGACCGTCTTTTCATCCGTATAGCGTATGCGCCCCATATAGGCCCGGTAAGCTTCAATACCCGGAGGGTAACCGGCATATCCGGCCCATTCGGCGTACAGCGCTTCCGAATAGGTAGCAAAGCCTTCGTTCAACCAGATTTCCTGCCAGCTGGCGCAGGTTACCGCATCGCCGAACCATTGATGCCCCAATTCGTGTACGTATAAGCTCCAATAATTGGGGTGCACGCCGCCTATGCTGGTCATGGTTTGGTGTTCCATTCCGCCGCCCCAGCCAAACTGCACCTGCCCGTATTTTTCCCGTAAAAAAGGATACGGCCCAAAATAGTGGCTCAGAGCATCCAGATAATCGGACATATCTTTGAAGGCATCCTTTCCTTTATCGGTATAACCGGGATACACATAGTAATCCAGCAGCATGGAATCGGCCTGCCCGTAATGGTAATATTCCTGAAAATGTTCGTAATTGCCCACGGCCAGCGAAACGAGATAGGTGGCAATGGGATAACTTTCGTGCCAGTGAAAATAGGTCATCGAATCGATGCTTACCACATCGCGCAGCACGCCGTTGGAAGCGGCCAACTGGCCGGTCGGCGCGCCGATGATAAAATCCACAGAATCGGGTTTATCCGTAGGCGTATCTTTGCAGGGCCACCAGTATTTGGCGCCGTAGGGCTCGCTTAAAGACCAGACCTGCGGCGAACCGTCGGGCATACTTCGAAAAGAGAAATAACCGAATCCCTGGTTGGAGGGCTTTCCCGAATAGCTGATCCGCACCGAAACTATTTCGCCGGGTTGATAGGTGCGATCGAGGGCAAGACTGAGGATCTGCCCGTTGTGTTGGAAACTCACGGCAGCTTCCGATACGGTTTTTACCTGCATGCCGTCGTCAAAATCCAGACGTAAGGTATCGGCGGGTTGTTGCAGCACCCGAAACCGTCCCGTTACCGATCCCTCGATAAAATTCGGATCGTAATGAATATCTATTTCCAGCTTGTAATACAGGGCGTCAAAATTGGACTGCCCGGGAGCCAGTGTATGCTGTTCCTGCATTCTTTTTTGAAAAGCCGCCACCAGTCGTTGTTTGTGTTCCAATAAAGCGTCGTCTTCCGGCACCGGCAGGTAGGGCTGGCTCAACACAGCCTGCTCAAAACAAAACAGAAGCGACAGGACAATCGAATAAACAAACATTTTCATCGCAAACCACTCCGAATATGCAATGGATTTTTACGTTAAATCGCAATAAATCGCCGATATTTTTAACCTGCTTTCTGCAAGGACTCTTCCAGAAGCTGCATTTCGTGCAGGCGCGCGTATAAACCGTTTTGTTGAATCAGATGGTCATGACGTCCCTGTTCCACGATACGCCCGTTATCAAGAACGATAATGTGGTTGGCGTCTTTTATGGCCGAAATACGGTGTGAAATCCACAAACAGGTTTTTCCGCGCATCACCTGTCGTAAATTGTTCAGGATGGTTTCTTCGGTAATGGTATCCACAGCCGAAAGAGCGTCGTCCAGCAGCAAAATGGCCGGCTTTTTTAATATGGCCCGGGCCAGAGCAATGCGCTGTTTCTGACCTCCGGACAGATTAATGCCCCGCTCGCCAAGCATGGTTTCATATCCATCGGGAAAATCCATGATCGCTTCGTGAATACCGGCCAGAGCCGCGGCTTCTTCCACCTCCCGCCTGTCCGCATCGGGACGGCCAAAAGCGATATTGTTATGAATGGTATCGGAAAAGAGAAACGATTCCTGCGGTACATAACCGATGTGGGCGCGTAACGTTTTCGGATCAATGGAAAGGATATCCTGTCCATCCACAAAGAGTTGGCCTTTTGCCGGATCGAATGTCCGGGTAAGCAGGTGCATTAAAGTAGATTTTCCGCTGCCCGTCTTACCCACTACGGCAGCAATTTTCCCCTGGGGAATTTCAAAATGTATGTCCTGCAATACAGCCCGCCTGGTATATGGATAATGAAATGAAAGATGACGGAAAGCAATTTCACCGCGAACAGCGGATTGTGGAGAAGGCGGTAAGGCCTGCTGCTGCATCGGCTGCTCCAGTAAAATATGATCCAGCCGCTTCATGGAGGCCACCCCCTGATAAAACAGACCCATTACCCATCCCAAAGCGATAGAAGGCCAAACCAGCATATTCATATACAGATTAAAGGCCACAAACTGTCCCAGTGTAATGGTTCCGTTAATAATCAATCGTCCGCCAATTAACAGAATCATGGCGATACCCGCACCAACGATCAGCATCATTATCGGCCGGAAGGCGGCGTACACCTTCATATAATGCATATTCTTTTTTATATAGTCTTTATTCAGCACATTGAACAGATCAATTTCGGAACGCTCGCGCACATAAGCCTTAACAATCCGGATACCGGCCAGATTTTCCTGCGTACGTGTGCTGATGGCGGCAAACTGGTTTTGCACATCCAGAAACCGGCGGTTGATTTCCTGATTGAGACGATTAACCACATATACCATTAGCGGCGCCGGAATAAGCGCAATTAAAGTAAGCAGCGGGCTGATCTTCAACATCATGGTAATGGCAAACACAAAGGCGGTTACGGTATTAAAGGTGTACATCAACCCCGGGCCCAGCACGGATCGTATGGCCGTTAAATCATTGGTAAGCCGGGCCATAATATCACCGGTATTGTTACGCAGATAAAAGGCTGCCGGCAGGCTTTGCAAGCGGGTGAATAAATCATTTCGTAAATCGTTTTCGATCAGGCGGGAAACCACAATTACCGTTTTTCTGGTAAAAAAGCGAAATACGCCGGCTATAACGGTTACCCCGACAAGCAGCAACCCATAGCGCAGCAGGCGCAAAGGAACTATTTGCCGCCCCAGGTAGTCGATCGCTTCCTTTACAATAAGCGGGTTTACAATGGCAACAAGATTGCTAAGAACGATAAACAAAAATCCCGCTGTTAGTCGTGCTTTATACTTTAGCAGATACGGCCAAAGCCGTTTGATCATATTGCGGATAAGAGAACTCCTTTGTAAAATCTTTATAAATGATCCAAAGCCCGATTTACCTGAATGCGCAGTCGGGGATTATCGGATTCTCCCGCCCTTTCGTAATGGGCCCGGGCGGCTTCTTTTTTATTGAGCCGCAGATAAGCGTTCCCGATCTGATAGTGCGTGTAGGGCAGCAGCCAGTCCGGTTCCTCCGGCTGCTCTGCCAGAATTTTTTTAAACAAAGCAATCGCTTCGGAAGTTCGTCCTTTTTTAAGATAAACCAAACCTAAATTATAGAAGAATTCGTTTTTCTTATCGACATAGCGGCCGCTATCGATTTCTTCCTTCAGACGATTTAGCACCACCAACGCGGAATCCAGCTTTTGAGTTTCCCGATAGTTGCGGGCATAGATCAATTGTTTGTCAAACCAGGTAAGCGGATTTTGCAGGCGCTGCCGGGCATTTTTAACCGCCCCTTGCATGTAAGCGTATATCTCCTCTTTTCCCGCCACGTCTCTGTAGCACTGTTCCGCTTTGGCGCGGTTACCGAGCATCTCGTAACTCTCACCCAAATGAACCATGCCCCAGGCATAAATCCAGTGGCGCTTCCCGTCTTTGGGCGGTATGTTCTTCACCGCCAGTTTGTAGTGTTCAACCGCCTCTCCGAAACGGTTCATTTTAAAATATATCTGGCCCACAAAATAATGTGCACGGTTCATAGCAAATTTTAAACGGGCGTCTTTTCTGGCCAGCGCTTTTTTATATAGTTGAAGCGCCGCCGGATAGTCATTCATGTACATTTCGCAGCGCGCCTGGGATAAGATAAAAAAGGTGTTTTCCGGATAGGCTCTGGCCAGTTTAGCCCATAAATCCCGCGCTCTGAGGTAGTTGTATTCAAAATACATGTAGGTCATTGCCAGGAAAAACCGGGCTTCACTCTTTACAAAACTTCCTTTGCTGATGGCCAGTTTCAGCTCTTCCAGACCCTTTTTTTTATCCCCTTCAATACCGAGAATATAGGAAAGCATCTTTATTACGCCCGGCAGAATATCGGCGTAGTAATGATAAATTCCCAACCCCAGATAGGCATTGTAATATTCGGGATCGGCTTCAACGATCTCTTCCAGCAGGTCTTTGCCTTCCTTACCATACCAATAGGCTTTTATCCAGCTGCTGTTCATGATATAATAGCGGCCCAGATTCCCGTAAATAGCGCCCAGAAAAAATTTGGCGTCCAGGTCTTCTTCGTTTTTTTCGAGCTGTTTCTCGGCTGCCTCTATGCCCTGATCGGATATCTTTTCAAATTGTTCGGCCACATCGGCCATGCGCACATCCTGCGTGTACATCCAAAAATACACGGCCGACTTAAGGAAATAACCGGCAGGGTCCTGCGGATATTCCCGAATGAGACTGTCGAACAGAGCGATAGCCTGTTCAAAACGCATATTCAGGGTGAGGTCAACCCCGCGCTGAATCAATTTTTCATTCAGAGCCGCCCGGGCAGGTTGATTAGCGGCAAGTATAAAAACGATTATATAAAACAGCGGCTTGAGAAATCGCATTATGAGAGCTCTCATTTCTGGTTTGGCTGAAAATCCAATGACCTCATATTTTTTGTTTGCCCAACCGCTCTTTGGTTATGGCTGCCACCGTTCCGGCTAAAAATAGCAATCCCACCAAATTAGGAAAGGCCATCAGTGCATTCCCGATATTTCCTATATGCCACACAATATTCAAGTAATCAAAGCTTTCGCCAGCAATGGGTGTTACAACCGCGCCGATAAAAAGAAATAGTATAAAAACCCACCGATAGGGTAAAATTACTTTGTTTCCGCCGAAATACTCGATGCATTTTTCTCCGTAATAGGACCAGCCGATCAGAGTTGTATAGCCGAAAACAAAGGAAGCAACGGCGATAATCGTACCTCCCAGGCCAAAAGGGATAACCGTGTTAAACGCTTTTTGGGTGACAAGGATGCTGGTGATGTTGTTTTCCATGCCCAACCCCTGCCAGGCCTGGGTTTGCATGTAAGCGCCGGTGAGAATAATTGTAAGGGTGGTCATTGTGTTAACCAGAATCGTATCGATAAACACACCGGTCATGGCAATGAGGCCGTTCTTGGTGGGTTCTTCCGAAGCCGAGGCACCCTGTGCAATAGCTGCCGAACCCAGCCCCGCTTCGTTGGACAGCAGCCCCCGGCTCACTCCGCTTTGTATGGCCAAACCGGCCGTGGCGCCGATCATCGGTTGAAGACCGAACGCCGATTTAAAAATAAGTACAAACGCTTCGGGAATATGTGTAATATTGGCGATAATTACCCATAAGGCAAAGAAAATATAGAATATGATCATCGCCGGAACCAGTTTTTCGGAAACGCGTCCGATTTTTTTAATGCCGCCAATGATCACAATACCTACCAGAAAAGCAATGACGGCGCCGATGATAAAATAATAAATAGCCGGCGCCTGTTGGCCGGCTACCCCGCCATGAAAAATGCGATTTATGGAATTGGCCAAAGATGCGGTCATCGAGTTGGACTGAGCCATATTACCCGTTCCGATCAGGCAGGCAATGGCTCCAAACAGAGCAAAGGCGCCGCCCAGCCACTTTCCAAGGGTTTTATTCTTTAGTCCGTTTTTTACATAGTACATGGGGCCGCCGGCCATAGTGCCGTTGGGCGCCACTTCCCGGTAATAGACGCCTAAAAAACCTTCGGCGTATTTGGTAGCCATACCAAACAGACCGGCAATCCACATATACAACGGCGCTCCCGGTCCGCCTATAGCTATCGCCGTTGCCACTCCGGCAATGTTGCCGTTGCCAACCGTTGCCGCCAAAGCCGTCATCAGAGCGGCAAATGGCGAAATATCACCTTTACCTTCCTCACTATGCGTTTCTTTGGAAAAAATCAAACGAAGCGAAGCAAAAAATCGGGAAAATTGTACACCCCGCGTTCTGAAGGTTAAATAGACTCCCGTTCCCAAAAGCAATACGATCATCTCCGGGCCCCATAAAAGCAGATCCATTTCTCTGGTCCACTGCAGAAGTCGGTCAAAAAAACCCATATAGTATTCTCCTTATACTGCGTAATGCAAACAGACGGCTGTTAAATCATTCGGTTTTAATCAACAATCGTTGGTCCGTTTTAGTTAAAATATCCCAAAGAGGTTAAGTAAAATTAAAAAGATGATTACCGGAATAAAATAGCGGATCATAAAAATCCAGAGCTGCCGTCCTTTGGAAAAAGCGGATGAACCGGTTTCGATTTCATCGGCCGCATATTTTGCGCCCCATACCCAGCCGATAAATATGGAAAGTACAAAAGCGCCAAAGGCCAGGGAAAAATCACCGAAAATAAAACTCATCTGGCTAAGAAAGTCCTGTGAAGCCAGCCGCTTCGGTATCCAGCCGAAGTGACTCCAATATGCGCTGGCGCCCTGCGAAAGCGCGGAAGGCAGACCCAGCAAAAAGGCGACAAAGGCTACAATCCACACCACGGTTTTCCGACTCATTTTCATTTCGTCCACCACATAAGCCACAGGCACTTCGAGCAAAGAGATGGTAGATGTAAGCGCGGCTACGGACAGCAGAATAAAAAATAGCGCCCCAACAATGAGGCCGCCGGGCATCTGCAGGAACAATTCCGGAAGTACGACAAAAACCAGCGTTGGACCTGCTTCGGGACTTTTGCCCATGGCAAACAAGGCCGGGAAGATAACCAGCCCGGCCATAATGGCGATCAGCGTATCAAATAGAGCAATATACACCGCGGAAGTTACCAGGTTTTCCTTTTTGGACACATAACTGCCATAGGTTATCATCAGCCCCATTCCCAGGCTAAGCGAAAAAAAGGCCTGTCCCAATGCGGCCAGTATGGTTTTTCCGCTAATTTTACTGAAGTCGGGCATCAGATAAAATGACAAACCTTTTTCCGCCCCGTCAAGTGTAACCGAGTACACGATAAGCCCCACCAGCAGGATAAAAAAAATGGGCATTAAAATTTTGGACCATTTTTCGATACCGCCGGAGACTCCGCCATGTACGATAAGTGCGGTAATTATGATAAAAAAAGCAAAAAGCGGGATCACCGTCAACGGATCGCCAATGAACTGGCCAAAATTTCCCGGATTGCCCACAAACATTTTATAGATATACCCAACTGTCCATCCGGCAATGACGCCGTAAAAAGAAAGGATACCCAGGCCGGTTATTACGCCCAGATACCCTACCGCTTTCCAGGCGCTGCCGGGTTTAATAGCCTCTATGGCTCCAACAGGGTTGCGCTGCACGGAACGCCCCAGAGCCAATTCGGCAAACATATACGGCAAACCGATCGCGATAACAAAAAAGACATAAACAAATACGAAAGCCGCCCCGCCGTTTTCACCCACAATATACGGGAAGCGCCAGATATTGCCTAAGCCAATTGCGGAACCGGCCGCGGCAAATACAAATCCTAATTTTGAACTCCACTCTCCTCTGTGTGCTGCCATCGCTGAGTTCTCCTACATTATTTGTGACCGGGATGTTTCGCGTTGAGGTTTTATCGAAAGGATAAAATATAAATAAAAGAGGCTTCGGTTAAAAATAAAAATACAGATGTAAGATATTCGGCGCCCACGCCTTCATCTGATTTAACATTTCCCCTACCCCTTGTTTCTTCTAAAAAACCCAAAGGAAGTAAACTTTCCAAAAGTAATCATAAAATGATATAATTAGTACAGATTTTTTATTCTTTTGACATTTAAATTCGTGATACTTATAACAGTGCTTGTATTATTTAGTTTTATATTTTAAATTTTAGATTGGGTTTTATTATTGCCTTAAAGAGTTTATATGAAAAAATCCGTCATCTTTCCTATTATTATTCTGTCATTTCTGAACTCATGCGGACTAAAACAACCGACGCAGGGCATGGGGCCGGAACGTGACAACGGTTCTATCTATGTCAAATCCAATCCCGCCGGGGCGCAGATTATCCTGGATGGCACGGATCAGGGCAAGGTTACACCGGATACGCTCTATGCCGTTCCCGTAGGGAATCACACCATACGTCTTTTTAAAGAGGGTTACCAAAGCAAACCCGATTCGTTTGTTGTCACCGTTGAAAAAAATAAATTAACGGCTTTGGCCGTTACTCTGGAAAAAATTGAACGCCTCGGAAAAATTGAAGTGCACAGTTTTCCGGAAGGCGGCGAGATCGTTGTGGACGGACAGACCACCGGCCGAAGCACACCCGATACCATTGCCCTGGAGCCCGGACCTCATTTAATTGAAATTATTAAAAACGGCTACCGCAATCAGGCCAAAGAAATTAACATCCTTCAGGATTCTACGGTTGTTTTTAATGCCAATCTGCCCATATTCCAGCGTGTTTTATTCGAATCATTCGCCAATGTGTCCTGCATCCCCTGCGTGCCGGCAACCGAAAATCTGCTGCGGTTTGTAGAAAAAGACACGACCAACCAATACGCCATCATCGAATACTTTGCTTTCTGGCCCAGCCGAAACGATCCTTTTTATAACGTTGCTCCCGATGATGTCAACGAGAGATTGCAATATTATACCATATCCGGCTTGCCCACACTTTATCTGAACGGCCTGGTAAAACTGACCGATGAGGATGTAAAGGATTCGACGAAACTGGATCAAAGTTTCTATAATACTCTAAATGAACAAAACAGTCCCGTGGGTATCTCCGTTAGCAAACAGAGAGAGGGGAATACCCTCACCGTACAAATAGAGGTGTTTGATTTTGATTCAAATTTTCTTGGCACAGATCATAAACTGTTTGTAGCCATTATCGAAAACGAAATTCACCTCTCCGAGCCTCCCGGCAGTAACGGGTTAAAAGATTTTGAATATGTTTTCAGGGGATTTTTAAGCAGCAGTACCGGTGATCCTATCACCCTCCCTGCCGTACCGTTTACAATAACATATCAGATAGATTGGCCTAACGATTGGAATTACGAGAATTCGCGTATCGTGGCCTTTATTCAGACAGAAGCCAGTAAACGTGTCGTTCAATCATCTATTAATTAGGGAGGATTTATGAAATTCTTTACCGCAATCTTAACTATGACACTATCGCTTGTTATAATTCTTACGGCGGGAGTAAATGAACAGATCCAATTAAGTGAATCATTCGAAAACGGTGTTCCGCCCAGCGGATGGAAAACCATCAATAACGGTTTTATTTTGGACAATTGGGAAGCCAGCGGTTGGAAAGCGCATTCCGGTCAAAAATCGGCTTTTGCGGAAGCGTATTACGCTACTTTGGATCACTGGCTTGTCACACCCGCTATCGACCTGTCATCCTTCAGCCACGCTTATCTTTATTTTTACGAAGATGAAGATAATTGGAGTAACGGCGGAAGCCACCATTACATCAAAGTTTCAACAACTTCCCAAACCAATACATCCAGCTTTACCACCGTACTGGATATGACTCCTTCAAACCATACCATTGACGGCATACACGGAAACGTTGTCCAGGTGGACCTCAGCGCTTATGTTGGCAACAGCACGGTATATGTTGCTTTTCATATTCAGGGCGATGATAACTGGTATATTGACGATGTTTCCGTTACCGGTTCACAGGCACATGACGTACGGGCCATCAGCGTAGATATGAACAGCCATTATACGGCCAACAGCTCCGTGACCCCGGGAGGCGTTGTTTCCAATGTTGGCGATAACGCCGAATCGTTTGATGTGGATTTTGGATACTATAACTGGGACGGCTCGTTAACGGTTTTAGATACGAAAACCGTTTCCAATCTGGCGGCCGGTGCTTCTGCCAGCATAACGTTTAATGCCTTTACTATCGGTGATTATGAACGCAAATTCTTTATTCAAACCAAACTTGCCGGCGACAATGACCCAAGTAATGATATTGCCTCAAAATTTGTAAATACATTTAGCGACAATAAATCCATGGTTGTGGTAGAAGAGGGGACCGGAACCTGGTGCCAATACTGCCCCGGCGCCGCGAGGGCGTTGGATTCTTTGTATAAAGCCCACCATGGTAGTGTAGCCGTTATCGCCAATCATAACGGTGATGATTTTACAACCACGGAAAGCGACTATCGCAACGATTATTATGGAATTAACGGTTTCCCGACTTCTGTGTTCGGAGGCACGCACCGCAAGGTTGGCGGCGCGGGGTGCGATAGCGATTGGAGCGGATTATATAATTCCTATGAATCCTTGTATAACACCGTTTTAGGCGAAAATACAGGATTGGAAATAGTCAATCTGAGTTATGTTGAAAACGGCGCCACGATAACAGCCACAACGCGCACACGTTACTTGACCTCCTCCTACAATACAGCCTATCGCATGTTTTTTGTATTAATTGAGTCCCATATCGCCTACAGCTGGCAGAACTGTATGGATTCGTTGCAGCATGTAATGCGTAAAATGTACCCCGATTCGCTTGGTCAGATTTTTTATGACGGTTCCACGGCACCAACCGCAGGTATGGAAGTGGAACATCAGGTTGATTTTACCATTCCTTCCGGAGTGGTACAGGACAACTGCCATCTGATTGCGTTTGTCCAGGAACCGACAACTAAAGAAATTTTTACCGCAGCCATTGTTCCTCTGGACGGCTCTGTAAGCGCTTTGCCCGGTGATCATACAGCCGGTACTCCCACGCAGTTTGAGTTGCTGCAGAACTTCCCGAATCCGTTCAATCCCGTTACAACCATTCGCTTTAATGTTCCGAAAAAGTCCGGAGTGACTTTAACCGTTTATGATGCTGCGGGTAAAAAAGTACGTACCCTGGTTAACAGATTTCTGAATGCCGGTCAACATGCCGTTCGCTTTGATGGGTCTGATCTGGCCTCAGGCGTTTATTTTTACAGGCTAAGTGCCAACAATTTCAGCCAAACGAACAAGATGCTGCTCATTAAATAGGTATGGAGCGTTGTAACATTTTAAAGTAATGGAGTTGTGGAGTATTGTGTATATTAATAGGTCTATAATTTCATCTGTTTTCACAATACTCCGTTACTCCCTTACCCCATTCATAGATAATAAACATTGAGGTAGATTATGAAGTTTATTTTTTCATTTATATTTTTTATGCTGGTTGGCTTTTCTTTTGGGCAGTCTTTCGTTATTTCGCCGCACGATACGGCCGGCAGCGGGGAACCCGGCGGTTCATTTGAGCTGGAAGTATATATTATAAATCAAACCGCCGAGCAACGCACCATGCTGGCTACCCGTAAAAACGAGCTTTTGCCGGATGAGAACTGGAATACTTCTATGTGTTTTGATGTACAATGTTACCCGCCCTATGTTGATCAAGTCGGTGGAAATATCCCCGCTAACGACAGTATGAAATTCTCCATCACTTTCAACACCTCCGATCAGCCCGGTTACGGTGAAGCTCTGGTCGTTTTTGAAGATTACGGCTCGGGTGATAAAGATTCGGTTCTGTTTACAATGGAAACGGCCCGGCAGCCCGTTTTTACCATAACTTATAAAGATACCACTGTTCAGGGTATTGCCGGACAGGACCTTGAAGGAAGCGGATACTTTCATAATATCAGTAACGATTCCATTATAGCGTATGTTTCCCGCATAAGCAACGATATTCCTGAAACCTGGTCTTCCGTTCTGTGTTTCAACATCTGCCTGCCGCCCTATCTGGACACCGACTCCACCAAGTTGGGGCCCGGCGACAGCCTGCTGTATAAGCTCACTTTTTTTACCGACAGCGTCGCCGCAAACGGTTCCGCCACACTAGCGTTTTACGCGGATGCCGGAACGGATACGGTCAAACAGCTTTTTTCTGCCACCACCACGCCCACCGCACTGGAGGACGAGGATCCTATTGTTTCCGGAGCCTTCCGTTTGCTGGGCAATTATCCCAATCCTTTCAATCCGGGAACCACCATTCGATATTATCTGCCAAAAGCTGCGCACGTTCGGATTACCGTATTCGATATTTTAGGTAAAACCGTGGCACAGATTGCGGATGAACGTCAAGCCGCAGGTTATCAGGCCGTATATTTCGACGCAAAGCACCTGCCTTCCGGCGCCTATTTTTATCGCGTTCAGGCCGGAAGCTGGATACAAATTCGCAAAATGTTACTGCTTAAATAAATACAGGGAGTCTTATGAAAAAACTAATCGGTTTGTTGTTGATTATACCATTTTTACTGCCCGCGCAGGAACTGGAACGCTATAAACTGGATGATGTGGACGGCAACAGTTTCCTCTTCAGGAAGAACCTCGATCACGACGCCAATATACTTATTTTTTGGGCTACCTGGTGCCTGCCCTGCAAAAAGGAATTCCCTGCCTTGCAGGACTTAAAGGAAAAGTATAAAGACAAAGACATTCAGATTATCGCCATCTCTGTTGACTCTCCACGCAGTTTGGCCAAAGTGAAAATGTTTACCAAATCGCACTCATACGATTTCGTTTACCTGGTGGATCCCAGCGGGGATGTGAGCAATAAACTGCTGGTAAAAGAAGTACCGCATACGATGCTGGCCGATAAAACGGGCAAGGTGATTTACAGCCTTACCGGCTACCGTAAGGGCGACGAAAAACAGTTGGAAGAAGCGATGTTAAAATTATGGAATACAGAAAAGAAAGAGTAGGAAAACCGATATATGAAACGGACGGCGGCGGTCATTCTTGTGCTTTTTTGCGTTCAATGGATTCACGGTCAGATATCTTTTCGCAATCAATTTAAATTTACCAATTGGCAGGACTATGATACCGACAAGCTGGCCGGGCCCAATCTGCTTTTGAACTGGGCTGACCTTACGTATCAGCATGATTGGTTTTCCATCGGTTTACGTTACGAGATTAACCTGCCGCCCGATCCATATATTTTTGAAAATGATACCCTCCTCAATCAATATGACCTGACGTTTCGTTATGCCGAATTTTATTTTAATGATTTTACGGCAACGATTGGAACATTTTATACCATCTTCGGCCGCGGTCTGACTCTGCGCACCTACGAAGAACGCAATTTACGTGTGGATAATAACATCGACGGTATCCGTTTTAATTATGACGGTTCGTTTGTTCGCGCCCAGGTTTTGGCCGGAAAAATGCGCGATAAATACAACCGCCGGGAGGATACCGTTTACGGCGCCGACGCCGAAATTAAACCTTTAAACGATTTGACTATCGGCGGCAGTTTTTTACGCCAGAACGAGCCGGGAGACCAATTCAGTCAAATCTGGGCAGCTCGGCTGAAGTATAGTTATCAATGGCTGGAATTTTACGGCGAGCTGGTCCGCCCGGACTGGTACGATGCCTATAGCTATTATGCATCCCTCAATGCCGTGCTCGGACAATTTGCCATTACCGGCGAGTACAAAGATTATGATCATCTGTCTTTTCGCAATAGCTTTGGCCAGGAATACAACGCTCCGCCGTCCCTGTCCCGCGAACATACCTTTACCTACCTGAACCGTCATCCTCACGCGCTTAATCTGGATGACGAGGTAGGTTACCAAGTTGAAGTGAACTGGTTTCCCAGTGACGAGTGGGAGATTATTTTGAATCACAGCCGCACCGATATGCACAGCGGCGTAACCGCTTTTAAGGAATATTATGCCGATGTGCATAATTATTTTAACGCCGATCTGGAATGGCGCGTGGCCGGAGCTTTAACATACGATCTGACCACCAATACCGATAATATTACGCCGATTGCAGAAGTGTATATGAATGTGAACGAATTGGATCAGATTCACCTCAGTTTTCAGCATCAACACACCAAAAACCTCAGCGATTTAAGTGAGTATGATAACAATATGCTCATTGTGGAGTTTACCCGCTCGCCCTGGCTTAATGTGGCGATTGTCGGTGAGGAGACCAATCAACATTTGCTGACTAACGTAAATATGGACAAACACACCTGGCTGTATGCCACGGCCACCTTTACATTCTGGAATAACCAGCAGGTAAGTGTGCTGTACGGTTCGCGCAGGGAAGGGTTTGTTTGTGTGGGCGGCATCTGCCGTTACGAACCGGAGTTTCAGGGTCTGGAACTAAAGTTTACGATGAGACTGTAACGCTTGTAACACAACATTTATGTTGTGTACCATTTATTCCCGATATATGTTCACAACTGTAACACAACATTTTTGTTGTGCCCGTTCATCCCTGGTATTTGTTCACAACCGAAATGTTGTGCGCCGCCAGCGCGACATAAATGTCGCGTTACTTTAGAAATACCATCCGTCTTATTTGTACATTTTTTCCCGCTTTAAGACGATAGACGTACACACCGCTGGCCACCAGCTGTCCCGCATCGTTTCGTCCGTTCCATACCGTTTCATAGGTTCCTGCCGATAGATGCGCAGCGACCAGAGTACGCACTTTCTGTCCAAGGCTGTTGTAAATAATCAGTTGTACTTCCTCCCCCTTCGGAAGCTGGTAACGGATGGTTGTACTCGGATTAAAGGGATTGGGATAATTCTGGTATAATTCAAACGAGAGAGGCGCTTTTGCATCGATCGATTTAATATCGGTAATTTTGCCTTCAAAAAAGTCGAAGGCCATGCTCATAAATTCAATTCGTTTATCTTCCGGATAAATGGTCTCAAAAGGCACCGCCAGATATATGAGTTTTCCTTTGGCCTGGCCGTCCGGAAACAGGCCTTCAAATACAATACCGGCAATATTGCTGCCTGAGGGCGCGTTTTTATATTTCAGGATATTTTCCGCCCCGTTAATAGCTTCAATGGCGTCCGGCCAGTCCACATCAATTGTTCCGTGTTTTCCGTTATCAAAACTGAAATCGGACATATCGGCAAATAAACCGTTACTGAGCGCCTGACAGGTGTAATACGTACTTTGCTGTCCGCCGGGAGCGTCGTCCTTATATCTGGCCTTTAAAAATTTCTGGTAAAAATCAATATCGCTGTTGGAAGAGCTTCCGCTTCGGCCCAAATCCCAGCCGATTTCCGATCCGGAAACAAATAATCTTCCGCCATTGCGTAAAAACGATTTCACCCTGCTTTGTTCGGCTGAACTAAAGGTTTCGTCCGCTGTGCTTTCATCGCCTAAAATCCAGATAACCGTTTTATAATCATTGAGCGCTATTTTATCTTTGATCACGCTTTCGTTCATGGTGTAGGAAAAGCCGTAACCCCGTTCCCGAAGCGGTTTGGCATAATAGCGGATATAATCGAACCGTTCGTTTGTACCGCGGTCAAATCCGTTTACAACGAGTACCTTAGTGGCCGAATCGGATGGTACGCCGGCATACAGTCGTTCGTTATATGGCGAAAGACCGCCCTGATTATAAGCGCAAATTTTAAAATAATAGGCCCGGCCTGCAGACAATCCATTTATCGCTATCTCCGGATACGTGGTTCGAACCGTATCCGTAAAATGCGTTCCGTCTGTACTGACCAGAACCTGGTAACCCGTTGCCTGTTCAACCGTATCGCAAAGTATGGTTAGAGAAGAATCGTTTTCACTAAGCACGCGTACATATTGCGGCGCCGCTGAGGGTGGTTTGATAAACATGGGGATGGAATCGCTTTCCACCACATTGGATATATCCGAAATAATCTGGTAGCGATCATACATCAACGCAAAATAACGATAGGTGCCTTCAAAATAATCACCTGTCCAATAAGAATCGGTAAAGGTGTGTTCATCCCTGCCAAAATGGATATCCACAATTTCATCGGAAGCAATGCTGAGAATACTGTCCGGCGATCGATAAATGGCAAACCAATAGTCTTTATCCAAAGAAACCGGCGGAGAGACGGATATATCGTTATGCATATCATCCACTTTTGTTAAAGCGATTGTAGGCGCGGGTGGAATGGAATCGGGATTGTCGTAGATAGACCGCACTCTGGCTTTTCCGGCAAAAAACGTTTCCGCCGGTTCTGCCCAATAGTTGTGCTTGTCCCAGCTGGCGTAACTGAAAAACTGGAATCCGTCCACCCAGGAAAGGGTGCGTACTTTATTCACAATATCGGCGTGGTTGTTCCAATAGCCCAATTCATCCAGCATATAAGACCCCGGCCCGTTGGAATATAGTCGCCCGGCATCGATGCCCTCCTGTATATACGGTTTCCAGTCATCCTGCAGTTCTTCTTTCATGGAATTTCCGGTGTACCAGTGATAGTGCATCGGCGTCAACTGGTCGATATATCCTTTGTTAAACCAGAGGGCGGCATCCTGAAATACGATATAGTAACCGTTCCAGCCGGAGGTGCCGCCTTTTTTGTATTTGCCCAGGGCCGCCGGCGAAAGGCGCACCCAGGGTTTGACCGCTTTTATGGAATCCTGCAGCGTACGCACAAATTCGGTTACGCTCCAGCGCCGCCAATCATCCCAGGATGAAAACCCGTCCGGAATACCGCCGCTGGCGGGATGTTCCACATCATAAATATAACGTTTTGTTCCGGTTGTTTTACTCAAGCGGTTTAGCTTTTCCTCGCTTATCATGCCGTCCAGTTTGCTGATTTGCTCTACTTCGCTGACCGCTTTTTGCATATCGTCTTCATCGTATTCATTCCAACGGATATAATCCAAATGCAGACCATCAATATCATAATTACGCACAATTTCCATGGCTACCTGTACCGTGTAATCCCGAACGGCCTGCAAGCCCGGCGAGGCGCTTCTGTATTTGGGCATAAATTCGCCGTCTTCATTGGTACAAATCCATTCCGGATGTTCGGCGGCAATGGTGCCGTCATGCGTGGAAGAGGTTTGGAATACGTTAAACCAGGCGTGGAGCTCTATTCCGCGTTTATGCGCTTCCTGTATGGCATAGGCCAGAGGATCGTATCCCGGATATTCATATCCTGCATAGTAACCCCACGGTTCATACGAGGAGTTGTAATAGGCTGTGCCGCTCTGCCTGGCTTGCCAGAGCACGGCATTTATGTTGGCTGCTTTTAAATTATCAAGAATTTTACGCACATTGGCCATATTTTCCGAAGCCGATTTGTAACGGTTTATGTGTTCCCAGGTTACCACCCAGATAGCGCGGAATTCTTCGCTGTTTTTAGCCAGTGATATTTGGACGAGCATTAAGACAGCAAGAAAGAAATTGACCTTTTTTTTCATATTCTTATCTTTTTTATTCGTTTAAGAATTATTTTGTTAATATCATCTTCCCGGTTTGATGATATGCCCCGGCGCGCATGGTATATATATAAACACCGGAAGGCAGATGAGTGCCGTCAAAACGAATGGAGTAACGGCCGGCGTTACGGACTTCATTCACCAGCGTACGAACATGTTCGCCAAGAATATTGTAAACATCTATCTGTACTTGTTCTCTTTTCGGTAGTGCAAAACGGATTTGAGTGACCGGATTAAACGGATTGGGGAAATTCTGGCTTAACTCATATTGTACAGGCACACTTTGATCCTTTTCCGTAATTGCCACCGGAACCGCCTCTTTTTTCACCACGCGCAAATCATCAAAATATATGGTTCCCGTAAGCGAAGCACCGGCTACGTGGGTTAGTTGAAAACTGTCGATACGCAGCGTTCCGTCGAGATTCCCGTCACCCAACCATTCGCCGGTGCCGTCATTGACCATATCCCAGGAAACCAGTTTCCATCCGATCCAATCAATCGTGATCCATGGGCTTACTTCGTGGTAGGACCCACTGGTGGCAGGCAGACGATCATCTACGGCAAAGCGGAACTGATTGCCGCTGCCATCGCCAAATACATAAACCTGCAGAATATTGTTTTTATCAAATTGTACACTACGGGGCGCTCCGCCGGATAGATATTCCCGAATCAACCATTGCTCCGCATTTCCGTCCCAACCGTAATCCAGTTTCATCGCTTTTGTACTTTGAGTCAGCACATTGGTGATATCCGTAGCGGTAAACATTTTTGTATCTTCCGTATGCCCTGTCGTGCTCCCGCTTTGGGATGGCTGCCACCAGTTGCCTGTTCCACCTTCAAAGTTATCAATAACAGATCCGACAAAATTATATTCTCCGGTACGGAATGTGATGGAATTATAGTCGCTAACCTCATTGCCCAACAGGTCTTTTAAACCCGGATAAATTCGCATTATGTAAATATTATCCGCAAATAAACCCGCCTGCGGAACAACGTTTATTACGGTTTCGTCTCCCACATCATATTGTAACAAATCCACGGGGACAATAGATTTATCGGTAAACCGTTCTAATTTAAACACATCCTCCGTAACCGAGGCCGAATCGATGCGTTCGTTATATCGGATGCTGATAATGGGCTCACGTTCCACTTGCTGCTGGTTCTCAGCAGGATATTTTGCGATGATTTCCGGTGGAATCTGATCATGCCCGGTCCTAAAGCTGAGCTGAAATGTATCGCCCGGTGCACCGTCTCCGTTTGCATCCAGCAAATGTCCGTATTTATCGCTCACATGGCCCGGAATGGTGATGGTGTATTCGGTTTCAAATAATAGTGAATCGGTGCGAATATACAGTTCTCTCGAGCTGTTTTTCCACACCAGCTTGTGGGCAAACATGGGTTCTATAACCAGCGATGTATCCACCGATTCTTCATTCATCGGCCGGCTGAATTTAATTGTGATGTCGTTCAATACGGAAAAGGCTGTATCCCCCTGTACAGGTGTTGTGCTTACGATTGTGGGGGGAATGGTGGAAACAAGATAGAAATCTTTAAACGTAAAAAAGTCGTCACGCACAGCTATCGTTGCGGTATCGGGATAAAAATTTTCCGCGCTAACGATAATGGTTATAGAGTCATTTACCGGTTCCACGTCTTCTATATAATAAAATCCATTGCTCAACTGGTCCGGGTCGTTACTGTATTTATAAAACAGGCTCTCGTATGTATCCGTTATGTATGTTTGGCCGTCTATGGTAATCTGCGCACCGTTGATGGGTTTACCGCCTTCTTTATTTTTGACGATACCCGAGGCGATTCGTACCGGCGGCCGGTCTATTCCATGCAAATCGAGAATGCTCCAAAACATGGTACGGGCTTCCAGACGTTTCCAGTCGGCATTCATATTGAGGGTATTTTGGGTCGGATTGGTGTGATACCCTGCTTCGCTGAGTTCCGACGGCATATTTGTAGTGCGGTTTACATGTAAATAAGGCCCGCCGGAAGTAGCGCAATAATCGCTCCAGGTGTAAAAACTGCAGTCTCCTATGGAACCCCGTGTACTTATACGCATGCCATTGGTTAACAGGTTTATCATGATATCGGAAAGCGCTTTGCCGCCTTTTGGATTTTTTTCATCACCGTTGTAATACTGGCCCCACAGCAAAAGTGTGCTGTTCCGGTCGGCAGAGCCGGCATCGCTATGAATGGAATGATACCATGCAGCGCCTAAAGAATTGGCCTGATCGGTACGTTGACTTAGGGACACATACTGCTGATCGTTGGTTCGACAAATGTAAGCCGTATCGATATCCGTTTCCGAAAGAAGCATTTGTCGTAAGGCCAAACCCACGCCCAGATTTTTTTCGGCCTCCGAATAGTTGTATATGCCCATGTTTTCTTTTTGGCTATGACCCGGATCAAGATAGATATTCCAGCCGCTTAATCCCTGAATTTGTGCATTGACATTAGAAACAAAAAAAAGATTTGCCGCAATCAGCAGAAAATAAGATATATTTATACTTTTCATCATTTGCTTTCCAGTTCTATTATGTAAATCGATCCTGCTCTATAGTCGTCATAAGCTATTTTTTTCCCATCGGGCGACCAATGGGGATTCATTTCCAGTCTGTCATCGCTGCCGGTTATATTTTGCTTTTCGTTACCGTACACACTCACAACATAAATATCCGATGCAGTGTAGTCATGGCCGTTATCTTCCGTTAGCATATATACAATGTATTTACTATCCGGCGACCATTGCGGGCGGTAACCCCTGCCCAGGTCCCGCACATTTGTTCCGGTAACATCCATCACATACATATTGCCGCCCATAAGTTCAAAAGCTATTTTTTTCTGATCCGGTGAAAGAACCACGTTGAGGTAGCCACCTTTTCTCAGAGGATCTTGCAATACAACCTTATCTTTATCCGGTCGATAAACGGCAATATAACCGTTTTTTATAAACACAATCGTATGTTCATTTATTTTGTTTACATTGTCCTTTACCTTAATGGAAGCCAGCTTTTGTCCATCAAAATAAGAAAGCATTCCATCGTTTTGCCATTGAGGTGTCCCGGGGAGCTGTCTGGAAAAAGAGGTTAACATCTTTTTGGATGGCCCGTTTATTTCAAGCAATTCCACCGCATTGAAGCGTAAGAAATTTTCATACCGGGCCACGCGTGTTGCAATCTGATCGGAAGCAGGCGACCAGCGAAAATCAAATCCTGCGGCCGGTTCGTTTGTAAGCTGACGAATATTTGCACCGTTGCTGTCGGCCACCCATAAACCTTTATAATTGGATGAAGTAAAGGCGATCAGGGTGCCGTCCGGCGACCAGCGGGGCTGCATAAACCCGCTTTCATCCGTACCGATTCTTTGTTTAGGAGGCGATTTGAGATGAAAAAGCTCCTGTGCAAACAGGAGCGAAGCTAACGAGAGACTTAGAAGCAATATCTTTTTTACATCCATGTTTTTATCCCATCATTTAAATAGTAAATTCGCTTAATACGATTAAATTATATTTTTTTTCAATGTACCTTTCGCTTATTTTAAAAGTAACATTTTTTTGTTCAGCACCGTACCATTCACTTGTAAGCGGTAGATATATGTGCCGCTGGCCAATCGGCTGCCGTCAAAGAAGACCTTGTATCGGCCTGCCGGTTGATACTCTTTAACCAGTTCGGTAACCCGCTCACCCAGGATATTATATACGGTCAAAAAAACCTGTCCCGCTTCGGCCAGTTGATATTCGATAGAGGTGATAGGATTAAACGGATTGGGATAATTTTGCTTTAACTGATAGGTAAGGGGAATATTACCTCCCTCTTCTTCTATGCCTACCAATTCGCTGGTTTTTTTCACCAGCCGAAAATTATCAAAATACAACTTACCGCTGACCGCTCCCACCGAATCCTCATGACCAAACTGAAAACTATCTATACGAAATTTGGAGCCGGTTAGTTCCTCGTTACTGCTGATCCAACTGCCGACAGAATTGGGATCGCTTAATTTCCATTCCACCAGTTTCCAGCCATACCAATCAATGGTAATCCATTTGGATACCTCATGATCTGTCCAACTCGAACCGATATACTCATCTATACAAAAGCGAAACGTATTTAGACTGCTATCTCCGAACAAATACACTTGCAGAACATAGGTGGTATCGAATTCCGTGTTCTTATTATCTGTGGGCGGTAAGTATTCACGGATTAAATAACCGGGATTGCTGTTATCCCATTTCCATTTATACTGCAAATAGGCCGCTTTATGAAAATTGGGAGCCGGCAGATATACATTTTTGGTATATCCCCATTTGGTAACCGTTCCGTCAATTCCTACTGTAGAGCCGCTGCCCGTTGGCTGCCACCATCCGGCAGGCACCGAAAAATCATCAATCATCTGTTCCTCTTTATTGCGCAGCCTGGTGGTATGAAAATCCAGTACAAATACATCTCCCATAGCGTTTCCGATGGTATCGGTTATCGTGGAATCAATGGTTAGGCGGTAATCTGTAATCTGCTTCAGTTCATCTTTTGCCTGTACCGTAATCACTGAACGGTTGTTGATTACATGGTGCAGGTATTTTGTTTCCACGACCTGCTCATCCGTAGTTAAAACAACCTTCTCCGGCGTAATGGTTGAATCATTCAGTTCTTCGTTGAACCAGATACTCATCGTTCCGGTCACATCAAAATCTTCATAAAGAGAATCCGCCGGTGGGTATGAACCGGTTACGAACGGCGGTACAAAGTCTTCGGGCAGGGTACGGAAATTCAGAACATAACTGTCTCCTTCTACCCCATCGTTGTTTCCATCCAGCATTCTTCCGTTCACATCGCTGATCACCGAATCCAGCTTAAGGGCGTACTCTGTTTCAAATTGCAGATAGGTGGAAAACCCGATCGTCATCTTTTTAAGATCGGAATCCCAGTTTATGTTTATCTCACCTGCATCCGGAACGATATGAACCGCTCCGCTTACCGTACTTGTATCTATCGTTTTGGAAAAAGTAATGATAAGTTGATCGTTTACCGGTATCTCTTCTCCCTGAGCAGGATATGTTTCCGTTATCGTCGGCGCAAAAGAAGGAATGGGATCACTGGCTTCAATATTTGAAGGCGCCGATTCCTGCCGGTAACGGTTCATAACCGTGGCAAAATAGTGATATTGTCCGTTGTAGTCCTGCAGGCCGTTAAAGCGGTCTGTTACGGTAACGGCGCTATCCCCAAAGGTCATTTCCAGCACTTCATCACTGGAGGTATCCGCCTGAGCGTCCTGCGAACGGTACACCGCCATCCACTGTTTGGAAGTAAGCCCGGTCGGTGGAGTCACCGTAATTTCATAGGTTAACGAATCCACTTTGTTCAGAGCGATCGTCGGATTGTCCGGTACTGTTCCCATTGCATTGGCAGAGACGGGTATTTTGGCGCGTTCGCTGAAAAAGGTGTTCGCTGCCGTTTCCCAGTATTCGTGTTTCTTCCAACTGTTATAGCTGAAAAATTGAAATCCGCCTACCCAGCCTACATCCCTGCTGCGGTTCACTATTTCTTCGTGCCTGTACCAGATGTTATTCTCATCCAAAATATACGACCCGGGTCCAACGGTATATAGTCGTTTTGCATCTATTCCGGGTTGGATCCATTGTTGCCAGCAGGAAGGACAATTCCCTTTCAGCATTCCGTAAAATTCATTTCCTGTTGTCCAATGGTAATGCATGGGTGTTAACTGATCAATGTACCCTTCATTAAACCACAAAGCCGCATCCTGGAAAACCACATAATAGCCGTTCCAGCCTCCCCAGTTGTAACGGCCCAATGCCGCCGGTGACAGGCGCACCCAGGGTTTTACAGCCTGTATCGAGTCGTGCAATACTCGTACAAACTCGGTAACACTCCAGCGCCGCCAGTCGTCCCAACTATCAAAACCGGCAGGCACGCCTGCGCTGGCCGGATGTTCCACATCATAAATAAATCGTTTTCCTGCCGTTCCTTTGTATAAACGATCCCACTTCTCTTCGCTGATCATTCCATCCATTTTAGCTATTTCGTCCTGAATGCTGACCGATTTTTTCATATCGTCATCATCATATTCATTCCAGCGGATGTAATCCAAGTGAAAACCATCTATATCGTAATTACGCACGATTTCCATAGCCACATTAACGGTATATTCACGTACCGCCTGCAAGCCCGGCGAGGCGCTGCGATACTTACTCATAAACTCACCGTCTTCGTTGGTGCAAATCCAGTCCGGATGTTCTTTGGCTATGGTTCCGGAGACCGTATCGGATACATTAAAAACATTAAACCAGGCGTGAAGCTCAATACCTCTCTGGTGGGCCTGCTCGATGGCATAAGCTAAGGGATCGTAACCGGGATTACGATAACCGGCGTATTTACCCCAGGGTTCGTAGGATGAATTATAATATGCCGTACCGCTTTGCCGTACCTGCCAAAGTACGGCATTCATATTGGCTTTTTTCACATTATCCAATATGGTGCGTATATTGGCTTTGTTCTGTTCCGCGTCCAAACCGGAATTAATATGTTCCCAGGTAACCACCCAGATGCCGCGGAATTCTTTATTGCCTGCCGCCGACAGATTAGTAGTTAGGAAGAGAATTGAGGATAAAAAAAAATAGAGCGTTTTATTCATATTGATTACCTTATAACAACAAATTTTTTAATAATGTGGTCGCCTTTTTTATAGAGTAAATTACCGTCTTCGTCTTCATAGTCATTACTAACTTCTATATAAGCAATATATAAACCGCTAACAACAATCTGACGGGAGTCGGTTACGGCATCCCAGTATTCATCTCCGCTGCCGTCATTATGTACGATTGTCTTAACCAGATCGCCCCGTTCCGTAAATATTTTTATAGTACAATATGCCGGGATGTTCAGAAAACCGATTTTGTTTTCTTCACCTCTGTAATTAAAGTCTCTTGCTTTAATATTATATGGATTCGGCACAATTCGGACGTCTGTTAGCTTTTCACCGGGTTTTCGCTTCAGATAGGCCGGTTCTGTAGCGTAGGTATAAAAACGGCCGCTGTGCAGTTCACCTGTCGGATTTGTTATTCCGTCCGTATTATTAGAACCGTCGTTAAAAGCTACAATATAATAATAATAGGGAAATCCCCGCGTGGCCGTTTTATCCTGATATTCATAAACGATCTGTGGATTGTCTGTGTTGTAACCGCAGGCAAACAGTTCTTTATAGGTTGTGTCGGGCCGGCCGACCGCACGAAATATACGGTAGCCTCCAAACCCGGGTTCATCCTCAGACGGGCTGGCTTTCCATTTTAAGAAAATCTTATCGCCGCCGGATTGCACCTCAAACAATTCCGGAGGCAGGGGGGGCTGAGGAATACCGAAATTTGAATCGAAATTGCGTTTGGCCCGGCTGAAGGTAAGCATAATGGAATCTTTGCCAGTAAAAACCCA
>DRQG01000073.1 GCA_011369465.1 Caldithrix abyssi
CTCTATTCCGCAGATTCGCTGCGCGCCTCTATAGCCAGGCGCATTGTAAAATATGTACGCAGCAATATGCTGCGCGCTCCTCTGCAAATGGAAATCGTTGAACCGGTTCCCGAAGGGGCCGAAGTCCTGCCCGTGCGTTTGTACCGAAAATATCCTTTGGAAACGCTGTACTTTAATCTGGTGTTTCTGGAAAGGGGATATGGAAAATACATTCCCGACCCGGATATGGATGAGCACGATACCTATGTAAAAGCCGCGCAGGAAGCGGAAAAATCGGGTAAAGGTATTTGGAACTCGCGCGCGTCGGTTTTGGGCAAACCGTATTCAAGTTCTTACATCTCGGCCATGGCCGTGTACGCCAATCTTACCGAAAATGCGAATAAACAGTCTAACCTGTACGGCTTACACCTGAAATTAAAACAACGGGATCAGCGTAATAACGGTATCGAACTTATTTTTGATATGATATTACGCAAGGAAAAAGGTATCGGCGTTTGCGAGGAACCGCCGGCTCTTCCTTACACGGTAGATAGTATGATTCGCTTTGGTTCCCTTTCGGCCTTCTTTGATTGGAACTATTTTGGTTTCCGGTTGGGACTGGCCGTTTTATCCGGTGACGGGGGCTATTGCAGCGAAACAGATTTATTGTTCCCCCTGTTGGTTTTTGGCATCAAAATCGGCCTGCTTAAGCGCCTCTATGTGAACATCGAACGATCCAACGATCTGATGACCTTTCCGATGAATATCGGGTTAAACTGGACGCCGGAACAGCTGCCTTTGGAACTCTGGCTGGGATATATTACGGACAAATTTTTGACCCGGGATGATGAAATCTATGAAAGTATCGGTATGAAGCTGTCCTATGGTCTCAATAAACGACTTCGTGTTAACACTCATTTTTTGTATATACCCGAAGGCGGCAGATACGGCTTACGGCTGGGATTAACCCTGCCATTGGAATTATAAAAATGGATCCGGAAGGCGCCTATGGAAAGCATTCCACTGCTCACATCACTTTGTTTGGCTCTGGCGCTGGGATATTTTTTTACCGCGTTGTATATGTTAAGTTTTCCCCGGCCGCGCCAGGCCCCAAACGGAGGGGATAAACGCGTGGCCGTGCTGGTGGCCATGCGTAACGAAGAACGCACCATTGCCGCCTGTCTGAAAGCTCTGGAAGGGCAGGATTATCCCTCCGCTTTGTATGATGTGTATATCATTGATGATCAGTCAACGGACCGTTCTGCGGATATTGCTTTGGCCTTTGTACAGCACAACCGTAACTTTCATCTGCTAAAAATCCGTGAAGACAAGTACGGCTTGCACGGTAAAATGAACGCCCTTTCCCAGGCTCTGGAAACAGTACAAAGTGAGATTATTTTGATCACCGACGCCGATTGTATTGTACCGGCAGGTTGGATACGCGCGCATTGCGCCTATTTCGGCTCCGATACGGGCATGGTGGGCGCGCTTACTTTGCTGGAACCTCCGGACAATCTCCATCCGCCGGAATACCGTAGCGGTTTTTTTGCCCGGCTGCAGGCTTTAGACTGGATTTACCTGCAAAGCGTGGCCGCCGCCAGCAGCAACGCCGGTAAGCCTATCACCATATTGGGTAACAATTTCGGCTTCCGCAAACAGGCTTACGATGATGTGGGTGGATTTAAAGCGCTCGGATTTTCCCCTACGGAAGATTTTGTTCTGATGCGCGCCATTGAACAAACCGGCCGCTGGAAGATTAAACATACTATGGATAAGGAGAGCGCCATCTTCAGCTATCCGGTACGCCGTTTAAAGGGGTTTTTCAGTCAACGATTGCGTTGGATTATCGGCGGCCACAAGGCCAGACCCTGGGGTTATTTTATAATGGGATTGGCTGTCGCCGCCTATCTGGCCATCATTTTAACGCTGGTAAAAGGACAGTTTAATGTATTCAGCGCCGGTGCCATCGGTCTGGTTTTGGGTATCGATTATTTAATCATAAAACAACAAACGCGCAAGACCGGTTTAAATCATCTGCTGGTATGGTTCCTGCCATACGAAATCTTTCATTTTGCCTACACCCTGTTTTTTGCTCTCATCGCCTTTTTGCCGCTTAAGATACATTGGAAAGGCAGAAAAATCTGATTCATGGAAAGCTGAATCTTCCCGGCGTCACCTTTTCCTCACGATAAGCTTTGTTTTTTCTATGGCCCGCAGGGCTTCCAGACCGTTCAATGGGCGGTGAGTACCAAATACGTGCTCATTTACAGGAAGCATAATTTGCAAGGCGACCAATCGATTTACATAAGCATAAAAGGGGAAAACGCGCGCTACATCATCAAAAACCATTGGCTGAACGGAGGCGGTTTTAGTCTCGCCACCGTTTAAAACCTGTCCCAATGCCAGCGCCAAATCGCCCCGCACGGCTTTTTTTCCGGCTTTAAAAGTGGAATCGGGGTAGAGCGGCATTAAATTGAACTTATTCAACTCGCATACAATCAAAGAATCATTATTTGCGAAGCCGCTTCCGAACAGAGCAGAATCAGCATTGTTTTTTTTGAGCATGGGAAGCAAGGTGTTGTATAGAAGCAAGGCAAGCTGACCTCGCGTGATTTCCGGTTTTAAAGTCAATTCCCTTATCCATTCGGGTTTATCTTCAAGAAGCTTGCGGTTTTCGGCAGCCTGTTGCCAATACTCTTTTGCACTGCCATTCGACGGATCAATCCGAAGGTATGCGGCAAAAACGCGTTCGGCTTCTGCCCAATTTCCCTGCCTGAACCGGGCGACGCCGATCCAATACAATGCCGAAGCCATCATCTCTTTTCTGTTGCCGGTTGCTTTCGCTGTTTTGCTTTTGGCAATTGTTTGGCGCAGCAAAGATACGGCTTTTTCATAGTTTCCTCTTTGCAGCTCAATCCTTCCCTTTAACAACTGAGCGGGAAGCCACCCGCTGTCCAGTTGCAGGGCCCGGTTCACATGCAAAGCGGCTTCGTGCAGTTGTCCTTTTTCCAATAAAACACGAGCCAGTCCTTCGTGTGCCGGCGCATAATTGGCGTCGAGTTCTATAGAGCGGATAAAATTATTTTCCGCATGTAACATTTGGCCCTTTTTTAAATATTCCAGACCGCTTTTATAGTAAGACGAGGCCGGATGCAGCGGTTCGCTTTCCGGTTTGGTTGTTGTACAGGAATATAGAAAAAGACTCAACAAGACCAGAAATTTGATTATTGTTGGGAACATATTCTGCATATCAGAGTAACCGAAGTGACAGGAATCAAAACCTGTGTCAATTTAAGGTTTTTTGCATCTACTCCTCTAAAGCGACCGATAATTAATCCGAATAATGTTGACGTGCGTCAATACAATCGCTTTAATAGTACAGTATAATAAATTAATAACATGGAAGTTATTAAAACCGGGACTTTATGAAAAACGAAAATCACAAAAATTCCATTTTAATCGTTGATGACAATCCGGCCAACCTCAAGCTCCTCGATCTGATTCTTAGAAAAGAAGGATACGAAGTCATCCCTGCGCAATCCGGACCGGAAGCGCTGGAAATTATGAAAACCGTTTTACCCGATCTGATTTTTCTCGATATTATGATGCCGGAGATGGACGGGTACGAACTGTGCCAACGCTTAAAAAACAATCCGCGAACCCAAAATATCCCCATTATCTTCATCACTTCTAAAGCCGAACCGACCGATATTGTTAAAGGTTTCGAGTACGGAGCTGCGGATTATGTTACCAAGCCGTTTAATAAGGTTGTTTTGCTGGCCCGTATGCGTACGCATCTGGAATTGAAACGATCGCTGGAACGTCTGATTGAATTGGAGAAGAAACATGTTACGGCAGCCCTGACAACCGCTACCAATCACGAAGTGAACCAGCCGCTAACCGTACTGGCGGGTAATTTGTTTCTGTTGCGTCAAACCCTCGAAGAAAGCAACCTGACTCCCGAACAACACCGCTATATCGAACTGATGGATTTATCCATCAATAAAATTAAGAATATTCTGGAACGCTATCGCACCGCCAATAATTTTCGCTACGAAACCTATACCGGTTCCACCCAAATGCTGGTTGTGGACGAAGAAGCCGAAGAAGAAAAGCTATAGGGCTTCGATCAGATCTTTCAATTCACTCTTAATGCGCATTCGAAGCAAAGCCAAATTCGATGTTTGATCTGCCAGAAAAAGCAGGTAGGCTCGTTTTTCCGGCAGGTTGCTGATCACACAAAATCCTTCTTTCAGCAGCAAAATCATCTCCTTGCTTTCATCCATATTCAAATCGACTGCTGTAAATTCGATTTGTTTATGAAGTTTTGCGATGCTTGGCGCAATTTCCGATAGCTTTATGTTTTGTTTATAAGCCTCGTTGATAACCGAATTAAGCGGAAAACCTTCGGAGTCAAAAACCGCGCAAAGAATAAAGCCCTTTACATCGGACAACCGTTCCAGTACAGAACGCATGCGTTGTTGTTTTTTCTGATTTTCTTCCTCAAATTCCTGTACCTGAGGCGAGCGCGATTCATCCAGTCGGCGCAATCCTTCCAGTAACAGGGTTTGCCAGCCTTTTAATATGGTTTCTTTGGGTGCTTTGGCTCCTCTTTGTACCGAAAAACTGCCTCCCTCCCAGGACAAAATTTCATAAAATGCCTCTTCCCCCTCTTTATTATCCACAACGGCATGGATGATGTCGCCATTCTCGAAATAAATCACGCCGATATACTGATCTTTCTGTACGTGCAGAGCGTTGGTTAAACGGCCCAGACAATGCATCTGAATCAGATCGCTCAGATGCATATCGGATATACGTCCTTCAAACCCTTTTTTATCCTCGACACCGTCCAGGATCATCTGACGCAGTTCCTGAATTTCGAAAGGTTTTTCGATGTATTTGAAACAACCGCGCGCGTTGGCTTCCTGCTGCACCTCGGACGAACCGTAAGCGGTCATTATGATTACTTTGGTGTCGGGATAATTTTTTCGTATTTCCAGCAATAAATCAAGTCCGGAAATTTCCGGCATGCGAATATCGGAAACCACCACATTTACAGGAACCTGACTCAGTATATCCAATGCAGCCAGGGCATTGTTTACCGTTATCAATTCATATTTGTCTTTATCCTTAGCCAGGTGGCGGGAAATGGACCAGGTCAGGTCTTCTTCGTCATCCACAACAAGCACGCGTTTTTCTTTCACCTTTCAACACTCCTCATCTGTTTGCGCTGTGCCTATTTTCGGTCATTAACAGATATCGTTTAATTTTATTTTATGATTAAATAGAGCAGCAGAAACAGCGGTGCAATAAACAGCAAGCTGTCAAAGCGGTCCAAAATTCCGCCGTGACCGGGCAATATCTTCGAAGAATCTTTGATACCGGCGTCTCTCTTAAACCATGACTCCACCAGATCCCCTAACTGTCCGCCGATACCAACGATTAACCCACCTGCCAGAGCTTGCCATGCAGGCAGCGGCAGTGCATTCAGCCAGCGGGCGGCAAAGAAAACCAGCAAAGCGCCGCCCAAACCGGCCGCAGCGCCTTCGATGCTTTTTTTGGGGGAAACACGCTCAAAAAGGCGGTGTTTACCGAAACTTACGCCAAAAAAATAGGCAAAGGTATCGCAGGCCCATACGGCGATGAAGATGAGCAAAATATATATTCCGCCGTCTTCGGACCGACCCTGCGGTAAAATTTCGTGGATATGAAACCGTAAATACAACAATGCGGCCAGAAAGACCGCAGGATACACCAGCACCAGCAATGTACCGGCTGTATTGAGTAATGCGGAACCCTTGTTGCGAAACATTTCCGCAGTAAAAAGAATGATGAACACCGCCAGCCAGAATAACTTCATGTGCAGGTGCAATCCGAAACCCGTGGCATACAGCATACCCAACCCCAGAACATACACAGCCCACATTTGAGCCTGAATGGATTTGGCTTTGAGCAACTGACCCATCTCCCATTGACCCAGTAGGGTAACCAGCGCGATAAAAGCAAAGAACCACCACGATCCCTTAAGTATGACCAGAACCAGCAGCGGAATACCAACCACGGCTACCGCAACACGGATAAAGAGTTCTTTCATTACGGCTCCTTTCAGATTGCGCCCGTTTTTTCCAGCATAGCGAATTCCTGTTCAAAATTAGGCGTAAATATATCTTTACCCAGCATCCTCTTAATTTCAAAAATGTTCCAGAAACGTCCCTCTTCTATTTCTTCCCTGTTCAGGCGAAAAGGGCCGTTGTGAAGCATCTTAAACGTATGCACCAGCTCGCTTTCGTACGAATTACGCATAATGTAACGATACAGAGGTCTGGCACGGGAAGCGTCTATCCCTAATTCCTCTTCGGCTTCTCTAAGCAGAGCCTGTTCCACCGACTCTCCGGAGGCGATGTGTCCGCCCACGGCAGTATCCCATTTACCGGGAAATAAATCCTTGTTAGAAGCACGTTTTTGCAGATACAACTGACCGCGTCTGTTAAAGACGTGTAAATGTACTGTCGGGTGCAACAGTTCCGGATTCCCGTGTACGGCGCTGCGCGGCGCCCTACCCTGTATTTTCCCGGACTCATCCACTATATCGAACCACTCTTCTTGCGCATTGTGCATAGCCCGGGGAGCCGCTTTCTTTTTAATACGCAAATATATCCATTGACCTATGAAGATAATGGCAAACAGAATATAGAACAATCCGCCGGAAATAAACGCCCAGGCTTCTTTGCTCCAAAACCAGGCTGAGTAAACAATGAGCGCCGTATGCCCCAGCAGAACGACAAACAACAGACGGCTCAGTTTCTTTAACATTTCGGCCTGTGCCGGCGCCGTTGGCATATCGCCCATGTATCGTTTTCCCATCATCGTCAAAATCGGCTTGTCTGAAAAGGCGTGAATGCCCACCAGAGCGACCAGAATCAGTTCCACCAGGGCCGGTTTCAGCTTAAAGAAAATTTCGTTATTCAATAAAAGGGAAATACCGCCCAATACAATAATGAGAGCGGTATCGAAGAGGATGAATTTTTCCACCTGCCGGAAACGGATATAGTAATACACTGCGTAAGCCACACCGGATAGGATTCCCACAAGCAAGCCTGTTTCGGTGCCGTACAGTTCATCGGCTAAAATAAAGGCAAACAGAGGAATTAAGCCAATGGCAAAATTCTTTAAAATGGTATTTTTATCGGGGATATGTACAGGCATCGCATCCTTTTTCGTTTACGCCGTTGTTAGCAGGATAGTAACAATTTAGCGTTCTTTTAAAATTTATGCAAAGGCAAATTTCGCTGTGACTTTGGTAATAAAAAGAAAAACCCTCTCTTTTAAAAGGCAATTTGAACGATATACCTGAAAATTTTTCCAAAAATTAAAAATATTTTCCATCTTTTTTAATTTCGCTTTGAAACCAAAAAATGAATGTATTATATTAGTTAGTCTAAAACGACTGTTTAATCTTTTGCAGAGCCAAATAAATGGAGTTAAACCGTGAAGATCGATGTTAAGGAATTAAAGAGCCGCGTCCCGGATATCATCTTTAAACAAGGATTGGAATATTTTAAAGAGGGACGGGTTACCATAAAACAATGGGACAGCTTTTCCGTGCTGGCCCGGGTGCAGGGCACCTATCCGTACATTGTTCGTTTATCGGCAGACGAGCGTTCTTTTGACGCCACCTGTACCTGCCCGTATAACTACATTTGTAAACACGCTGTAGCCGCGGCGCTCAAAATTATAGAAGACCAGACGGCCAGCGAACAGGTGGAAACGGATGAAGCCGCCAACTGGCGCGACTATTTCGAAAAACTGATTGCCATTCAGCAGGTCAACAGCGATTTTTCGCAGGAAGTCCGCTGGAAACTGATTTATATCATTCATATTCTTGAAAATTATTGGAATATTAAACCGGTTAAGGTTTATATGAAAAAAGACGGAAGCTACGGTCGCATTCAGGAGCCCTCCTTCAACGAGCTTTCCGATCAAAACGTATTCCGAACCTCCGGGGACCTGATCGCTATTTCCTATCTGGAGCGTTTGCAGTCTCAACAATCCTCGGTGTACTACCGCGGACGTCTGGAAACGAGTTATCTGGATTTCGGTCTGGACGCCGGACAAATTTTCAATCTTTTGCGCACCAGCGAATTACATATTAAAAATGAAGACGGTTCCATAGGCACGCGCATTCGTTTCGGCCGCAAACCGTGGAATCTGATTTTTAAACTGGAAATTGATGAGGCCGGAGATTATCGTTTTACTCCCTATTTTAAAAAAGATGACAGAGAAATAGAAATTAACAAAACCACAAAAATTCTCACCGTAAATCCCATCTGGTTTTACCGGGACGGGAAACTGCACTACTGTGATTTTCCGTTGAGCTATTCGTACGTTAAATCGTTTGTAGATGAAGACCTGACCATAAAACTGTCTAAAAAAGAATATCAATCCTTCGTATCGGAATATCTGGCCAAACTGCCCATTTTCCCTTATGTGGAATTCCCTCCGGGTATTGCCGTAAAAGAAATCGACCAGGTTACCGGGCAGCGCTTATATATCGAAGAGATGGACGACCAGTTGGTTGTTTCTTTATCCATACTGTATAACGATATCGAAATTTCTTTCAGCCAGGTTAACGATCAATACCTGCAATACGACAAGAAAAGCAAACAGATTATCCGTGTACATCGGGATCGTGTGGCCGAAGCTCGCATCCGCGACCGCGTACTGGATACTAACATCATAGAGGATACGCCCGGTCTTTTTTACGCCACATTCGAAGACGCCCTCGATTGGTTGTTTGACGGCCTGCCGGCTTTGGCAAAAGAAGGTTTTGAGGTTTTGGGCGAAGAAAAACTGGTGCGTTTCCGCGTGAAGCGGGCCAACGCCAATTTCGGCGTAAACATATCTTCGGAAACCGACTGGTTCGACATTGAACTGAATCTCGAATTCGACGGCGTCCCCGTAACGCTCGAAGAGCTGAAGCAGGCGCTGAAGGCCAATAAGAAATTCGTTAAACTGCGCGACGGCAGTTTGGCCCGCCTGCCTGAAAAACTGATCGAGAAATTCAATTACCTGATCAATTTCGGCAAGGTGGAAGACAATAACCTGCGTTTTGCCAACCATCACCTGTCCTTTATCGACCGGCTTCTGGCCGAGGCCGATCAGAAACAGATGGACAAACTCAGTGAAGAAAAACTGAAAAAACTGGATAAATTTGATAAGATCAAAGATTATACACTCCCGGATAATTTCATCGGCGAACTGCGCGACTATCAGAAGGCCGGGTACGACTGGATGAATTTTCTGAAGGATTTTTCGTTTGGCGGTATCCTGGCCGATGATATGGGTCTGGGTAAAACCGTACAGGCGCTGGCTTTGCTGCGCAATGAGATCAATAAATATCCGAAAAAGACCAATTTAATTGTAGCTCCCACTTCCGTGGTTTTTAACTGGACGCGTGAGATTGAGCGTTTTACTCCCGACACCACCTTTTTGGTGCATTACGGAACACGGCGTTCCAAAGATATACGCCGTCTAAAAAAATATCCGCTTATCCTCACCACATACGGACATTTGCGCCGCGACATCAATTTTTTAAAGGATATTCCTTTTAATTACGTCATACTGGACGAATCGCAAAACATAAAAAACCCACAATCCGAAACGTCCAAGGCGGTACGTTTGCTGGAAGCCCAGAACAGGCTGGCCCTTACCGGAACGCCGGTGGAAAACAATACTATGGATTTGTGGTCGCAATTCGCTTTTATCAATCCCGGTTTATTGGGCGACCAAAACTTTTTTAAAGAAACATTTATGCGCCCCATCGAAAAAGAACAGAATGTACAGGTTGCCTCTTCGTTAAAGAAACTGATCTTCCCTTTTATTTTGCGGCGCACCAAAGAAGATGTGGCCAAAGAGCTGCCCCCTAAGGTGGAAAGTATTCTTTATTCTCCCATGCTGGACGAGCAGCAAAAATTGTACGACAAATGGCGTTTGAGCTACCGTGACAGCATTATGCAGGAAATCGAAAGCAAAGGTCTGAATAAATCCAAATTCAAGGTTTTGGAAGGGCTGACCAAATTGCGTCAGATTGCCTGCCATCCCGAACTGGTGGACCCGAAATTCATCGACACTTCCGGTAAGTTTGACGCTCTGGTGGAGATGGTGGAAGAAATCATTTCCGAGAAACACAAAGTACTTATATTCAGTCAGTTTGTGCAAATGCTGCAGATTATCAAACGGAATCTGGACGGGAACAATATTCCCTATTCCTATCTGGACGGTTCCACCAAAGACAGGGAAACACCGGTGCGGGTGTTCCAGGAAGATGAGAACGTGCGGGTTTTTCTGATCAGCCTTAAAGCCGGCGGTACCGGGCTTAATTTAACCGCGGCCGATTACGTTATTCATTACGATCCCTGGTGGAACCCCGCCGTGGAAATGCAGGCCACCGACCGGGCCTACCGCATCGGGCAGACCCGAAAGGTATTTGCTTACAAGTTGATTTCCAAAGACAGTGTGGAAGAAAAGATCGTAAAACTGCAGGATAAAAAGAAACAACTGGTCAATTCGCTCATTTCCACCGAAGAGGCGTTCTTTAAGACCCTTTCCAAGGATGATATTTTAGATCTTTTCGAATAGAGGAGCGGAGAACGAAACGCACCCGCTTTGCGGGGAAAGAAGGCATTTTTTACAAGCGGTATTTGCGCAGATAATAGCGCATAAACACCTCTTCCATTTTGGCCTCGTTATCATTTTGGGCCCCGTTCCGTCTTACCTGTAAGAGGTCCTTCAGCGTGTAATCGCGCAGAAATTGCAGATCATCCCGGTCCAGATCATCGTTATGACCGAATTCCAGAATTTCGATCAGAACATTTAGCGGGATGTTTTTGAACTGATAGACGACGAAGGGTTCAAAAGAGGTGGCTGTTTCCTTTTCCAGAATATCCATCACCTTTTCCAGCTCCATACGGTCACGGTATTGACGGCGGGAAGTGAGGGCGTCAAAGACGTCGCACACGGCGATGATTTTACCGCCCAGCGGAATCTGCTCGCCCTTCAACCCTTCCGGATATCCGGTTCCGTCAATTTTTTCGTGGTGGCTGGCGGCAATGGCCGGAATGTCGCGCAGACGGCGCTGAAAATGGATTTTACTGAGGATACTCTTGCTTAAACTGGCATGCCGTTTGATGATTTCATACTCGTCTTCGGTGAGTTTTTTGTTTTTAAACAGTACAATCTCCGGAATGCCGATTTTACCGATATCATGCAGTAAAGAAGCGTAACGGATCACATTAATCTCTTCCTGCGACAGGCGCATCAGCCGGGCAATTTCCACGGCATATAAGGTAACCCGGCGCGAATGGCCGGAGGTGATGTAGTCGCGTGCGTCCAGGGCCGAAGAGAGCGTTTCGATAAAGCTTACAAAGGATTTGTTCAGTTCGTCGTACAACTGGGCGTTTTCGATCGAAGCCGCCGCCACGCCGGAAATCCCGCGCAGCAGTTCCTCATCTTCTTCGCTGAAGGCGCCATCCAGCTTATTCAGTATCTGAAACACACCGATGATTTCGCCCTGATTGTTACGCATGGGCATGGTGAGCATATTGCGGGTACGGTAACCGGTCTTCTTGTCAATTTCCGGATTGAACCGCGGATCGGCATAGGCATCGGGAATGTTGAGCACCTCGCCCGTGGTAGCCACATGACCGGCTATGCCCTGGTTGGCCGGAAAACGGATTTCCTTTTTAACGCCCGTAGCCACTTTGGACCACAACTCATTACGCTCTGTATCCAGCAAAAACACGGTACAACGATCCGCTTTGAGCGTAGCGCGCACCACGTCGGTTATTTTGAACAGCAGTTCGTCCAGTTCCAGGGTGGAGGATAGATCCTGCGTAATCTGCAGCAGCGAACTCAGACGCTCGTTTTCCTGTTTTAGCGTATCAACCGTTTTGTCCGGATACAGTTCGGCTTTATTCATTCGTCAATCTCTTCAAAGTCGGCATCTTCGATTTTATCAGCATACTTTTTTTGAATATTTTCCTGTGTGTGATCCGTTGTTTGCCTGGCGCTTTGTCGGCCGCTTCCGATGAACAACGGCTTCACCATTTTATAAATGAGATACCCTAATAGGGAAACTAAAATCAGGCGCAAAATATTCATTTCCTGTCCGTTTTTTGGGGGATATAATATCGCGTCCCCGCCGTGTGGTTATCAATTTCCGTTAAAATATCCCGGTAATCCTTCTCTGAATGGACAAAATCCAGTTCATCCGTACTAATGACCAGCAGAGGGGTTTTGTTGTAATGAAAAAAGAACTTGTTGTATAATTCGTTCAAAGCGTCAATGTATTCGTACTTAATCTGTTTTTCGTACGATCGGCCCCTTTTACGGATGTTATCCATAAGGTGCGGCGTGGAGGCCTGCAGGTAAATGACCATATCGGGCACCGGAATTTCTTTTTCCATTAAACGGGCTATACCGTCATACAGTTTCATTTCCTTGGCCGTAAGGTTCAATGTGGCAAAAATGCGGTCCTTCTCGAAGATGTAATCGCTGACCACTTTATTATGGAACATATCAATCTGACGCAGATCCTGAAGCTGCTGGAAACGGCTAATCAAAAAGAAAACCTGCGTCTGAAAGGCGTAGCGCTGCGGATCGTTGTAAAATTCTTCCAGAAAGGGATTCTGTTCAAACTCTTCCAATACCGTTGCCGCGCCCAGCGTTTTAGCCAGTTTGTCGGCCAGGCTGGTTTTACCGGCGCCGATCACGCCCTCTACCGCGATGTAATGTAGATTATCCAACGACATATTATAACCGCTCAGATACGAGTTTAACCCAACTGCGATCTTCACACTGCTCGAGCAGCCGCTTCAACGGCCGGCCTTCACGGGTGACGAAATCCGCTTTGATCTCTTTAAATGGATGCAAGACGAAGTTGCGTTTTTGCCATTCAAGGTGCGGGATGTTCAGCAGTCCGCTTCGGATGACCTCGCCTTCATATTCTATTATGTCAATATCGATCGGCCGCGGGCCGTAGCGGCGCGTGTACCGGCGGCCCAAACGCGTTTCCAGCGATTTAATCTTGCGCAAAAGCCGGAAGGGCCGGAGATCCGTATCGAACAACCCCAGCATATTCAGAAACGGCGGTTGGTCGGTAAAACCCACCGGTTCGGTTTCGTACACGGCCGAATACGTAATCCATCGTCCCATTTCGGCCAGTTCGTCCAGCGCCAGACGTAAATTGCGGCGGCGCTGTCCCAGATTGCTGCCCAGCGACAAATAGTATCTCATCACTCCCGTCCGTTTTTGCGGGTGATCTCCACTTCCACATAATCCAGCAGTCCGTTTAAGGGCACGTGGGGTTTGCGCACGCGTATGGTCACTTCTTCGATACCCGCAAGCTGCAGGATTTGCCCGGCGATGCGTTCGGCCACGCTCTCAATCAGTTTGAATTTGTAATTCTCGAAGGTGTCGCGGGCGATTTGATAAATGGCGCGGTAATCAATCGTTTCCTGCAGTGAATCGCGGCCTGCAGCCTGCTCCAAACGGCAGGCCACATCGATATCCACTTCGAATTTTTGCCCCAGTTCCCGTTCCGCTTCGTAATACCCGTGGTGCGCGTAAAAGGTAATATTTTTAAGCCGAATCCGATCCACGCTTTCGTCCGTTCTGTCTTAAGATAAAAACATAGCCGTTATGTAACCGCCGTACAAAATCCGTAACAATGAAATTAAACCAAATGTGATAATGAGTCAACAGTGGAAGAATGATTTTACTCCTGTTCCAGCGGGCACGGCTCTCATTTTAAAACGTCAGCCCTTGCGGTAATTTGTTAAAACCGTACGGCCTCCGTCAATGCCGCGGTCTTATCATTCTGCCGATTGAAAGCCCGGATCAGCTCAAAGGTGAACGGGATTTTGTTTTGCAGCCGTTGTACGGTTTGTCCGGGGATTACCTTTTTGCTGAAAGGCACCCGTTTGACGTATTCCTGAATGCGCCCCGCTTTACGGCCGTATTTATAGGCATAGGTAAACTGTCCCAGCGAGTCCAACTGTATATTCGGATTGTTGCGATTAGGCACGCTGATGTAAAACTCGCTGCGCTTCAGGTCGCTATTGTTTAAAAGACCGGCCGATTTCAGATAGGCAAAAAGTTCTTTGGCCGTGTTCTCGGACGGGTCCAGTAAAGGAATATGTTCAGCCATCAAATGACGATATACGTAACGGCCTTTTTCTTTGTATTGATAGAGCCGGGCAAATTGGGCGGCAAATTCATCCGTAAAAAACGGATAATGGGTACAGCCCAGAATTACGGCTTTGAGCGGCGGCGCATCGGGAGCTTTGCGGATCTGTTCCATCAGCGATACCACGTGATAGGCAATGTAATTTTTAATGGAATTAATTTGAATATGCTCAGGACGCGAACGATCGCCTTCGTACAACATTTTGCCTTCAGACCAGTCAAAATTATAGCATCCGAGTATGGCGGTGTCGATCGGTACGTCCGAATTGGTATCGCTGGGACCGCGATAATCGCTGCGGCAGCTTTGCGCCTCCCGGGCAATATAATCGGAAGCGCCGTCAATGGCGCCGGCCAGCCCGACACCGGCCTGCTGAAAAATCTCGATACGTCCGGTATATCCCAACTGCTTGATTTGCTCGCGTAGCGTACGCACATATCCCTGTGAGGCAACGGTTCCGGCTGTGGCCATTACACCGATACTGGCGTCTTCCTCTTTACCGATCACCTCCAGCGCAGCCCGTACTCCGGCATCGATCACCCCGATGACCTTTATATCCAGTCCGGCCCGTTCCAGAAAGGCCTCGATATCGTTTTTACCGTAAGCGGTAGCCGTGTTGCAGGCGATCACGATGGCTTTTACCGGAGATTTATCATTTTTGTAGCGGCGCGCCTGTTCCGTCGGGTAGTATTTTTTGTCCAGCAGGAAATGCACATCTTTGATAACGTGTTCTTTGAGCAAAGGAACGTTGTGTTCTTTTTCATAATTTCCATAGGGCATATTGGCCTGATCGCCAAGATAAACAAAATACTCACCGGAAAAATCGCGCACACCGTCTCCGTTTACGGAATAGGACAAATCGCTGTTATTGTATTTGTCAAAATTGAGTATTACATCCAGCACGGCCAAACCGCCTGTGCCGGAATCGAAAATACCGACCGGCAGCGTTTTGTCTTTTTGTGGATAGTGTGTAACATCGAGGCTGAAATAGGGATGTCGGTTTTCCAGAATGACGTCGCGGATGTCGCCTTCCACAACCGGCGGATTTTGCGTACATTTGTTGAATGATGCAAAAAAGATGGCAAGGATAGCCAGATTAAACAAGAGTTTATTCATAATAATCTCCGGGTTGGGATTCTCTACCCTGCAAAGGCCCTTATTCCTATCTTCCCGATATTAAGGAATAAAAGATCATTATTCAAATTCCCCCTTGGGGAAAATATAAGACCGGAGTTCATAGCGCTGAGCCACAATATTCAACATTGTGCCAAATTTTTGTTATATCGCATCAAAAAATTAAATATATTTAACCGAATGTAGTTCATTAATCCTTACCCTTAAGGAAAAGACCTATGAAACGCCAAAATCTTTTAAGCAAATTGCGATCTGACCCCAAAAAAATCTGGGATATGATCGTCATTGGCGGCGGGGCCACCGGGCTGGGTGTTGCGGTTGACGCGGCCACCCGGGGTTATAGCGTCGTTTTATTCGAACAGTCCGATTTTGCCAAAGGAACGTCCAGCCGCAGTACCAAACTGGTGCACGGCGGAGTGCGTTATCTGGCTCAGGGGGATATTTCTTTGGTGCTGGAAGCTCTGCACGAACGCGGTCTGCTGCGCCAGAATGCGCCGCATCTGGTTAAAAACCAGGCCTTTATCATTCCCAGTTACGACTGGTGGGACGGGCCTTTTTACACCGTTGGCATGAAAGTGTACGATATGATGGCGGGGAAACTGGGTCTGGGGCCTTCCGAACGTATTTCCAGAGAAGAAACGATGAAGGCGATTCCCAATCTGGACGAAGAAGGATTGAACGGCGGCGTTATTTACTACGACGGACAGTTTGACGACGCCCGGTTGGCGATAAATTTAGCCCAAACCGCCGTGGAAAACGGCGCTATTGTCCTCAATTATATAAAAGTAACCAACCTGCTCAAGGATCACCGGCAATTGGTACGCGGCGTGCGGGTGCGCGATGAAGAAAGCGGCGAGTCTTTTGAGGTAAACGCCCGGGTTGTGGTCAACGCCACCGGTGTTTTTGTGGATGACATCTTAAGAATGGACGATCCGCAGGCCCCCAGACTGGTGCGTCCCAGTCAGGGCGTGCACATTGTGCTGGATAAATCCTTTCTGCAAAGCGATTCCGCCATTATGATACCCAAAACCGCCGACGGTCGCGTATTGTTTGCCGTACCGTGGCACGGTAAAGTGGTTGTCGGTACTACCGACACACCTGTTGATCATCCCTCGCTGGAACCCCGCGCTCTGGAAGAAGAAATCGATTTCATCCTGAACACAGCGGCGCAATATCTCAAAAAGGATCCCACCCGCCGTGACGCGCTGAGCATATTTGCCGGTCTTCGCCCGCTGGCCGCCCCGCAGGGCGAGAAACAAAGCACCAAAGAAATATCCCGCAGCCATAAACTTATGGTCTCCCTTTCCGGCCTGGTGACCATTACAGGCGGCAAGTGGACCACCTACCGTAAAATGGCCGAAGATACGGTAAACAAAGCCATACTGGTGGGCGGACTGGAAGAGCGCAGATGTGTTACGGAGTCGATGCCTATACACGGTTATGTACGAAATGTGGATTTTAGCCATCCGTTTTATTTTTATGGTTCCGACCGGGCTTTTTTAACCGACATCATACAGGAACAACCTAAATTAGCCGAAAAATTGCATCCCGACTATCCATTTACCAAAGCGCAGGTGGTTTGGGCCGTGCGTGCGGAAATGGCCCGCACCGTGGAAGATTTTTTAGCCCGGCGTATCCGCTTGTTATTATTAGACGCCCGGGCCAGCATGAAGATGGCGCCTGAGGTAGCCTTTGTTATGGCTCAGGAGCTGGACTATGATCAGAGCTGGGTGAGTGAACAGACAGAAAAGTATATCCAATTAGCAAAAGCTTACTTGCTGGAAGAGTGAAAAAAGAATTGAGTACATTAGTAGATAGTATTCAGTACTTAGTACAGAGTGGGCAGTGAATAAACAGGCACATAGGGGCAAAGGGACAAAGGCACAGAGTAACGCAAGATTTATCTTGCGCCCTACCGACAAAGGCAGAAGGCACAAAGTAACATAGCCAAAAGCTGAAAGACCAGCTTTTTAAATGTCGATTGACGATTAACTTGTCCGCCTGTGGCGGACGATTTTCAATTTAAGAACTGATAACCAGCAGTAAAAAGCCAATAGCCAATAGCCAATAGCCAATAGCCAATAGCCAAAATACCGGAATTTCGAACACCGATCAACGAATGAGGATATACGAACCAAAAACTGAAAACTAACAACTGACAACCAATCTATGCCCGAAGAATACAAAAAACTCCCCATGTACCGCTACCTGATGATACTCACCATCGCTTCGATGGGAGGCCTGCAGGTTTGGCGCACCCTGTTTAATAACTTCGCGGTGGAAATGGCTCATCTGAACGGCGACCAGGTTGGCGTGATACAGGCCGTGCGCGAGATTCCGGGTTTTCTGGCCCTCCTGGCCATTTTTGTCATCCGCCTGATCCCCGAACATCGCTTGTCGGCGCTATCCATTTTCACATTGGGTTTGGGCGTCGCCGTTACCGGTTTTTTTCCCTCTTATACCGGACTTATCGCCACCACTCTGCTGATGAGTTTCGGTTTTCACTACTACGAAACCACCAATCAGTCGCTTACGCTGCAATATTTTACGCAGGACGAAGCGCCGCGCGTGTTCGGCCGATTGCGCTCGGTTGCCGCAGCGGCAAATATCGGTGTGGGCCTGGTTATTTTTCTGCTTACTATCCTGCTTACTTATCAAAATATCTACCTGATGATGGGAACTGCGGTTATTGGCCTGGCCGTTTGGGGACTATTTCAAAAACCGGCCGATAAATTTAAACCGCCGCAGCGTAAAAAGATGATTCTGCGAAAAAAATATTGGCTTTTTTATTTTTTAACCTTTATGGCCGGCGCGCGGCGGCAGATTTTTGTGGCCTTTGCCGTATTTTTACTGGTAAAACGTTTCGCCTTTAGCGTACAGGAAGTAACCGCATTGTTCGTAGTAAACAACATTATTAACTATTTTTTAAGCCCGTTGATTGGAAAAGCCATAGTGCGTTTTGGAGAACGCCGGGTACTTTCCCTGGAATATGGAAGTCTCATTTTTGTATTTCTCGGATATGCTTTTGCCGCCTCAAAAATAACGGTGGCCTTTTTGTATATACTGGATCATATTTTTTTCAACTTTGCGATCGCTATCCGCACCTATTTCCAGAAAATCGGAGACCCGAGGGATATTGCTCCCAGCATGGCCGTTGGATTTACGATCAATCACATTGCCGCGGTGGTGATGCCCGCTGTCGGCGGCCTGTTATGGATGATTGATTTCCGTATTCCTTTTTTTATCGGCGCGGTATTTAGTCTTGTATCTTTAGCCGCAGTCCAGTACATTAAGCGCAGTTTGAAGACAGCGCAAACATCCTAAAGAGTCCTGCTGAACCCTGGCCTGACGCCAGGACAGGCTTGTTTCAGCATCCAATGTTTTAAAGATGAGATTCCGATCCCGCCCGGGCGGGACAGAATAACTTAATGAGTCATGCTGGACTTGTTTCAGCATCCTGTGTTTTATCAGGTGGGATTCCGGGACAAGCCCGGAATGACGGAACCAGTCATGCTAAACTAAGTTCAGTATCTTATGTTTTATGGTGGGAGCAAGGTTAGATCAAGATTTTCCCGAACAAACCGAAGATGTGTGAAACCTTTCGTATTTAAAAAGAGTAAGAAACATACTAATTACCAACCGGGACCGTTTATGAAGAATGTAAAGACCTTTTTTGTTTTAGTTTATACCGTCATATCGATCATCCTGCCTTTGCAGGCGGCTGATTATGCCGACAGCCTTAGCTATAAAGAGCTGAAACCGCTGCCCACCCATCCGCGCACAGCACAGCTTATTATGCACATCCTAAGCCGCAGCCATTACCGCAACCTGGCTATCGACGATTCGCTCTCATCGCAAATGTTCGACCGCTATCTGGAATCGTTGGACTACAACCGCAGTTATTTCCTTCAATCCGATATCGATGTCTTTGAGCGCTATCGTTATCAGTTGGATGATTTTCTGCGCAGCGGCAATTTGTCGGTTGCATATCAAATTTACAACAAATATCAGGAGCGGTTTAAAGAACGCATTGCCTTTATCAAAAAAAGAATTCAGGAACCGTTTGATTTCAGCAAAGACGAAACCTACATGCCCGATCGCCGTGAAGCGCCCTGGGCAAAAACATCGGCCGAGCTGGATGAAATCTGGCGTAAAAGGCTGAAAAACGAAGCCCTCTCCATGAAATTAAACGACAAAGAGGATGATAAAATTGTCGAAACTTTGTTGAAACGATACCGCCGCTATGAAAAGGCCATCAAACAGACCGAAAGCGAGGATGTATTCCAGACCTATATGAACGCCTTCACCGAGTCGTTTGACCCCCACACCAATTATATGTCGCCAAAAACCAGTGACGATTTTAAAATACGCATGAGCCTTTCATTGGAGGGAATCGGCGCCTCGCTGCGGACGGAAAACGATTACACAAAGGTCGTGGAAATTGTGCCCGGTGGACCGGCGGACAAAAGCGGCCTGCTCCACGCCAACGACCTGATTACCGCGGTAGGACAGGGCGACGACGGCGAAATGGTGGACATTATCGGCTGGCGTATTGATGATGTGGTACAGCTTATACGCGGGCCAAAAGGAACCAAAGTACGTCTGAGCATTATTCCGGCAGATGCCTCCGTAAACGACCCACCGAAAACCATTGAAATTATCCGTGATGAGGTAAAGCTGGAAGACCGGGCTGCGCAAAGTGATACATTGGAGATAACGCACAACGGTAAAAATTATAAAATCGGCGTTATTCAGATACCGGCATTTTATTTTGATTATGAAGCCATGCGCAAAGGCGATCCCAATTTTAAAAGCACCACCCGCGATGTAAAACGCCTGCTGGGCGAACTGCAGTCCGCCGGAGTGGACGGTATTATTATCGATTTGCGCGGCAATGGTGGCGGTTTTCTGAACGAAGCCATCGAGCTTACCGGCTTGTTTATAGATCACGGGCCGGTAGTGCAAGTGCGTAACAGCAGCGGCCGCGTTAAAGTGGAAAGCGATTATGACAACGGTGCAGTTTACGATGGTCCACTGGCTGTAATGGTGGATCGTTTAAGCGCCTCGGCCAGTGAGATATTTTCCGCCGCCATTCAGGATTATCGCCGCGGACTGGTGTTGGGCTCACAAACCTTTGGTAAGGGCACCGTACAAAACGTGGTTAAATTAGGCCGCTTTTTCCCGCGCAGCGATCAAAAATACGGACAGATAAAACTGACCATCGCCAAATTTTATCGTATCAGCGGTGGTAGTACACAGCATGTTGGTGTGTTACCCGATATTACCTTTCCTTCCCGTTACAACGTGATGGGTATCGGAGAAGACACACAGGACAACTCCCTTCGCTGGGATGAAATACAACCGGCAAATTACCGCCTTTATGACGCCGCATTGAAAGAATTTATCCCCCGTTTGCGTAAAATGCATCTGGCTCGTATCTCTCAGGACCGGGAATTCCGCTATCTGCAGGAGGATATTGAAGAGTTACGAAAGAAAAAAGAAGAAAAAGTCATTTCTCTTCAACTTGAAAAACGAAAAAGCGAACGCAAACTCGCTGAGGCCAAAAAGAAACAACGCAAGAAGGAACGGGGAGAAGACAAAAACGATCACGCGAAAACCTTTGTGTTGGAAGAAGGCGGGCATGTTCTGCTGGATCTGGTTTTGTTACAGCAGGATAAGTTAGCTAAACGAAAGTAAAGCACCTTCGTGGCGCAGCAGCCATTCCTTACGCCACAGGCCGCCGCCATAGCCGACCAGCTTACCATTGGCACCGATGACCCGATGACAGGGTACGACTATGGTCAGCGGATTTTTACCGTTGGCCAGCCCAACTGCACGTACAGCCTTTTGGTTGCCGATGGCTTTGGCAATATCCAGATAACTGGCTGTTTGACCATAAGGTATTGTTCTCAGAGCTTGCCAAACTTTTTTCTGGAACTCCGTACCTTCCGCCCGCAGGGGCAAATCAAACCGGCGCAATTTCCCTTCAAAATAAGCATGTAACTGGTCTGCGGCTTCTGTTAACAACGCATCATCTGTTGCTGCGTTTTTTACCGGTTCATCCACAAATAAGATAGAAGTGACCGCCCCGTCGTCGGCGCTGAGGCGCAGTTTCCCGACGGGAGAATCTATAATACAAAAGACCATTGCCTGTTCCCAACACTGTATAATTTTATCTTCTTACGATATCATCTGTCATTTACATTTGATTTGCAACAGATAGCCCAAAGTAACGGTTATAAAGGGAAAAATCAAATAGTCACACCGATATCTGTCATATTGGCGCCGAGAGACATAGCCATTTGCCCATAGGCAAACAGCAGCCAGTCGATTAACAGATTTAGAAGAGTGTACTGCTCAGGTTATCTTGTTCCCATAGTCAGTTATGAGTTATTGAATGGACTATAGGTTATTAGCTTTTGGCTGTTAGCATTCAGTCGTCAGTTATTGGTACTTAGTTATCAGTTTTCAGTTATCAGTTTTTGGTTCGTATATCCTCATTCGTTGATCGGTGTTCGAAATTCCGGTATTTTGGCTATTGGCTATTGGCTGTTGGCTGTCGGCTTTTGGCTTTTTACTGCTGGTTATCAGTTCTTAAATTGAAAATCGCCCGCCATAGGCGGACAAGTTAATCGTCAATCGACATTTAAAAAGCTGGTCTTTCAGCTTTTGGCTATGTTACTTTGTGCTTTCTGCCTTTGTCGGTAGGGCGCAAGATAAATCTTGCGTTACTTTGTGCCTTTTTCCCTTTGCCCCTATGTGCCTGTTTATTCACTGCCTACTCTGTACTAAGTACTGAATACTATGTACTATGTACTCTTAGCAAGATAAATCTTGCGCTACGTTATGCATTTTCATTTAAAAATTTGCTATATCCCCCCGGCGGATGGTTAAGTTTAAAATAAAAATTGATGTCCCTATTTTTATCCCTTATTTTCATTTAAAAATATTTAGCGAGAAAAGAGATGCCGCAAGAGGACCCTTACAGCAATTCGGCGCGTAACTATGACCGATTTGTGGAACCGTTTAACGGTATCCTGAGAAAAATTGCTCTCAAGTTAACAGCGGAGCTCGAACCTGGCAGCCTGTTGGAAATTGGTTGCGGTACAGGTACCAATCTGCAATTGTTTTCACAAAAGGGCTGGAAAGTAACCGGGATCGATCTGTCCCCCGCCATGCTTTTTGAAGCGAAAAAAAAACTGGGGGATCAGGCCGTTTTAACACTTGGAGACGGCTCTGTCCTGCCCTTCGAAACAGATACATTTGACCTTACTCTGGCCATGCTTACTCTACATGAGATGCCTCCTGCCCTGCGTCCAAAAGTGCTGGCCGAAATAAGTCGAGTGGTTAAAACCGGCGGTCATATTTTGTTAATAGATTTCCATCCCGGACCTTTTGCTTTTTTCAAGGGCTGGTATTACCGGGCGGTAATCTTCTTTTTTGAACGCGTGGCCGGCGGTGAACATTACCAGAATTTCCGTGATTTTATGTGGCGTAAAGGTTTATCTGCGCTTATTGGAGCTTCCGGTTTGAGCATTCTTAAAGAAAAAATCGTCGGTGGCGGCAATATCGGTTTTTATTTTTTACGAGTGACAAGATAACAGCATAGTAAACCTCTATTTATGTGCGCACAATTTGCATCAATCATGTCGTTTTTTGCGCTTTTTTCGGGAATGGAATTCTGTTTATCGGCATTATCTGTGTATTTTACTTTTGGTATGATTTCTGCAGTTAAATATTGTAAATTTATACCATATTTCAAACAATTCTCTCCAGCATAATGATATTTATTATCACAAATTTTATTGCCAATGCACTAAAACATCCGCATTTAAAGAATTTGTACGTCAGTAATATAATATAAGGATATTCGTTATGAAAAAGCTGTTCATTATCGCGTTTATTCTTTTTAGCCGAATGATTTTACCGGCTCAATCCAATTATTATGATCTGACACCCGGTACAACACGGTATTACAGCCTGTGTGAAACTTTCGGGATTTCCTGCATAGCCATTATAAGCGATACCATAGGGATTGAGGAAATTGTTTCGGATACGCTCATCGGGGAAAAAACATACGCAGTTGTACATTGGAAACGAGGCGATCTTTTCAACAACCCGGATTCTCTTCCAACCGAAATATTTTTCTATCGCTTTCAGGATACCCTGCTTTACCAATGGACTCCCGGCGGGGATTCCGTAATTATGGATTTCCGTTTTAAGGCGGGAGACAGTTTGTCGCAATTCTTTCCGCCGACAAACAATTATTTTTTAGACCCGCCGGCGAAAATCTATTACGACACTACAGTGGTCTTTAAAAACCAGACCCGGCATCGGATATTATGGGGCGACGATACAACCCGTAACTACGACGGTACGTACACGGTCATTCCCGACATACAATCTTTTATGGATACTGTCTTAATATTTAAAGAGGAAGACGCGCAATGGCTGCTTCCGTTTGGCTCTACCTCAACATTCTATGCTTTGAAGCCCTTTTATTTTGTCGATTCACTCGGCGTTCTTTATTCGCTTTGGAACTATCGGAAACTGGCGCTGGTGGGAGTGAGGACATCCAACGGGATTTTATACGGCCATGAGCGAGACTTTTTAACCTCGATACAGAACGAGCCTGTCATCACACGAACATTCGAGTTAAAACAGAATTATCCCAATCCGTTCAATCCGGGCACCACTATAACCTATCGTCTGTTCAAAGCGGCCTTTGTTGAAATAGCCGTGTATAATGTATTGGGTGAAAAAATAGAGACGCTGGTTAGGGGAAAACAAGCAGCCGGATTACATACGGTTCAATTTACGGCGCGTAATTTATCATCCGGTATTTATTGGTACAATTTAACGGCAAACGGTAAAAGCAAGATGCGCAAAATGGTATATCTTAAATAACATTGTAAAATCTTTTAAATAATTTTTTGCATTCGTACCGGATAGTGCGTATAATCCGGGATTAACAATAGGTATATATAACATAAAGGAAGGCGTTATGTCTCTTCTGAACAGATCATTTTATCCGGATTCCGGCCCGGTCGATATAAGACCGGCCAGCCTTTTACTATTTGTTTTACCCTCCGTACAATCTTTCCGCCATTGCCCCTGTTACACTTCGTGTTTGTGCTGTTGTAAATAATTTCCCCAGCACATCTAATTTATTTTCCCATAATAAATAAATTTTATTGCGCCCTGCAATAGGAACAACTTGTCCTGTTCCTCATTGTGAGCCCGGTGTTTTGTACAATAAATTATTGAGGTATTAAGGATGACTATATATA
>DRQG01000074.1 GCA_011369465.1 Caldithrix abyssi
AGAATTCATAATAAGGCTCCTTTCTTGTTTGGTTTATCAGACAACACCATAAATAAGAAAGGATGCCTTATTTTTCCAAATTATTATCTTTTCTCTCACCCCCTTAACATACAAACTCTTCGCCGGCGAAGGGAGGGGCGTAGCCTGGCGCCGGTGCGGTTTTTTAGGACCTGGGGTGGGTTGTCCGGCGGGTTAACAACGGCGGTTTTCTATTTTCACTTACCCGTCTTGCTGAACTTGTTTCAGCATCCCATGTCTTAAAACAGGATTCCGAATCAAGTTCGGAATGACCTACTCAGTCATGCTGAACTTGTTTCAGCATCCCATGCTTAAGCCAGGATTCCGACCCCGCCCGGGCGGGACGGAATGACTTCTATTACCTTTTTTTAGTGGATTATCAGAATGGGGAATTAATTAGCGAATTGATGAATTGTTGAATTGGTGAATTGGAATGATGAAGTTTGAAATTCGAAAATCGTATATCGAAAATCGAAATTTGAAATTGGGGATAGCTTAACGTTAGTTCCTGATTCCAGGTTCCCGTTTTTATATAAATTTGATTTTTCACTTTCCCTTATTTGTTTCCGTGACACACCTTCAAACACCCCGGCACAACTTTTATCTTTAATTCCTTGCCGCCTTGCCGCGGTTCGCCGTCGGTGTGGAACCAGCCTTGTTCTTTTTGACGGATAATGGTTATTTCCTTGCAGCGGAAACTGGAATAGGCGGAAAACTTATCCACCGTTTTGTTGAACAGGCGGTGCAAATTGGCCAGAATTTGCGGAAGCGTGAACGGTTCAACAATACAAACATCGAGGAAACCGTCCTGCTCATCCGCCTGCGGCGCGATGTACGCCCCATTGCCGTATTGCTGCGTATTGGCCACGGTAATCAAAAAAATATCTTTTTGCACATCCAAATTTTCTGCCGTAAAACGCACCCGCTCGGGACGGTATCCAAAATATTCTTTGACGCCGATGTAAAAATAGGGCAGCGGCCCGCGCCGGCCAAAATTTTGGAAGCGGGCGCCGATTTCCGCGTCAAACCCCAGGCCGCAAACGCCAAAAAAGTAGTGTTCGTTGATCATCCCGGCGTCAATGCGTTTTTGATTGGCGGACAGAAGAAGGTCAATGGCTTTTTCCGGGTGCAGTGGAATGTTTAACGAACGGGCAAATCCGTTGCCCGAACCGCCGGGGATGATACCCAGAGCGGAATCCGAATGTACCAAACCGCGGGCGACTTCGTTCATGGTGCCGTCGCCGCCCACCGCCACGACGATATCCACGCCTTCCCGCGCTGCCGACTTGGCCAGTTCTGTAGCATGGCCGGCGTAGCGGGTGTATTCAATCCGATAGCCGCGTCCGGCCGCATCATATTTACGTCTGATCAGGCCGGTTATCTGTTCCAGATTCTTCCGTATTCCCGAAACGGGATTAATGACGAAAAGGGTTTGCATAAAAGATAATTTCAAATCAATTGTGTCCGGTTAAATGATCGACGAATGCCATAACTTGGATTTGTAACACTTAAAAAACCTGTTTACCCTCCCCTGCCCCGACGGGTCGGGGCTTCCCCTCCCTAATGCAATTAGGGAGGGGATTAGCCGAAGGCGAGGGGTGGGTTAGGAATTTGGCCCCAAAATGAAGTCGTATTCTAATCAGAATCTATCTATCCTTGCTGGAATTGAATTTATGATAAAAGCCTCATTTTTAACCGGACACTACTAATCTTAAATAATAATATTGGAAAACGGAATATTGGAGCCATGGATTGATGGATTGTTGAACCAATAAAATTGTGTAATAGTAATTTTCATACATTACTCCATTCCATCCTTATCCTATCTTACTCAACTCCATCCTGCCCTTCAAATGTTTTTTAAAATAGCGTGTTAAGGGCGCATTTTCCGGGCTGCGCAAAAAAGGATCGGCCTGCACCAGTTCAAAAGCGTCCTGCCGCGCGGTTTCCAGAATATCGCGATCGGCAATGGGATTGGCTAACTTGAAACGGGGGATGCCGCTCTGTTTGGTACCGAAAAAGTCACCCCAGCCCCGCAGTTCCAGATCCTTTTCCGCTATGATGAATCCGTCGTTGGTTTCGGTCATAATTTTCATACGCTGCTGGGCCACCTCGCCGATGTTGTACGGGGTTTTCAGAATACAATAGGATTTCTTTTCCCCGCGTCCAACCCGGCCGCGCAACTGATGCAACTGAGACAGGCCGAAACGTTCGGCGTGTTCGATGAGCATAATAGTGGCGTTGGCCACATCCACCCCCACCTCAATAACCGTTGTGGCCACCAGAACCTGTACTTCCCCGGCCACAAATGCGGACATAACGCTTTCCTTTTGCGCCGCGTTCATCCTTCCGTGAAGAAGAGCCGGTTTATAGCCCTTAAACGGGCCGTTTACCAAATGCTTAAATCCTTCGGTAGCCGCTTTCAAATCCAGTTTTTCGCTCTCTTCCACCAGAGGATAAACAATGTAGGCCTGCTCTCCCCTATCCAGCCGCTCGCGGATGAAAGCGTAGATATCCGCCGCCTTATCGTCAAAACGCCAGACGGTTACAATGGGTTTGCGGTTGGCCGGCATTTCATCGATGATGGATACGTCCAGACTGCCGTACACGGTAAGCGCCAGGGTTCGGGGAATGGGCGTGGCGGTCATCACCAGCGTATCGGCCTGCATGCCCTTTTCCACCAGTTTGGCCCGCTGCATTACGCCAAAACGGTGCTGCTCGTCAATTACCACCAGGCCCAGCTTTTTAAAACCCACGGCGTCCTGTATAAGCGCGTGCGTGCCGATTACGATGTGCGGTTCGGCCTTATCCAGTTCGGCGGCCAGTTCGCGGCGCTGCTGCGCGCTGCTGCCTCCGGTAAGCAGGCTCACCTTTACGCCAAGCGGTTCCAACATTTTAGAGATATTCAGATAGTGCTGTTCGGCCAGAATTTCGGTCGGCACCATCAGCGCGGCCTGGTAGCCGTTATCCACGGCAATTAACATGGACATAACAGCAACCAGAGTTTTGCCCGAACCCACATCGCCCTGCAGCAAACGGTTCATCGGTTCCGGCCGCTTCATATCGGCGCGGATTTCGTGCATTACTTTTTTTTGCGCTCCTGTTAACTCGAAGGGCAGGCTGCGGTATAATTTTTCCAGCAACGGACTCGGCCTGGTGAAAGCGATCCCCGGGCTTTTTTCCTTAAAATGCATACGCTGCAAAGCCAGCATTAGCTGTAACTGAAAAAAGTCCTCATATTTAAAGCGGCGCACGGCTTCATCTAGCTCTTCACTGGTTTCCGGCAAATGGATGGCGCGGTAGGCTTTCCAGCGCGGAATAAAGGCGTTTTTTCGCAGAATGGAAGGAGGATACACTTCCGGAATTTTCTTCTCGAATTGGGAAACTGCGTTTGCAAATACCCAGCGGAAAAAATAAGAATTGAGATGCGTTTTGCGGAAGGTTTCGTTTTCAGGATAAAAGGGCAGAATCTTGCCCGTGTTTAACATCTTTTCGAACTCCCCCTCGCCCAGCCGGTCGTAGTCGGGATGCACCATCTGAAAGCCGCGGTAAAAGCCTACTTTACCGGAAAGCGACACCCATTCGCCGATATGAAACAATTTGCGGTAATATTCGATGGAATTGAACCACACCGCTTCCAGTAAGCCGTGCCCGTCACTGATAACGATATAAAAAATACGTTTACGGGTTGGCTTCACACCGGCGGTTTCCACCTTGCCCACCACGGTAATTTCCTGATCGGGTTCCAGTTTATCCAGGGGGACGATTTGCCGGCGATCCACATATTTTCTGGGGAAAAAATTGATCAGATCGTCGAAGGTGCGGATACCCTGCCGGGCCAGAATTTCGGCCCGTTTGGGACCGATGCCTTTCAAATATTGAAGTTCGTATTCCTGCGGTTTAGTTGGAGACATTCCTTTTTTCTCCGGCCACCCTGCCGTCATCCAGCCTGATGATACGGTGCGCGCGGTCGGTCATGTGCTGGTCGTGCGTTACGATCACCAGCGTTTGACTGAGCTTTTGATTCAATTCCAGCAGCAGATTATACAACATCTCGCTGTTGTGGTTATCCAGATTACCGGTAGGCTCATCCGCCAGCAAAACCATCGGTTTATTCATCAGGGCGCGGGCAACGGCAACACGCTGCTGCTCGCCGCCGGAAAGTTCGGACGGCTTATGTTCCAGACGATGGGAAAGGCCCACTTCATTGAGTAAAAAGCGGGCATACTCTTCTTTCTCTCTGTTCAGCGGCTCGTGCATCATAGAAGGAATGATGACGTTTTCGAAGGCGGTAAACTCCGGCAGGAGATGATGGAACTGGAATACAAAACCCACCGCTTTATTGCGGAATTTGGCCAGAGAATCGTTTTGCAAATTTTGCACTTCCTTTCCGCCGATAACAACCTGCCCTTCCGTGGGCACATCCAAAGCGCCCATAATATGCAGCAGCGTACTTTTCCCCACCCCGGAAGGCCCGACGATAGTAACCACCTCCGCTTTACGGATTACCAGGTCAATCCCCTTCAGCACTTCCACCGCCTGCGGACCGCTGGTGTAGGTTTTATAGACGTTTTTGATTTCGATCATTTTCTCTTTATTCATAGCGTATCGCCTCCACCGGCACCAGACGCGAGGCCTTGTAGGCCGGATAGTACGAGGCCACCACGCTTAAAAAGATAGCCACAGACGAGATGGCAAAAAAATCGCTCCACTTCATTAAAATAGGCAGAGAGCTGATTAAATACACATCGCCGGGCAGGGAAATGATCCCAAAATAAAGCTGCGCAAAACCCAGCGTATAGCCGATGATGCTGCCCAGCGCCGTACCGATCACGCCGACCAGCAAGCCTTCAAAAACAAAAATGCGTAAAATGCTTTTGGAAGTGGCGCCCATCGATTTTAGGATGCCGATCTCTCTGGTTTTTTCCATCACCATCATAATCAGCGAACTGATGATGTTGAACGCGGCCACCATAATAATCAGGCTCAAAATAACAAATGAACCCCATTTTTCGATTTCCATCCAGGAATAGAGCGAGCGATTCATTTCGAACCAAGTGCGGGCGAAAAAAGGATAGCCCAGTTTTTGATCCACCAGTACCTCTTTTACTTCATCGGCCAGTTCGTAATCATCCAATTTGATTTCGATCCAGGTGACTCCGTTGGGCATATCAAACAGTTTTTGGGCGTCGGGGATAGACATATACGAAAAGACCTTATCGTATTCGTAATATCCGATTTCCACCAGCCCGGCCACATAAAACTGCATAATGCGCGGCTGGGCAAAAAGCCCGCCTTCTTTGGGAATACTGGCCACCGATACCACATCGCCGATATGCGTTGTATGCAGAATATCGGCCAGATGTACGCCCAGCACAATGCCGGGAAGTTCCCTTCCGCCTATTTTTTTTCGGGTGAAATCGAGTTCGCCCAGCTTCATCTTTTCGGCGATATCGGTTACCATCCCCGCCGTTTTCGGATCGATGGCTTTTATGACCGTGGCGTGCTGGCGGTCTTTGGATGAAATCATCCCTTCCTCATAAATGGCCGGCGATGCCCCGACGACGTGTTTCGTACCGCGTACGATCTTTAAGACCGAATCCACCTCGGTTATGGTTTTACTGAAATACTTGCGCAGGCGGATATGGGCGTCCGCACCCAAAAGACGCGAACGCACTTCCTGCTCAAAACCGTTCATCACCGAGAGCACCAGTATGAGCGCCGTTACGCCGATGGTAACCCCGCCGATGGAAATATAGGTAATGATGGATATGAATCCGGTTTTGCGCTTGGCTTTTAAATAGCGTTTGGCGATTAAATACTCAAAACTTTTTTTCATTTTTGCTCCGGCCGCATTTGCGGGAAGAAAATAACATCGCGGATACTTTTTTGTCCGGTAAAAAGCATAACCAGCCGGTCGATACCGATCCCGAGGCCTGCCGTGGGCGGCATACCGGTTTCCAGAGCGCGCAGAAAGTCTTCATCCAGTACCTGCGCTTCCTGATCCCCGCGGTCCTTCAGCTTCATCTGTTCCATAAAACGCTGCCGCTGGTCGATGGGATCGTTCAACTCGCTGAAGGCGTTGGCCATCTCTTTACCCCCAATGATCGGTTCGAACCGTTCCACCAGCCGGGGATTGTCGCGATGTTTTTTGGCCAGCGGCGACATCTCAACGGGATAATCCGTGATAAAGGTAGGCTGGATCAATTTGGGCTCCACGTGTTCCCCGAAAATTTCATCTATTATTTTTCCGGCGCCCATTTCCGGACCGATTTCCACATCGAGTTTTTCAGCCGTTTTCCGCAAGGCTGCTTCGTCCATTCCGCTAATGTCCTCGCCGGTGTATTCTTTAATCGCGTCCAGCATGCTCAGGCGGCGCCAGGGCGGCGTCAGATCGATCTCTTGTCCGTTGAAGGGCAGTTTTACCGTGCCAAGCACCGTTTGGGCGATATGGTTGAACAAATTCTCGACAAATTCCATCATCCATTTGTAATCCTTGTAAGCCACGTAAAGTTCCAGCATGGTAAATTCGGGATTGTGAAAGCGATCCATACCTTCGTTGCGGAAATCTTTTCCGAATTCGTAAACCCGGTCGATCCCGCCCACAATCAGGCGTTTCAGATACAATTCATCGGCAATACGCAGGTAGAGCGTCATATCCAGCGCATTGTGGTGGGTGATAAAAGGCCGGGCAGCGGCGCCGCCGTATATGGGCTGAAGAATGGGTGTTTCCACCTCGAGGAAGTCGTTTTCATCCAAAAAACGCCGCATGGCGGAAATAATTTTACAGCGGGTTATGAAAACATCTTTCACTTCCGGATTTACAATTAAATCCACATAGCGCTGACGGTAGCGCAATTCTTTATCGGCAAATTGGTCGAACACCACCTTTTGCCCGTCTTCTTCTTTTTCCTTTACAATGGGCAAGGGACGCAGCGATTTAGCCAGCAGTTCGAACTTTTTGGCAAATACGGATACTTCGCCGGTTCGCGTTTTGAACACCTCTCCGCCGATACCGGCGTAATCGCCAATATCCAGCATTTTAAACAATTCGAAGGCCTCGTCGCCGATTTCATTCTTCCTTAAATAAACCTGAATGCGCCCTTTGCTGTCCTGTATATGACAAAAAGCCGCTTTGCCCATCAGCCGTACAGACATAATGCGCCCGGCCACGGCAACGGTTTGCCCTTCCAGCGTTTCGAATTGTTCTTTGATTTCCTCAGAAAAATGCGTTTGATTATATACGTATGGGTAGGGATTGATACCCTTCTCACGGATTTTTTCCAGCTTTTCTTTACGAATGGCCACTAACTGATTATAGTCTTCCAACGATGTTCTCCTGTTCTGTTTCGATGCCGCTTTTTAGGCTGCGCTTCCAAAGGTTACTAAGTATTCTTCTATAAACCGATCCAGATCGCCATCCATCACCTGCTGTACATTACTGGTTTCCACATTGGTGCGGTGGTCTTTAACCATATTGTAGGGATGGAAAATATAGGATCGTATCTGGTTGCCCCAGGCGATGTCGGTTTTGCTGTTTTCGATTTCCTGCCGCTTTGCTTTCTGCTCTTCCAGTTTTTGCTGATACAGGCGTGAGGCCAGTATTTTCAGAGCGTTGGCCTTGTTTTTGTGCTGAGACCGCTCATTTTGACACTGAACCACGATGCCGGTGGGAATATGCGTAATCCGGATGGCCGAATCGGTTTTGTTTACGTGCTGACCTCCCGCCCCGCTGGCCCGGTACGTATCTATGCGCAAATCGGAGGGATTGATTTCCACGTCAATATTTTCATCGATTTCCGGAAGAACAAAGACCGAAGCAAATGAGGTATGCCGACGGTTGTTGGCGTCAAAAGGCGAAAGGCGCACCAAACGATGCACGCCTGTCTCGGCCTTTAAGTAGCCGTAGGCATAACGCCCTGTAATTTCGATAGTTACGCTTTTGATGCCGGCTTCATCGCCGGCCTGCTGATCCATAATTTCCGTTTTAAAACCGTGCCGCTCGGCGAAACGCAAATACATTCGCATCAGCATTTCCGCCCAATCCTGGCTTTCCGTTCCGCCCGCGCCGGGATGTATGGTTAAGATGGCATTATTGGGGTCTTCCTTGCCGCTCATCATCCGTCGAAATTCAAGCTCACCCAAACTTTTTTCTATATCTTTTACCGTTGTTTGTAACTCACCGGCCAGTTCTTCTTCCGGTTGTTCTTCATACATTTCCAGAAGCACTTCGGCGTCGTCCAATTTACTTTTCACCTCATTCCAGGCCTGAACCCAGTCCTTTCGCGTATTAATTTCTTTTAATACACTCTGGGCTTTTTCATTGTCCGACCAGAAGGCGTCATCAAGGGTTTGTTTTTCAAGCTCTTTTATTTCGGCCTCTTTTGTATCGAGGTCAAAGATAACCTCTGAGTTTATTCAGGCGGGCTTTAAAATCGTTTATTTGAGCGATAATTTCGGAATCCATAGTTTAATATATTTCCTTTATGGTTGATCGTTCAAAATAATGGACCAGAATATCTTCTGCGCTTTTGTTTAATTGAGCCATTTTGGCGGCCCCGGTTTTGCATAAGCCGACGCCGTGTCCTTTACCGGCCCCGACAAATAAAAAATTCAGCGGCACGCCATCCTCATCTTTTTCTGCTTTAACAAAAAAACAGGAACTGTTTAAAAAAGTTTCCGATAAAGCGGAACGGATGTTCAGTTCCCCACGGATACGCACATTTTTAAGACTGCCCAGTATCTCCAACTCTTTTATGCGTCCGGACACGCCCCGTTTTATCGGAATGATTTCATAAATAATGCCGGGTTTTTCGCCGGTTTTATCATATAGTATTTCTTCCAGTTCCTGCCTTGTGTAAAACACCTCCCAGCGAAAGGCGTCGCTTCCTACACGGGTTAGTTGTGCATGATTACCTGCTTCCTGGTTGCAATACACATCCGGACGATCTAAAATCCATTGCCTTACCATTTCTTCATCGGTTAAGTCCAGCGTATATTGGGGTGGTTTTTCGCCGTCATATTTGCCGCAGGAAAAGCCGTCTTCATCCATAAACCAAATGTCGGCCCCGTTTTCCGTATGCCCGCCGCAGGAATAGCTGAAATAGGCATTACATACTTTTTCCTCTTGCTTGAGTACCAGCCCCTTTGTTTCTTTCAAAGCTTGTTTGATGATGGGATCGTTGTCTTTTTTGCCATAATAACGCAGGCAATGTCCTTCCGAACAAAAGTCGTACTCTTCTTCCGTATGATACTGCCCGAAACGGGCAAGGACCTGGCTGCGAATGGCGATAGCCAGACTTTTGGCGTACGGCAGGGATATGTTGCTGTCCATTTCCGAATGTAAAACGCCTGTTATGTAATCTTCCAGATTGATCTCGTTGATCCCGATCAGGGTATGGTCTTCATCAGCCTTAATAATCAAACTCCCCGAATAAAACAGATTTTCTTTTTGAGGCTTGATAATTGTTTGGTGCTTAATTTCAAAATTATGCAGTTCGAAATAGGCTCCTTCTTCTTTTGGGATTATTTTAACCCCGTCCCGAACTTCCAGGAAATTCTCACAGGATGGATCATATATTTCCACAACCGCTTCGGCCGGTTTGATTTGCCGGCGATGAATCCGGCAATGGTTAAGGTAGCTGTAATTGTTGGAATGATGGCGGGCGTCCCGTTCGCTTTTGAAGGGGCCTGCCAATACGAGATGTTTCTCATTTTCATTTACTTTCAATTCGTTCAGATAGATATCGCCGCCAACCTCAAGCTGCGATACGGAGTGTCCCTGTTCCCGTAACTTTTCTATATTGTTCTGCACTGATGTTTTGGAATACGCTTCATTAAGAATAAGAAAATACTGATACTGTGCCGGTTCTGCTTCTTTTACTTTAATGCGCCAAAATTTGTCGTTTTTTACGCCTTCAAATAATACGCGATCATTCAAATCTTTAATAAAGAACTTGTCTTCCGGAATTCTAATATCAACATGTTTACGATTATTAAACAAGCGAATACGAATGGACGGTAATTTATTGTACGTAGGAAATTCTATCTTTTTGCTCATACATTTCCGGATATTGGTTAAAACAAGGCAAATTTAGTTTTTTTTAAGATGTTAATCAAGAAAGGAGGGTGCATATCTTCGTATTATTCAATATTTTAATTACATCAATATCCGGTTCACTATTTACGATAAAAAAAATCCCCTGCGCATGGCAGGGGATTTAAAATCTTGATTCTTTTTGCTAATGATTAATCGCCTTCTTCTTCCAGAATCTGCTTCAATTCTTCCAGTTCTTTTTCCGCCGCTTCCCGTTCCTGTTTTAAGCGATCCAGTTCTTCCTGAACATCTTCCGAACGTTCGCGTTCTTTTATGATTTCCTGGAAGAATTCCACTCGTTTATTAAATTCATCCCGTTCCACTTCGGCGGCGGTTTTTCTGGGCGGTGCAAACGGCAGAATACGCATATCCACGCCAAGGTGCACTTTCCAGCTGGCATAGTTAGGCAGATTGTATTTATCCGCAGTTTTGTTGGGCACTATTTTTGTCGTGTTTTCATCGGGCGAAACACGAATATCAACACCCAGATTCACATTCAGCCAGTTTAGCGGTTTATATTTTATACTCGGGGTTACATACGTCCAATTTTCACGGCTGTACACAAAAGAATCGGGTTGTTCGATATAATTCAGACCGTGTATTTCCAGTCTAAAATCGAACATCGCGGTAGGATAGGCAAAACCGGCGCTATATTTTAAAGCTGAAGAATTTTTAGTGGCTTTTAGTTGTGTGCCATTGCTAAATTCGTACAACACTTTTCCCGCTTCATTGTAATTCCACCAGCCAACATTGGCGTGGAAGCTAAAAGACCTTTCCGGTAAATAGGGATCTGAAAAATAGGATAAGAATCCGTTAATTCCATATTCCACAGCTCCGCTGGCATATTCGGCAAAGGGATAATTATGATCTTGTCCGGTTGGGAAACGCGTTTTTAATTCCAACCCGCCAAAAAGCATGCGCCGCATCAGGTCAAACGATCCCAATTTAGCAGATAAAAACAAATCGCCGGGGAAATTATATACGCTCGGATAATGATTATCCTGATAAACCCTGTTGGACAGTGTCATATCAAAAAAATCGGTAAAACCGTAGGTAAGAGCGAAATTGCCGGCCACTAACCAATAATTAGTCGCGGTAAAACCAGCCGGTGGACTTCCGGAACCAATCCATTGCGTACTACGAGTGAAAAAGTTCATATTGGTAAATACTTCCAGACGTCCCTGCTCAAAGGTTTTTGCACTTTGGGTATGCAGCAAATGGTAGCTGCCATAAGGTGGCTGGGCCAAAAGAGAACCGCTTAACAAAACCACCGCAAGCAGGAAGATTCTCTTCATATTAACCTCCCCGAGTTCAATACTCCTGATGTATTTTCTATCAAATTGAATCCGTTATTAATATACAGCAGAGATAGAATTAGCAAATTAACTTATTTAATTACAACCAGCTACAAACTTAATACATTTTAATCATACGCGCAAGAATTTGTATCAATTCATCGCCTTCCGTGGCATAAATTGCTTTAATTAATCTGGGATTTGCCGGTTTCTATTAATCTTCAAGAATTTTTTTCAATTCTTTTATCTCTTCTTCGGCTTCTTTCCTTAGTTTCTTTAGGTTTTCAATTTCTTTCTGTACTTCTTTTGCTTTTTCCCTCTCTTCCAGAATCATCTCAAATTCATTTATCTTTTCCTGCGCTTTGGCTTTTTCGTAGCTTTCGGTACTGCTTACCGCTTTTTCCGTTACATTAAAAGCAAATACGGCGCCCATCTGCACCCGCCATTCCGGGTAGTTGGTCGGTAGGCTCACACTGGCCGAGGGTTTGGGAATATCCGGACGTGTCCATTCCCGGTCGCCGGGAGAGAGGCGGAAATCCACGCCCAGATCAAACGCAATGGCTGAAGATAACTTATAGCGTAAACTCGGTGTAAAAAACACCCATTCTTCTGCGCTGTAAATAAAATCTTCCGGGCGGTTTAAATATAACATTCCGGAGAGTTCCAACCTGTAATCAATGAGACGGGTAGGGAAAACACCGGCTATGGCCAGTCGCAATTCGCTGGAATTTTTTTGCGCCGTAAATTCTTTTCCGTTTTCGAATTTGTATGTAATACCCGATTCATTATGGTTCCAGTAACCGATATTAAAATGAGCCTGGAATGAACGATCCGGTAAATAGGCGTCGCTAAGAATGGACACGGCATACATGGCTCCATATTCTACCGCTCCACTGGCAAATTCCACAAAATGATTGTTATGTTGTTTGGCGGTAGGAATTCGGGAACTCAGCATAAAACTGTGTACCAGGTGGTTTCTGGATGTGTAAAATGATCCGGCCCGTAAAGTAAGGAATATATCGTCGGGAAAATTATATACATTTTGTCTATGCGTATCCTGGTACAAACGCAACCCGAGCGAAGCATCCAAATGTTCCATGAAGCCATAAGAAGCTACAATATTTCCGGCCACCAGCCAGTAGCTGACCTCCGTAAAATCAATTGGCTTCACCGATCCGATAAATTTGCCCGCTTTGGTGTAAAAATTCATATCTGCATTTATGACCAATTTTCCATCCTGAAGATTACGACCGGTTTGTGTGTGCAGTAGTGTGCGGTAAGCATTTTCGAGCTGGGCATACGCCAAATTAGATGCTAATAAAATAATTACCACCATAAATTTTAAATATGCTCTCATTTTTATGCTCCTATCGGCGGTGTGTTTATTTAACCCGCGAAGCCAGTACGAATACGTTTACTATGATGGCCAAATCACGGGCTACGGCAACAATTGTAGTAAATATGTTCACAATACTACCTGAAACAATAATCGTATCACCGGGCTGCAAACGGGGCAGGAGGGTATTATCCCCTGTCTGTAAAAATTCTTCTACATTTACCTGTATCACTTCCTGGTTTTTACGGACAATCCGGATGTCATCCAGGCGCGCTGTTTTTAGCGGCCCTCCCGCGGAGGAAATCAGGTCGATGAGGGTATAGCTGCTCGGGATGCTGTAAATTCCGGGCCTCTGCACATGCCCCCATAAATTAACGTTTACCAGCAAAATATCACCGCTGCCTAAAATATACTGCGCCGGCCGGTCCGAATAACGCGATGTAGTGGTACTGCTGTTAAACGAGGGCAAATCACTCACGTCCTGCGCCCACACACTCCCTGCGAATAGTATGATGAACAGTATAACTAATTGACTTTTCATTCCCAATCTCTTTTTTCCTAATTCCCGATAGTAAATAATCGCCATTCCGATTCTGCACCCTCGTGTAAAGGATCGCCTCCGACGGCATCCACCCGCCAGCGGTAGTTATCGCTGCCCGAGGCATTTTTAATCCAATCTTCGCTTAATACAAATTCCATACTGCCTTCGTAATTGGATTGTACAATTCTTGCCGACATTAAAGGATGATACGATTCATCCCAATATTTTTCAACCCTTAAAATATAAAAATTTGGTTCTAATGAAGGGTAATTCCATTCAAAGGTGATCGAATCCGCATTGATATGCGCGCTGCTTAACGGTTTTAGAAGCTGGGGTTTATCCATTAAGGCGTACCAAACCGTGTCCGAAGGCTCGCTGGTCAAACCGTTTTCATTTTCTACCGTTACATAATAATAATATTTTTTTTGAATTTGAAGATCCGTATCGATAAAAACCGTATCCTGATTCTGATTATTCAATATTTTGATTTCGGCTATTTTACCATACTTACGGCTGCCGTCCGGTTCTTCGCTGCGATAAATATTGAACTTACTCAACTCTTTCCCCCCCGGATGGCTGTACCATTCAATTTGAATGTCATTGGTTGAGCTGGCATAGGCATCCGTACCCCGTTCCACGGCGGCCGTATCGCTGTTTGCGGATCGCAAAACCATCCTGACCCTATCCGGAGGCTTCCCTTCTTCCGGACTGGTGGGCCCGCAAGAAATCAACACACTAAAAACGAATACACATAGGATCAAATACTTCATAGTTAAAAACCAAACAATATGGATATACGATGTGTATTGCCCAGGTCATGCCCCTGGTAGGCATAGTCAAATTTGAATTTCCAAAAATAAATACCGGCGCCTGTGGTAAAGCGGCCGGCGTTAATGCCCGCTCTTACGGCCAACATGGAACGGAATAAAAATTCCGCGCCCAAATGGGTGGCTCCGGTGTATTTGCTGTCTATATCATAGGCAAAAGTAATCTGGCTGTTCATAAATGTTAAGGGCTGAACATAGGAAATGCCGTATTTGATGTTGTAATCAATTTTATCTTTGTGTTTGGAATCGGTATCCCAGGTTATATTTGTTCCTGCTATATCCTGTAAATTAATGCCGAAAGTCAGGTCTCCGTAAAATTTTTCCTGAAAGACTTCGTTTAAAGGCATGCGAATAATAAAACCGGCGTCGATACCCAAGCCCGTCCCCGATTTGTCGTCCAATTTTTGCGTAAGATATTTAAAATTTAACCCAAGACCTATGTCGATGGGCACTTTAAAATATTGCCAGCCCAAATCCATATTCCAGCGGTAATATTTGGCGAAGGTAAAAAAGGCGGCAATTTCATAACTGCTGAAGAAGCCGTTGTTCCATTTGAGCTGGATGTTGTCATTGTCAATTCGTTGACTGTACGTGGTGGAATCGAGCGAACCGGAATTGCGTCGTCCTATATCATCAATAAACAATCCAATCGCACCTACCGAGATTGTAGCTCCGCCAAAAATGGGTACCGCAAAACTCAGATAATTTTGCCGTTCCAGATTATTGAAAAGATTGGCGTGCATCGCCGCCACTTCGATGCGCGACTGAAAAGCCAACCCGGCGGGATTCCAGTAAAATCCGGTTGCATCATCGCTCAAACCGACATAAGCGCTGCCCATCCCCAACGCTCTGGCGCCGATACCCAGTTCCAGAAAAGAAGCCGAATAACGGGTATCCTGCGCCGCAACGCCGGTTACCAACCCGAATGTCACTAAAATATATATAAAATGTTTCTTCATTGAAGTCTGGCCATCTTAATCGTGTGTTTGATTTTCTTTCCTTTGAATGATCCGGTTACCACTCCAAAATAAACGCCGTTGCCCACAGGGTTCCCATCATCATCCGTCCCGTCCCAGATTAATTCGTGATAGTTCAGATCCAGTATATTTTCGTCCGGATTCTCCGATGTCAGCGGAGCGGTACGGATCAGACGTCCCGAGGTGGTGTATATTTTTATATCCAGATTGTCCAGTTCTTCTCCGATTACCGTATAGGAAATCCGGGTTTCTTCCGCAAAGGGATTTGGATAATTGCCATACACAATAAAATCAAAATCGCTGGAAACCAGAAAGTCCACCGATTTGATGGTTTCATTGCCGTTTACATCGGCCACCCGTACTTCCAGTTCGTGTTCGCCCGATTCCAGTTCCGGAGTAGCCAGCAGCGAGATGGTGTTCGGATTTTGCAGGTCTTCCGGAAAAGTGATATATTCGTTTGATATCTCCTCTCCGTCAATAAAAGCTTTAAAGGATTCTTTGAAATTCACTCCGTTTTCATCCTGCAATACAAAGGCGAGCTGCGGTTTTTTGCTTACATACATTTTATCACGCATGCGGCGTCCGTTGGCCGTTATTTCTATAAGCGGCTTTTTATCATCAGAGTTTAGCAACACCGCATACAGTCCGGATGACTGAACATTGGTTGATATTTTTTGATTGTCGTAATAGGAATCGAGCTTTATCCAGCGATTCAAATACCGGTCATAGCGATGGAAAGCCAGATTTTCCACATCCGATGCCGCAATCACCGAGGTATCAATTTGGACAGATAGAAGGGCTGTCGTATTCAATGGTTGATTTTGATAGTTAAGAAAATCCAAATAGATGCCGCTCGTATCCGTACTGTTATCGAATGGGGTGTATTGAATACTTTGCTGCTCCTCTAAATTATAGCCGGTTCCGATTGGCTCTTCATAAAAATTAAGTACGGTAGAAGCGCTTAAGCTGTTTTTGGATATATAAAAATACCAGCGATGCTCCAATAAAAGAGTATCATTAAGGGTGTCGTCGCGGCTGGTACCGTATTGTTTGCGAATAAGCAAATGATCGGTATGTAATTTTTTTTCGATGATATTATTTTGTTCGCTGCGTTCCGTATAACTGTTGTCCACATCGGCAATAATTTTAAACCGCCGAAACTCGCTCCATGTGGAAGGAGAATAATTGACCGATATTTGTTTTTCTTCCCCGGGCGCAAAATTGACAATCGGTTCCGCAAAAGGCAATCCTGCCGCCACTCCGGCGCTATCGTAACAGGCTACCTTAATATTACTTAATTCCTGATCGGAATCGTTTCGTAAAACAAATTTTATTTGCAGATTATCGGTGCCCGAATAAGAAAGCGAAGAAGCATCCGCTTCCAAATCCGGCCGGGGGTCTATAACGTAAAATTTTTGCCAGCGAAAAGTATACTCCGTACCGTCCACATCGCGCATATACACATCAAAGGCTTTTTCACCGCCGCTGGTGAATCCCGGAAAAGAACTTTGCGACCGGAAGGTAGAATCATTCACTTTTACCATTTCAATCTGATCCGGATAGTACGAGTAATTCCGGTTACGCAATTCTCTGAAACGAAGCAGGCGCATTGTTTCTATTTCGGTGAAACTTTTGACAATTACCTTAAAATCAAGCGGCTGAGTTACCTGCGGCGTATCCGGACTGATAACAATTCGTTCAATAAAACTGCTCTGTACGGCCATCCTGGTTACCCCTGCGGCATCTTCTATGCCATCGGTGAGATAGGCTTTCACAGAAAGGGCTTGGCCCTCTGTTTGCGAAGGCACAGGAAAAGAAACGGAAACACCGGCAGCGTTCATATTGAAAGGCGTTTCCAAAAGGATGCGATTATTCGAATCGGTCACTTCAAGCCGACCACTTCCATTTATTTGTCCGGCGGGCAAAGTGATCATCACTGTGTCTCCGATTGCGGGAACAGCATTGGAAACATTGATTTGCAGCGTTGACTGAGGTTTTTTAATTCTTAAAGCCGGGTCACCCATAAAATTATATTGTGACACCATAGATTTATATAATTCATAATAGCTCAGTGTTGTAAACGTACCCTTTTCCGTAAAATACACGGGATTAGCCAGGTAATACATTTTCATAAGATCCACGGCCTGGCCAAATGTCAGGTCATCGTGCCATAGATAATCGTATAGCGACCAACCAATGGTAAAATCATTGTATCTCCAGGCTACGCTGGATGAAGCCAGAAATCCGATGGCGCCTTTTTCCTCCGCCAGAATTAGCGCCTCGCCAAGGGCTTTACGCCCGGCATTTTCAAACGAACCGGTGTAACAGGTCATACTGGCTACAAACGGATAGCGGGGCCCATTGGAAAGCCGCTCAACATCGTTTAAATTGAGTAAATTCACATCAGCCCAAATACCGCCGCCGCCGTGACCGAAAAAATTAATAAAGGATAAGCCGTCATCGAAATATTCAATTAAATCTGTTGTGCTGCCATAATGCGGATCGTTTTCCCCCAAACTATTATCTCGTACCGTGTTTAAATTGCGGGCGAACATCGTTCCCGGTAATTTCATATTGATTATACGGCGGTTTTGAGAACGAAAAATAGGTTTGTTCGTCACATATTCCAGATCGCCGCTGCCGGCGTCAAACCCGCTGATGAACAATGCCTTGTTCCGCCATTCATCTACGGGGCTGTTTTGTTCATAGGCCAGCATTTTATCGATATAATTGCTGAGCTCTTCATTATTCGAGGCCGGAATCCTGCCGATGGAAATATCCGGGATATAGTCATCCCCGGAGATGAGTTGATACTGTAAATCCGAGGCCGCCGCCCCGAAAGTATGTGTTTCGTAAAGAATGGTTGGGACCAGATCGCTGCCTTTTTTAAGAATTCCTTTATAGTCGTTAGAGGCGTCTCCCACCATCAGTACATATTGCAGAGGATAGTTTTGATCCCATTCTTCATAAACATATCTAATGAACTCTTTAATAGCCAATGGCGATTTTATACCATAATTAAATGTGTTATAGATATCCTCTACACGAACAACCTCCGTCTGGAAACCATTATTGTTTTGGATAGTACGGATTCGCGAAGCGTTAACATAGAGCAAATCGTTAGTGATGATCAGATAGTTTGCCTTATTGGATTTATCCAACAGTGAGATTTGGGGACGATCCCGTTTCCAGCTTTTATATTCCGTTATGGACAGCGGTTTCTTCTTCTGTTCATCCGTCAGGGCAACATATTCGATCTTCGGGTCAAATACATCATCCTGAAAGCTGACCCGGTAAGAAGTTAACTGGTCCGTGTTGTCGGTATGCACATCAACGCGCATATTGACAATTTTACTCACACCCAATTTATATACGTGAATATTTTTATCTTTAAATCCGTCAATCTCAAACTGGGTAGTAAGATTGCGCGGCAAATTTTCCTGAACACGAAACTTAATGTAATCGTTATCCGCACGATATTTGCGCAAATACGAGATTTCAAACCAATTCAACAACACCACATCCGTTACGCCGGTTTGTTCCATATCCACCCGTATTTCATTCGTCCCGTGTTTCAGATTGGATTGTGGAAGCCCGCCGTTTTCCATATTCGAAACAAAACGCAAAGCCTGTCCGCGCCATTCGTCCGCGGGTTTCACCTCGGAAACCTTTCGTCCGTTAAGCCACAAAGTGAGTTGATGTCCCTGACCCGGAGCGTTCATTTTATCATCCAGGGAGAGTCCTCTAAATGCAGCTTTTACATAAACCTGATTGCCATAAGCGAAGGGATGGGGCAAATAACAGTCATAGGTTTTGCTCTCCACTGCGGCGATTCTACGATCCGGATACCAGTGGTCAATAAGATAACCGGGCATATTGATACCAGCGGTTTTATCGCCAAAGGGAATAAAAACGCGATCCTTTTCGAAATGCAGGGTTTCGCGAAAGGCATAAGGGCGTATGTAAGTACCTGGCGCTGTTTTAATAAGACCGCCGCTTTCTTCAACCAGCCGCCGACCTTTATTCTCACCGAGTACTAACCAGTAAATATTTATATCGGAAAATGGATCCTTATACTGTTCCGGGTAGGATTTCAGAAAAGTTTTTTCGTTGGGTTCGCCCCAAAATTCAAAATAATCACCCTCATCCAAACGGCCGTTTTTATCACCGTGAAAATAGATGGGAATTTCTATGCCTTTATTGAACAAACGAAGTGCTTGCGGATTTACAAAATCCACGGGATAGCCGGCATTTTTCAAATCATCGTAAGTAATTTTATATAAACCTTCATGTTTTACGGCAATTTTATAGATTTGAGAATAATTTAAAGCCGGATTTTCCTGCGGATATTTTTCTTCCTGCTTGCTTAAAGGAGATACATCCTGCCTGTCAGGCATAGCATATAATTGCCTCGATCCGTTAACAAACAGTCTGCCGGCCAGCTTCCCCGGCCCTATCCTGGGCCGGATTACCGCTTTATCGTTTACTGCCTGACCGATAATTTTTACACGAATTGATTTAATCCAGCGTAGTTTCTGAGTAGCCGTATTATACTGCACCGGAAATATTTTAAGAATATGTACCGGATATTCACGATACATTCCTAAATAGGACGTCGTTACCAATGCATCTGTTGCCTGCTGTCGTAACGTTTCGTCGGAAACGATCCGGTAATTTGGCACCGTCTTACTTTCCCAGGTTACATTTGTGATGGTTACAGTACTGTTTTTTTTCTGGGGTAAGTTAAAAAAAGTGCTTATGTAGGGAACATACGCGCCATTTTTGGCAATGGAATAGAACGCCTTGTCATAAACGGCATAATTTTTCTTTCCTTCAACTTGCAGCTCGGGCTCCTGCATGGTAACCTGCAGTTCCAGTGCGCTTTGGGAAGATTGCACAAGGTTTATTTGATAGGTTGCCGCCGGATAAAGACGGATAACAAAAACAAAGAGCAGAGTTACAGGAATATATTTAGTGAAGTTTATATTTTGCATCTATTTTTGTCTGTTATTAAATGTAAGTAGTAAAAGCACGTGTATTTTAACCAAAAAGCACTCTTTCGGTTCCTGTTTGTGCATTAAAAAACTCACCCCGAAAGCTCGGGGTGAGTTTCTATATTTTTAAGCAGACACAGTATTGTACATTTACAAATTTAAGCGAAGCTTCCGGTTTCGAAAAGGATAAAATGTTTCCCTATTTTAGCAGGATCATCTTACCGATTTTGTTAAATTTTCCTGCCTGAAAGCTGTAAATATACATACCGCTGGCAACCCGATTACCCCGTTCGTCCGTAGCATCCCATACAACCCGATGATCTCCGGCGTTGTACACATCGTTGTTTACAAGCGTTTTGACTACGCTACCGCGTATATCATAGATAACCACCTTCACCTGTTGAGTCTCCGGCAATTGGAAACGTATAGTGGTTTTTGGATTGAAGGGATTCGGATAGTTATTGAACAGTGCATATTGGTCGGGGAACGGAACCGCTACTTCAATCACTTTTTCTTCGACGCGTACGCCCGTTAAACTTACCGATTCCAGTTTGTATAAATAGGTTCTACCGCTTTCCACACCATTATCGGTAAAACTGTACTGGGTTTCGTTGGGATAGGTTCCCTGGCCCGGTATCAGTTCATTATTAACGGTTACCCATTCCTCTTCTTTACCGCTAAGGGCACGGTAAACATTGAAACCCATATTATTCAGTTCGGACGCTGTTTCCCATTTAAGGGTTACATTACCGACATCCGTAATAGCTTCAAAGGAAACCAGTTCAACAGGCAGCGAGTTGTCGCCTGTTTGCGAACCGAACGTAAAATAATCCGCCGCAGTGGAACGAATGTCTGTATCATTGGATTGAATTGTTCCGGAGTTGGAATCACCGGAGCGGTTAAAATTACCGATATTTTCATAGGTTCCGGTTTGACCGGTGGTGCTGCGTGTAACCACCAGATCGGTTAATGTACCATCAACACCATCATTGCTTCCCCAATTTAATTCCACGCGTCCGTTAAAAGAACCATTCGTGACCAGACCTTTCCAGTAACGTACCGTGGAAATATTATTGACTCCTGTGCCGGGAGAACCACCCGGATTGCCAACAAACATTTCAAAACGAACTGTTGGTGTAACACTACTGCCGCTATCGTAAAGTCGAACGGGTCTATATTCTCCGTTTTTACCGATAGGGAAAATCATATCCGTCGTATTCGAACTTTTCATCGGTCCGTTGATGTAATGAGTGGCGTCATAATTTGATATGGCACCACTGCTCCCGATGGCCAATACGTTTGTTTCATCAGTATTAATCAGGCCGCTGGTCAGTGTAAGCGTACCCGAAATACTGATCGGATTATTCAACGTTAATCCGTTGGAGTTATTTAACGTCAAGTTGGTAAAAGCGATTTCCGTTCCACCGCCGGCAATGCTTTGAGCAGAACTACCGGAGAAGGTAATGGTACCGGAAACCGTACCGCTGGTAACTGTAAAGGTAGAACCGTTAAAGGTTAATCCGCCGTTATATGTTGCCGTACCGGCCGTATTACGATAATTTCCACTTACCGTAAATGCATTGGCGGCCGTAAACGAACCGCTGCCTTTTTTCTCCAGAGAATCCGCCACAGTAATCGTTCCCGTACCGCTGGTTCCCGTAGCTCCGTTGATCACCAAATTCCCGTAGCTATCCACCGGAATGGTACGGCTTTGGTATTCAACCAGACTGGCATTATCAAAAGAAGTGCTGCCGGCGCTAATATCGCCATTGGCTGCGCTAAAGCGGATTTCCCCTTCGCTGTTCACGGTTAGGGCATTGGTTACCGTAAGCGGGCTGGTTGAACTGGAACTGATAACCAGTATAACGTCGCTTCCGCTGCCGTTACCAATTGTAAGTGATTGCGCCTCAGCGGACGTCGTTCCACCTATGGTAACAGTTACACCTGCGGCGTCATCAATGGTTACATCGTCGGCAGAAGTCGGTACCGCATCGGAGTCCCAATTGAGCGCCGAGCTCCACAAGCCATCACCGGCTCCGCCATCCCAGGCCACAGCGGCTCCACCGGCGCCGAAGGCAAAGATGCCGTCATTGGTCGGCAGGGCGCTTAAAGCGTCATTGATTTTTACCGTCTTGTCGGTTGTATTCACCGTTTGCGCCGTACTATTATCGTAAGCATACGTTGGACCCGCTCCGTTTTGCCGCAACAACTGGTTTCTGGTTTCCGGCGAAAATCCGGTGCCCTGATAATGGCCGGTAAAATTATAGGTAAATGTACCTGCCGTACCCCGTTCGAATACGGTGTAATGGTGCGAGGTTGCGATGGAACTGATTCCGGAAGGCGCCGTACCGCCCGGATCGCCGAGAACCGCTTCCACTTCTATTACGCTGGTGCTCACATCGTTTGTCAAATACTCAAAGGTGGCCGGATGGTAGGTGGATGAGTAACCAACCGGAAAGGTAAACGATTGTGCGCCGCTGGCAAAGGCCTTGCGTAAGGGACCATTAACAAAGCGAGCAGAACTGGCACCGGTTATGCTCCCGCCACTACCTATAATTAATATATTTGTTGAAGATGTATTTACCGTAGCATCCTGACTAAAGATAAGTCTTCCGTTTATAGTTACTGTACCGTTAATATTTAATCCGGCTGTGTTATTCATATTCACTTTTCCGAAAGTAACGGAACTGAGCGGTGTGGTTTCGGTAGCCGTCCCGTTAAATTCAAAAACCGAACTGTCCGCAGCCGTTATGGATGTAATATTGGTAATTTGCTTTCCACCTGTTGTAAAGGTAGAAGTACTATTAAGTACTATCGTCGCCGCATCCAGGGCACCGCTGCTCACCGTAAAAGTACTGGCATTATCCAACTGCAACTGACCGGAGGTAATTGTTACCGTACCCTGTGCGACTACATCACCGTTGGTGACAATAAAATTATTGGTGATTGTGGGGTTACCGGAAATAGTAACGGTATTGCTGCCGTCCGTATCTGCTTTATCAATAGTCAGGTTGGATAAAGTTAAATTGCCGGAAATGGTTTGGTTTTCCTGAGCGCCGGTTCCGTTGCCCATTTTGATTGTACCGGTAGAGGTTACCGTACCGCCATCCGCCAAATCACTACCACTTAAAGTACCCAAAATGGTCAAATTGTTTGCTCCCATATCCAATGTTCCGGCCGTCATAGAGAGTGTACGTGGTATCTGTTTGGCTGCGCCTGCCGTAACCGTATTACCGGAGTTATTAATAGTAACGTTAGAAGGACCGTTTGTTGATGGCCACTCCCCTCCGACCGTAACGGCCGCAGCCGGAGAAGGCGCATACTCCAGTGTAGTCACATTATTGGGATCGTATTGCAAGGTACCGGTTAACGATACCGCCCCATTTATTCTGGTAAGTTTGTTATCTACCTCGAATGTGCCTGTAGGAATGGTAACCGTGCCGCTTTGTAAAACAACATTGGGTACACCGGCAGTGGGCCATTCATCGGGATCGACATCACCCGTTACCGAATATTTTAATGTACCAGATGTGCCATAAGTAATATTCGCATTTGTTGTACTGATTTGCCCTTTTGCACTACCTGTAAAATCAAAGGTACCGTCAATTTGATAATTTGCAGAGTTCGTGTTACTAAAATTTAAAGTGTTCCCCGTTGCAGAAGAATTAAACTCTAAATCATAAAATGTTGTTGTAGAAGGCGTACCGGCCGTATTCGATATTGTAATTGTCGCATATACGGGAGGCGGTACGGTATGGGTGGCCGTGAAAGTGAATTTAGATGGATTTTGTGCAGTAAAAGTTCCACCGGTAATACTGATCTTTGTGACCGTAGTAGCGTTTACGGACGACGTATTCCATGTGTTGGACGGTTCAAAGGTACCGGCCGATACGATAATTTGGGTATAGCTTTGTGTGCTTGACGTATTAGAGACCGCAACACCGGCGCCACCCGTATTTGCAAACTCTACATAGTAAAAATCTATGGTACCGGCCCCGGAAATAACCTGACTCGTGCTTCCATCGAAGATGATCGACACATAAGACAGAGTACCGCTCACACTCAGATTACCGGCGATGGCAAGATTTCTTGAAGTGGCGTAAACCAAATCCTGCAAGGTACCGTCAACGGTCATGTTGCCGTTAACATCCAGGGAATTCCCGTTCATGTCAAGTGTGCCGCCCGTTTCTACGGTAACATCGTTCAAATTATTTGTGAATGCATCCACGGTTATTGTGTGGGTATTCTGGATGACAAAGTTATCACCGCTCGTAAAATTACCCGGATTTGTACCCGATCCATCCCTTGCGGTATTCCAGTTGGTTGTAACACTGAAATTAGCGCTTCCCTGGGAATAATATGTCGTTTGGGCATATAAAAAATTACCCAATAAGACAAAAAGAAAAACGCTGGAGAACAACTTCAGTACTGTATTATTTTTTGTATCGATGGCCCTCATGGCACCTCCCTACAAGTATGATTTTTTCAAATCTATTATTCTCTCATGAATTGGTTAAAACGCCAAAAATCCCCGAACCTTTTCCCTTTGGCACGGGTGAAAATATCTCGTCTAATTTTTTTCGCAACATTTTTTCGGTTAGCCCTCTTACCAGTTTCCCGTTTTCGGCGTAGGAAATCATTCCCGTCTCTTCCGAAACAACAATTACAAAGGCGTCGGATTGTTCACTAAGCCCTAAGGCCGCCCTGTGCCTCGTACCGAGAGCTGGGTCCAAATTAGGATTCTGCGAAAGCGGCAGCAAACATTTAGCTGCTAGTACGATATCATTCTGTAAGACCAGCGCACCATCGTGAAGAGGTGAACGCGGATTGAATACCGAACTGATTAACTGCTTAGAAGTTTGCGCCTGCAACATAATCCCTGTTTCCACAATGTTTTTAAGACCCATATCTCTTACGATAACAATCAAGGCGCCGAAATTTTTTCTGGACAGCTCTAAAACCGCTTCCACTATCTGATCAATAAATTTCAGATCTCCTACCTGGACAAACGTTCGGATGAGCTTACTTTGGCCTAAATAAATCAGCAATCGTCGCAGTTCCGGTTGAAAAATAATCACAAAAGCCAGCACCCAAACCGTACGCAAACCGGACATAATCCAGGTTAATGCACTCATACTGAACAACTCACCTATAATAGATATAAGCAAGATAACCAGCAAACCGATAAACATCCGTATGGCTACGCTGCCTTTAAGAAATTGGTACAGTTCAAAGAACAGGGTCGTAACTATAATAATATCAATAACATCGATAAATGTAACGGGTAGAAACCCAACCTTGAACAGCATTTATTTAACAAATCTTCGTCATTATGTAAATCTTCTTTAAAAGAAAATTCAAAAAACAAAATATTTATGAGCTAATCAGAAATTTGCAGGTACTCAAGTTTGTATATTTCATAAATTTATCTAAATATATTTTAATTCACCGTTGAATTCAACTAAAATCATCTTTTTTTAATAGTTTACATAAATTTTTTTACCGGTCGTTCCGTGATTTTTTCACATCTGTATCCTTCAACATTCAGATTTTGTTTTATCGATTATCGGAATTTCAATTATAAACTACAATGACTTTTGTCACGTCCCTTTAGAACAGCCGGGTGGATGTGTATATTCCTATGGTATCTTTGGCAGCACCTACCTCATGTACACGAATGATTTGGGCGCCCCCTTCCAGAGCTATAAGGTGACTGGTCAACGAACCATATAAGCGATCATCGACATTTTTGTTTAATATTTTACCAATAAATGATTTACGGGAGGCTCCCACCAAAATAGGCCGGTTAAGAAACCGAAAATCTTTAAGATTACGCAGAATCGTCAGATTATCTTCAATCCGCTTGCCGAATCCAATCCCCGGATCGAGAATAATTTTTCGGATACCTTTATTTTGGAGTGCGTCTATTCTGTCTTCAAAAAAGAGATAAATTTCCCGCATAACGTCGTCATACCAGGGATTGTTCTGCATGGTTCCCGGCTCTCCTTTCATGTGCATCAGCACAACCGGGCAGTCGTATTCGGCGGCCACTGCTTCCATATCCGGATCGAAACGCAATCCGCTGATGTCATTGATAATATCCGCGCCATTGTCCAGGGCCGCTTTTGCAACAATACTTTTCCGGGTATCCACAGATATCAATACATCGCTTTTTTCTCGTATCGCCTTAACCACAGGAGCAACCCGGTCCAGTTCTTCATCCGCAGAAACCAACCGGGCGCCCGGACGTGTGGATTCGCCGCCCACATCAATAATCTGTGCGCCATCGGCTTCCATTTGTAAAGCATGTTCCAATGCTTTGTCAACAGATAAAAATTTTCCACCATCAGAAAAGGAGTCGGGGGTAACATTTAGAATCCCCATAATAAGGGGACCGTCCACCAGGTTCAGGCGTCCCCAGTCCGGTTTTACGGAGGCGGAATAAAAGTGATGAACGCGGGAAAAAAAATCCCGTATTTCGGTATCCGGTATTCTCTCAATGTATGACGCCGCAACAGCCTCGTGAACGGCAGCCAGAATAGTTCCTTTTGTTGAGGTTTCCCATATTCGTAAAACGGGGCTTAATCGGTCAATATCCAAAAGAATTTTTTCCTGCTCAGCATCAAGAGAGCTTAATTCGAACAAAAAGCGACCGGAATAGAACGGACTGATTGTAACATTGAAGCGATTTTGCAGCTCAGTTATTCGGGCAGGGCCCGAAATATAAATAGCCCTACTGCGCATTACCGGACGACTCCGTTACTGGTTTGTTTAAAATCTGCCGTATGCCCTGCATGGCTTCTTTGGCATAGGTATCATCGTCTCCATGGCGGCGTCTGACACGTTCCCTGAAATTATGCAAGGCTTTTTCCGGATCACCTAAATCGCGATAAATCAACCCCAAATATAAATAGGCGTCGGCATTGTCATCAATTTTTATCGCTTTCCGAAAATACTGAATCGCCTTTTCATACAGTTTTTTGTGGTAAAAGACGATGCCCAGATCATAGTTTAAATTAGAATCCTGCGGGAAACGCTGAAGAAGCTGAGTGAAAATGCTCTGCGCCTCATCAAGTCGATTGGTTTTTATGTACAGACTTCCCAATAATGCCAATATTTGCGGATCACCCTGACGGATTTTTAAGTACTTTGTTATCGCTCGGATCGCCGATGTGGTGCCATGACCGGTTGCCGTACCCGTACCGGACAAATAATATTCACTGGCCAGCTCATAAACGGCATCCCGAAAAGCCGGATCGTAATAGAGGGCTTTTTCCAGAACTTCGGTTCGCTTGTGGTAGCCCAAATCCTCCAGTCTGGCTGGCAGTAAAAAACTAAGCGCATAGTACACGCGGGCGTCAGTCGGATCATCAATTAAGGCTTTTTTGAGAAAAACTTCCGCCATATCATATTTTTCTTCCTGCACGGCAATGCGGCCTAACAGGTAGGCGACCTGCACATTGTCCTGTCTGTTTTTTACCAGGCTCTGTAATATTTTTTTGGCCTGTTCAAATTCGGGATTTTGGATTTTTACATATTTGGCTTTTTCCCGATCGATTCTAATTTTCAGGCCTTTTTTAAAATGAATCAAGGCGCGTAATATTTGAGCCTGCGGATTATCTAGATTATGCAACACCGCCAGAGCTTTTTCGGATTTTCCCAAGATAATAAGAGCTTCTGCTTTCAGAAACCGATCTTCCGAATGAGAGACGGATCGAACATTTTCAAAAATATCCAGTTTTTCGTTCAAATTATCCAACAAATCCCGATAGTTAAGTGTATCTTCCGCCACAAACCAGGCGCTCACGGTCTTGTCGTCCTTATTATAAATCCGGTATTCCAACCGGCTGTCCCTCTTTCTGCTTTCAATAATTAACAACGCGCCCATCCTTCGGGCTAATGAAATCCAGGCCCGGGGTTCTTTCACAGAATCTGCCGGTATGGCTTCCAGAAGCCATTGCCAGCGGTGCATCAGATAGCGATTCGTTAAATTATTCAGGGCTTCTTGTTGCAGATATTCCGGTAATCGAAATGCCGAACCTTCCAGGGGAATCAGTCCGTCTTGAGAAGCAATTGGCAGAGCGACAACCCGTTGACGCGGGAGAGGCGGCCGGAATTGAATCCAAAGTATTCCGTATATAAGCAGGATAAGTAAGGAATAGGTGAGTTGCCTGCGTCTCTTCAGGTTGTGATCCATCAGTTTGGAGGCAGCCAGAAATTGCAGACTTAAATTAACGGTGAGAAGAAAGAACAATAACAGCAGCACTCCACCGGGAACGCCGCCGGATAAAAAC
>DRQG01000075.1 GCA_011369465.1 Caldithrix abyssi
GCATTTTCGCCAAGCCTTAAAAAGCGGCGAAGCCTTGCTGGCCTTCGAGGAATCGGACGGTATCTCTTTTCGCGGGCATACGCTGGAGAAATGCGCTCTGGCCGGATTCCTGGCCGCGATTGACGCCATCGCCTTTCAAAATAAAAATTTATCCGAGCAATACGAAGCTTTGCGGCAACGCTACGGTTATTTTTATCCGGACAAAGCCGGCGCCGAGGTACAGGGCGTGGGTGTGGAAGAATGGCAGGTCTATAAAAAAGCGGTGGTGGATGTTCTGCAAAAACAATTATTTAAAGAGGGCGACAGCATAAATATTGGCGGTCAGGAAAAGAAGATTGCTCGTATCAATACGATTGACGGGCTAAAGCTGATATTTGATGATAAAAGCTGGATTCTGCTGCGCCCCTCGGGAACCGAACCCAAATTCCGTTATTATTACGAGGTTGTTTCCGATGAGCCAATTGAGAATGTTCAACCCCTGCTTGCTGCGTACCGTGCAGCGGCAGAAGCCATTCTCACCAAAGCCCGGGAACTTGTTGATAGGGAAGAGGATAATTAAAAGGTTATACCACAGAGGACACAGAGAACCCAGAGAGAAAATATATTATTTAAAAAGCCTCTGTGCTTTCTGTAGTTGTTCCTAAATATAGAAAAAATGTATGGAAAATAATAAAATAAAAGCCGTTATATTTGATTTGGGGCGGGTGTTGATTGATGTGGATTTGACGCGCGGGCTGTATCGTTATGCCGGTATTGACCCGGAAGGCGACGATGTTCAGGTTATGGAAAAGTTTTTTAAAGACCCTCTCTTTATCGGATTTGGCACCGGCAAAATTAAGCCGCATGAATTCCATAAAAAAATCTGCCAGCGGATGGGCATCGAAATGGATTTTGAAACTTTCAGACAAGTCTGGTGCGATGTTTTTGAACCAATGGATGGTATGGAAGCGCTGTTTAATAAAATTGCCGAACGTTATCCGGTGGGATTGCTGTCCGATTTGGACCCTCTTCACTGGGAGTATTTAAGGCCCCGGATGCCATTTCTGCAAAAAATTAAAAAACCAACCCTCAGTTTTGAAACGGGCATACTCAAACCCCACCCGGACAGCTATCGCATTGCCGCTAAAAATGTGGGGCAGGAACCTCAGCGCTGTTTGTTTATAGACGATCGCGCCATAAACGTGGAAGGCGCTAAAAAAACAGGCATGCAGGCAGTACAGTTTAAAGGAGTGGGAAGGTTGGAAAGCGATTTAGAACAAATGGGCATTTTGGAGTAATAGAATATGGATATGCAAAATCTAATCAAGGAAATGCAAAAGGTTAAAGTGTATGAGCTGGAACCGCAGCAGTTGGACGACCTGCTGGCTTCGGCGGAAATCATTTTCGAACGCGATACGTTGATTTCCGGATTCATACGTATTCTAAAATACAACAACTATTTTATTACACAGGAAACCACGGATAAGAATAAAGTGGTTTTACGTCTCTATAAAAGCGAAGAGGAAGCCCGCGCTTTGGTCAACGATCATCTGGATACCTACGACCAGATGTGGGACGGCTGCGGCTGCCGGGTAGATTACTACGCCTGAACGGTTTGATAGGAACGGGCCGCGGCGTGTATGTTGTGCATAGCCTGCACGATATCGGGTTGATTGAAAATAGCGTTTCCCGCCACCAGTACGTTGGCTCCCGCCGCACTGATCGGTCCTGCCGTTTCTTCATTTATGCCGCCGTCCACTTCCAGCAGGAAATCCTCTTTCCCAACAGCTTCTATCATTTTGCGGGCGCGTTTTACCTTATCCACGCCGCCCGGTATAAACGCCTGTCCGCCAAAACCCGGGTTTACCGTCATAATCAGCAATAAATCAAGATCCGGCAGGATTTCTTCCACCGTACGTAAGGATGTGGCCGGATTAAGCGATACGCCGGCTTTTGCTCCCAATTGATGAATACGCTGCACGGTACGGTGCAGATGGGTACAGGCTTCCTGATGCACGGTAAGGATATACGCTCCGGCTTCAATGTAGGCTTGCAGGTAGTCGTCGGGCCGTTCAATCATTAAATGCACGTCCAGCGGAATGTCGGTAATGCGTCGTAACGCCTTAACCATATTGGGTCCAAAGGTCAAATTGGGCACAAAATGGCCGTCCATAATATCCACGTGGATAAAATCGGCGCCGTTTTCGGCTACCAGACGGACCTGTTCTTCTAATTTCAGCAAATCGCAGGACAAAATGGATGGGGCGAGGTAGATCTTTTTCATATTATTTGAATCGTAATCATAAAAGTCTTTTGAATTCTTCCACAGTTAAACCGGATTGTCTTATTATTTTTCGTAATGTACCCTTTGCCAATTCCTTATGATCAGGGATAACTATCCGTCGATGCGGATGCGATATTTGACGTAAAATTATATGGCTTCCTTTTTGTCTATCTATTTTATACCCTACTTTTGATAAAGCGGCTATTGCCTGCCGACCAGATATTAGAGGAATTGAGCTCAAACGGCAACCTCAATAATTTCTTCATCAATAGAAGGGGGGATCGGCTCGTTATGGTCCTTCAAACTTTCAATATATATCTCAATCGCTTCATGGATGTTCTTAACAGCCTCTGATCGGGTTTTCCCTTGAGAAATACATCCCGGCAATGAAGGAACTTCTGCGACAAATATACCATCCTCATCCTGTTCAATTATAACCCGGTATTTCATTCTATACTCCCAGGTTTCAATTTTTTAAAACGTACATAATTCAAAAAATAAAATCAAATTTGATAAAAGTAAATAGAAACCATTCACTAAAATTAATCATAATGTGTTTACATTAGGATTAATTTAAGCCCGTTTGGTAAAAACGACTTTCCATTTCATCAACCCGGCTCCTCGGAGCATTCTTCCAATGGCGTGTCCATGCCTTTTCAGATAGATTCCCGCATGCCGGGTATGGACAATTAATTTGGAAAGAATTGACCGCGCTCTGGCGGCCGTAATTGTTTTCATCTTTCATTTCCCATCCAAACGTACTTAATTCTAAATGTAGATGCAAGTGGAAAGACGCATAATAGAAAATATAAACTTCGGTCCAAATGATATGGACCGAAGTATGCAGTGTATTAAAGTTGTTAAAATGAAGCGGCGATCTCGTAGACTTTTCCCTTCCAGTTAAAAATCACTTTTTCTCCTAAAGCCAATATTTTGCCCGCCTGGGGATTTTGGGCCAAAAAGGCAAAATAGGCATCGCTCAGGAAGGTTAATTTTTTATCGATCCGCTGCGGTTGGGGCAAACCCTGTTCCGTCCAAACGCCGTTTTTGAGATAAAAGGTTTTGCCGTTTATTCTACGCATGGTAATCAGCATCTCTTGCTCACGTTCTGCGGAAGCGACTTTTTTCATAATGCGGCTGGACATGACCGCCTTTTTGCCCGACGAAGCCGAAGCAGCCAACGGTTGGCTGGCGAGGGCATCAAAAAAGACCTGCGAACCGGCGCTTTCTTCATCGGCTTCGGCCTGCAAATCCATCGCCTGTTGTTTGGAACGAAGTCGCTGCATAGCCGGCGCAGAGGCGCTTTGCGCTCTGACCAGTTCCTTCCGCTGTTCGGTAACCAGATACGAGGTGTAGGGGGTGACCAATCCGTACTCTTCGCCCAGGGCTTTTACGCTGGCCACCCATTCGGGATTTTCCCCGTTAAAGCGGATTTGCTGTAACAAATAGGCCACTTTGCGGTTGGCCCACAATTTGGAAACGAAATCATTGTCCGTAACCCGTCGGCCAAATTGCATTTCATAGCTGAAACGGCGTGTTTTTTCACCCTGCCGGCCCTGTAAAGTAACGGTAACCGCACCGGGCGTTCGGTAACGGCCGAATACCAACACGCGCTGGCCTGCGAAAAAGTCGGGCAAGGTTTTGGGATAGATGTCATACACGTCGCCCCCGCTGAAATGCACCTGCACATCCATAAGCAGCGGACTGGAAATTTTGGCAAACAGCGAAGAAATTTCCGTTTCGATATTCTCGCCGGGTTTTACATATGCCGACGTACCGTGCTGGTCTTCGGAAAGTTTGTCCAGCAAAAAGGTGTTTACGTCGTAGCCGACGCCAAAGCTGAAAATGCGATAAAAAGATTTTCCGGCCGCGGCAACATTTTGCAGAATGCGCCCCAGACCTGTTTCGCCCTCGGTGGGAAGGCCGTCGGTTAAAAAGACGATGCTGGTGGAGCGGCCGTCATCCGAATCTTTCATCTTTAAGGCATATTGCAAAGCGGCATCGATATTTGTTCCGCCGTTGGCCGAGAGGTTATCGATAAAATAGGCGGCGTTTTGTTTTTGCTCGCTATCGGCCCTTACCAGCCGCCGCTGAAAAGCGTTGATACCCGAGCTGAAACCGATGATAGCGAAGCGATCCCGGCTGTCCAGCGTGTTCAGGCAAAAGCGCAACGCCTGGCGGGCTTGTTCAATCTTCTCGCCGGACATACTGCCCGAATTGTCGATTACAAAGATCACGTCCTTGGCTATCGTTTTCGTCTGGCGCTGGTCGATATCCGGACGCATCATCAAAAGAAAATAGCCGTCGCGGTCGGTGCGCGGACGGAAGGTAATCAACGAGGCGTTAACCTCATTTTTAACCAGGCTGTAATACAGGATGAAATCCTTATCTCCGGCCAAATTGACTTCATCCACCGTTATTGTAAAATGCTTGCGGTCTTGCCGATCCACCTGAATACGATGCGAGGGCGAGTAAACCTGGGCAATGGGTTGGTCGCTCTGTAATTCAATTTTGAGCTGAAATCTTTCAATTTTACCCTGACCGCTTTGACGCAGGGGCACGGTAAAACGGTAAGTGTCATTGTCGAAGGTCAATGTCTGGACGTAACTCAGCTCGATTTTCCGCTCTTTTTGCGGCTCGATTGGAAAGATACGCGCTTTGAACAGGTTTTGCCTACTGTATTCCAGAAGCGCCGGGTCGCGCATACTGCGTACAATCTGCTGATAGGTTTGGCGCGCTTTGTCGCCATCCAGTAATTGTCCGCGTGTTTTCTTGCCGTTTATATAAAGATAAAAATCGCTCAACCTGGCGTCTTTGGGCAAAGGGAAAAGATAAGTGCCTTCCAGCCGATGGTTGGATTGATTGAAGAATATCTGTTGCAGCGTTATTTCGCCTGCGCCGTTATTCAGGTAAATCCGCCCGTTAACTTCCTTGAGATAAACCTGATCGCTGCTGAAATTCCGCGGCGGCCGCTCGATGATCAGACGGCCCTGGGCGTGTAAAGCGGTTATTGAGAACAGTACGAGGGCAAAAGAAAAGAATCGTTTCATAATTTCCTCCAAAGGTTGAATTAATGTTGGCTTCCGTTTACATTCTACCTGTTAATGACATTAATTAGTAAAAGGTAAACGGTGCGGCTGAATTTTTTTTCTGATCAGCGAATTGTGGAACGGATTCGGGAGAATGACCGGCAGGTGCTTGGCGAATTGTTCATCCGTTATGAAAAGATGGTCAACCGTTATGTTGTAAGCAATAACGGCAGCCGCGACGACGCGGAAGATGTTTTGCAGGAAGCTATCATTGTGCTGTGGCAGAAAGCGAATGGCGACGACTTTGAACTGCGGTCCCGTTTGAGCACTTACATTATGGGCATCGTAAAAAATAAATGGCTGGCCGAGTTGCGACGTAAAAACCGGCTGGCTGCCGAAACCGGGCCGGAAGAGAATATAGACGAAAATCCCGGCGGGTTGGATATTATGTTAAGTAACGAACAGGCCGAACGCGTGCGTAAGGCGCTGGACAAAATATCGGAAATATGCAGAAAACTGCTGGTTTTGTTTTATTTTGAGGAACGCAGTCTGGAAGACATCAGCCGTTTGCTGGGGTTTGCCAACAGCGCTGTGGCCAAATCAAAAAAATACCAGTGTAAAAAAGCGCTGGAAAAAATTATCCTGCAATCAAACAGCGCGGGAGAGAGGTAAAAAAAAGTGGATTGTCAATATATCAACCAAAACGAAATATACGAAAAATACCTGTTGGGACGTTTGGGTGACGCAGAAAAAAAGGAATACGAGGCGCATCTGCAAGGGTGTGAGACATGCCGTAAAACGCTGGAAACGCAAAGGGAAATGATCGCCGCTATTCGCTTAAAAGCCAAACAGGATATGAAACGGGAAATACAATTGCAGGCCGGGAAGCTGCGCGAGCAAAGGCCGAAACAGGACTGGACGGTGTGGTACAAAGCCGCGGCGGTTATCTTGCTGTTCAGCGTAGTGCCGGCGCTGCTGTATTATTATCTGCATACCGGAACTATTCCTTTGCAAAAAAAGACGATCCCGGCTGCCGAGCATATTGAAGAACAGCAGGAAGCATTGCCCCCCGCC
>DRQG01000076.1 GCA_011369465.1 Caldithrix abyssi
AAACGGACTTACCTTAACGGCGCCCGAAAGGGTTAATACAAAATACAAAATACAAAATAACGGGGCATAGCGGAGACGCCGATGCTTCATTTGTCATTTGTCATTTGTCATAGACCAGGGAACCACCATGAACAAAACCCTTTTCCTTCTCCTGTCCCTGGCCCTGTTATGGGGCTGCATGGACGACCCCTTTGAAAACCACAGCCTGCAACTGGAAGCCGAGGCCGGGGTGACCGAAGCCTGGATATCACTGCATGTGCGGGGAATGAAAAGCGACGCCGTTTACACCCTGCATAGGGACGGCGCCACTTACCTAAAAGTGATCATTCAAAAAACGCTGATTAAATGACAATCTTTGTGTGTTGAAGAAGGTAAATAGATGAATAAATATTTTTTACTACTTATACAGATCGTCCCGCTTATATATTTCGGCTCATGTCAAAAATCCACCGAGCCTGTTACAAATAACACCGGGCCGGACACCACCGGTCATGACTTTACTTTTGTGATTGATACCTTAGGCAATCATCCGGATAGTATTTGGGTTGATCCCAGTATTTTATGGGATGTCTTCATAGTGAATGAAAACGACGTTTGGGTGGTTGGTGAGATTAACACGGTGGATACCGGCTTTGATTCGCTTGGGCATTTTACCCCGCCCTACAGCGCCGCACACTGGGATGGCGAAAAATGGGAATACGTACGATTTAAATGGAAACCACAAAACACCTTAAATCCCGTTTATTCTATTTGGATATTTTCCGAGTCAGAAATGTGGATTGCTGCCGCCGGAATTTTTAAAAAGGTAGGTGATAGTTGGGTTCTGAAGTACAAAAACAATCCCGATGCGGGTGAAATCGTAACCAAACTGTGGGCGGCTTCGGAAGATGAAATTTACGCCGTTGGCCGGCGCGGCATTATTGTTAAATATGACGGAAACAGTTGGACGCGCATGGAAAGCGGCACGGACGTGGATTTGCTGAATGTGTGGGGCGGGAAAGACGCGCAGACGGGAGAGACGCATGTGTTTGCGGCCGGCTCGCGTGGCGACCGGGAATACGGCGTGGTGCTGGAACTTAAAGACGGGCAATGGCTGTCCCGCTTTGATGCGCAGCATCCTGTTTTCGGTAAAGATGATGATCATACGCATCCGGATGCTATTTGGTTATTTAAGGACAGCGTTTATACTACATTTGCAGGTTATTATGATTCTTATGTGATCAAACATGATAAAAATAATTATTCCACTAACCTCAGCAAAATACATTTGGAATCGCAAGGCGCTATTATGGGCATAAACGGTAATGATTATAATGATATTTTTTTTGTCGGATATCGGGATGTTGTGCTGCATTACAATGGTAAATCGTTTAAAAAATATTTTCAATTTCCCTATGTGGATGCCCGCTATTATTCCGTTAAGCAAAAGGGTGACTATGTATTTGCCTGCGGAGAAATTTTCGGATATTCCATTCCCATAGTTTTAAGAGGAAAAAGAAATCATTAGAAAAGGAAGGAGATAATAATGTTAAAGAATAAAATTTTGTTCAAAATTATATTTTTGCTTTTTATGTTCAACCTGCCGCTTTTTGCGAACGGTACCCAGCAGATGACCATCCGTTTAAACGGGCATGAATACCAGGTGGATGATATATTTTCCAAAAAAGTTAAGGAAATGTATAATAATCAAAAAACAAAAATTCGGCAGGATATAAGAGATGAAATATTAAGTTCACAACCTGATGCGAGTCTTGATTTGAAAGATATAACTCTACCCGCGGATATTTCAGTAAACTATTATTTCAATACATCTAATCATCAGGATACGCTTATTGCCTTTCTTGATGATATATATATAAATTTCATTCTCGGAGCATGTAGTTTTGATTCAAAATTTGATCTAAAAATCAAATACATAATGTCAAATGTAATAGATTCGTCCGCTTATAAAGTAAAATTTAATTTTAATTCTACTAAAGTTTCTGATTTTCATATGGATGGCGAACCAAGAAAATGGTATCAATTTTGGAATTGGATTGTTTGTCCGGCCTATGAATGGTTGATAAAAAATTTTGGCAATGTAGAGGGAAAAATAGAAAAACAGACTTCTAAAGCTTTGATTGATACCACTTTTAAGGTATTGGATTTTGCCGATCTTGCAGATGGAACTCCGGTGCCTCAAAGCGAAGTGCAGGCGCTGGAAAACAGCTTTCCCATGAGCGGCAGCTTAAAGGCCGATTTGAATAACGGACTGATAATTGAAGTTAATTTCATGGAAGGGGAAAACGGCCGGTATGCCGCTTTAGTTCCGGACCCCGTTCCGCAGGATCATCAACTGGATATCGGCGGTATCGCCTTCTTGGAGCATAATTTACAAAAAGGATACGAATGGCAAAACTGGAACGTTGAACAACGTATTGACGCCGCTTTTGATAAAATGATAGAACACGGCATTACCGGCTGCCGGGTGGAAGCGCGCTGGGATAAAATTCAACGTTCATCGGAAGTGGTTTTGGGTAAAGACCCGTCTCAGGTTAACGATACGGAAATAGATAATTTAATAAATAACGGCGCTTCTGAATGGGGCGTTTTGGATTATATTTTGAATAAGGCCAAAGAAAAAGGAATCATAATTTTTATGGCCGTTGGCATAGGCCACCAAGACAGGCCGCCGGGTACGCCCTCGGCATTGAATGCAAGCATGGCGCCGGATAACAGTGGCAACTTTAATACGGAAAACGGAAAATATGTACCCGTTAACGCCAATGATTATTTATATAATCTAAAACTCTATTCAAGTGCGGTGGTGCGCAAATTTGCCAACCAGGTGGGCGTATGGCAAATAGAAAACGAACTAAACGCGGCGCGTTATGCGGAAAGTTTTAACTGGTGGCGAAAAGGAAACTTATGGAAAGATGACCAAACAGGAGGTTTTCAGGATAAGGTTTGGAACACGCTTGTAAATGTCGTGCATAATGAAGACCCCCGCTCCAAGATAACCCACGATTTTCATATGTTCGACATTGTTGATCGTCTGGAGCGCTGGGCAAATGATGTGGATATCATCGGCGTTAATTTTTATCCGAATCAATTGTTTGCCTATCCTGTTTTGGGCTTTGCCATCGGCGAATATGTATGGGCCACCCGCCGTGTGCTTAAAGGATTGGGCATGGCCGATAAACCGGTCTGGGTAACGGAAACCGGTTATCCGGCTTTAACAACGAATACAGCTCCGGACCCATATAGCGTTAACAATGATGTTAAATTTTTTAGCGAGGAACGCCAGCAGCAATATATAACGGATGCCGTTAGCAGTAGCATTGAAAACGGGGCCAGTGCTTTTTATTACTTTTCCCTGACAACACAGGAAAACGACGGTACCTCCGACGATCCATCCATGAATAAATATATTCGTTACGCCGGTCTGATTCGCAATACATCGTCTAATAATGAGAAACAAGCATTGGTACCCTTTGGGTCTCAATACGTGGCCAATTATCCGGGAATAGGCAAAACACGGTTCGTAAACCGTTACGGATCCGAAAACATCGGTGGTCAGGTTTCTTTGAAAGGGGAATTCGACTTTATGGCTTCCGGCGATACCACCTGGCTGGTGAAAAACTTAAAACACACGGCGCGCACCGAGCTGGAAAAAACCGTGCACAACGGAACTAAAATTAAGCATCACGACTGGGATGGCATCATTTCTAATTGGAAAATGGATAATACTAATTTTTCAACTTTTTCAGATTTTGAAGAACATAATGCAAAATTCAAAGAAACTAACACCGGTGTTATTACTATCAAAAATAATTTAATTTCCGCCGGGGGATCGGACAAAGGTAAAATCCAATTCAGAGATCCCTGGTATGTGGAGAATGAGACTCAACCGGATATATTTAAGGAATACAGTTCGCCATTTACGCCCGGAGGCGGAGATTATGCCTATTATGACGGCATCTTTTTAAGCCAATCTTATTTGGAAGCCGCACATTATTCCGTAAAAGCGTCATCCGTTCAAACCGTAAAATTCCATAATGAAGATATAACCTGGTATTTTCAGAACTGGGCCGGTACGAATGTGGACTTTGAAAGCAGCGACAACGCTATGACGGGCGTCAAATTCAATACGGCTAATTGTGAAATTAAAGCCAATTACAAAGGCCACCTGGCTTCCAGCGTGGCCCGCGCCACGGGGTATAACAATGGCCGGCGGATGGCCCGTCTCAATTCCAACGACCTGTATATGGTCTATGAGGATGGCAGTCAGATATGGTTCACCTCGTCATCGGACGGGGGCGCCAGCTGGCAAAAGGATGAACGTATCTATGCCTATTATCCGCAAACAAATCCCGCGGTCTCCGTCAATTCCAACGGTATTTCCCCTTCGGTTCATGTGGTCTACGAAACGCTTGTACCAAAGGGCAGCGACTATGCCCACGTTATTACCTATCAACATAAGGGCGAAAACGGCTGGGAAGCGCCGGAATATCTGGACGGATATTTCGGTACGACAACATGGATAGGGGGCGAGGGGGAACGCCCGGTAATTGTCAGTGAGTCCTGGGACAATATCTACATCGCCTGGCGCGATAAGAGCAGCGGTAAAATAAAAGTGATTTACAAAAGTCCGTCAAACGGCTGGAGCCCGATCAGGGAACTGGGCGGAACCAACGGTTACCCGGTTATCGGGCGCACAGCTTCGGGAACAAGAAAAACAAAAATCATCTGGTCCGACGGGAATGATATAAAATATACCGAATGCGAGTATACCGGCAGTTACTGGATGACTTATTCCACCTATAACATGACAGGCTGGATGAGTTATTCCAACGATAAGAATCCGACGATGTCGATAGACGCCAACGGCATTGCTCATGTAAGTTGGGAGGCCGAACACAATGGTTACGGATCGAGGGATATTCTCTATCAAAAATATGACGTTTCAAATGGTATTTCCCCCTCGGGGTCTCTTTATTCCATCTACGCCACCTATCTGTCCAATGAGTTGGGCAATGCCAGTATTGCCTATGATCAAAATATCTCGCTGCCGGTCACGGTTTTTTATCAGAGCAATGGCAATATCGAACGGGTAAGAGGGACGGGTAATGGCAACGGCTGGTCTCAGAAAAGCTACTCAGGCGGGCGCTATCCGTCCATTTCCCGCCACAGCTCGGACGGAGCGGTTTGGACAAAATACAATGACGCCCCCTATATCCTGACCACCGATTACACGTCCGGCGCTTTAAACAAAACCGGTGATGCGGCCTCGTCCGCTGAAAAGCCATTGACGGCATTGAAGCGCTTTGATTTTCAAATGCCCTTAAACCGGCCGGACAGTCTGGCCTTTGTTTCCCTGCGCCTGAACTCAATGTATGTAAACGGAGAGTCCCTTACATTTAGCGATGCACTTAAAAGTCAAAAACTGGAGCTGAAGGGTTCCGATTATATCGAAATTGACTGGGATGTTATGCTCAAAGACCTGCCGGTATTGGAAAATAACAATGATATTCTGCTTGAAGTGAACTTCGAAAGCACGGAGGGGAAAAAAACGCTTGAGAGATACACAGTCAATGATATAATTGAGTTGGATAATGGAAACGGAACATCGGGATTTTTTTATTCATCCGTCGGAAGTGAAAGGGGGGCCATAGTAATCGACTTTGGCGAGATTAAACCGATGGTTGTTACCGTGCTTGAAGCGCGGGAATCCGCGACGCCCTTTTTTGAGAAACAAGGTATTGAGCAAAACGAGGAACCCGTGCCTAATGCTTATTATCTCAACGCCAATTATCCCAACCCCTTCAATCCGATCACGCATATCGCCTTTGGCCTGCCGCAAAGCGTCCCGGTGCGGCTGGAGGTGTTCAACCTGTCAGGTCAACGCGTGGCGCTGTTGGTGGATAAAACCCTGGCGGCGGGCCGTTATGACGTGGCCTTTGACGGCTCGGGCCTGGCCAGCGGCACCTATATCTACCGCTTGCGGGCGGGCAACGCCTTTGTGCAAAGCCGCAAGCTGCTGCTGGTGAAATAGAGCCCTCCTGCTTTTATCGATCCCGGCTCCGGCCGGGATTTTTTTCGCGTCATTCCGAACATAGTGAGGAGTTTTTTTCCGGGTAGGCCCCACCCCCGGCCCCTCCCCGGGCTTCGGGGAGGGGAGTAGGGGAGGGTAATAGCGTTAACCCCCGGATT
>DRQG01000077.1 GCA_011369465.1 Caldithrix abyssi
AATAGTTTAAAAAAGATTTTACTAAACTTAAATCTCTATGCCATTAGAGAAAAGGATGCCTATATCCCAAAATGAAAATATAGGTAATTTTGACTTGTTTTCTAACATAACAGAGGGGGACCAAGGGGGAGAGTTGGCAGAGGGGCACGCCACCGCGCACAAGCACGCCTCGGCGCACAGGCAGTTATGACAATGAAGATAATTGTTGTTATAACTCCTTATAAAACAATGCCTGTTTTTACCATAATAAATTATTTTGGACAGCAATGATTTTATCTATATTTGCAGATGTTGGTAAACTTTTATTACAGCGCGCTTTAATCGTAAAAAAACTATTTTTGAATTTGTGCGATCACCGCGGGTAAAACTTCTTCCACCTTTTTTGCGGCATTCTCGAAAGCTTTAACCGTCGCTTTTTCATAATCCAGGTTGATGCCTTTTATATTGGCAAAAGAATTCTTGTATATCTCTTTGCCGCTGCTCATATCCATGATGGATAAATTCATATCTACCCAGGCCACATATAAATCATGCATAACCGCGCCTTTGCGAGCGGCGGCATTCAGTTTTATCATCACATCAGCTTTAGCCACGTTGGTGGTGAACGCAAAACCATAACCGGTAAGCGCATTTTTTAATTTGGGTTCGATGTAAAGCACGGAAGCCGCGCCCTCGATAGGCCGTTCGGTTACATCCAGATAAGCGGTTAGTCCGCTTACATCCAGTACAAATTTTGTAGTGGGTACACTAAAATGATTCACAATATTTTGTACCAGTTTGGAAGCCCCGCTGCCCAGGCTGCTGCTTAAATCCGGTCTTACCCGGATGATCTGAATGCGATCCGTAGCGCTGATCTTGCTCACTCTGCTGCTGCCCACTCCGTTGCGGTCGGTAATCGCCTGCCGGATCAAACTGCCCTTGCCGCGGATAAACTCGAAGTGCAGCGGTAAGCCGGATACGGGTTTCGAGCCGTTATATACCGCTTTAACGCGCAGCGGTTTTTTTAAGGCTTGCCCTACTTTTACTTTGCGATTGGGCTGTAAAGCCTGTAATTCCAGATTGGCCAGCAAATCCTGAATAGACGAATAAATACTGTTCATCAAATAGATTTGCGAGCCATCGTATTCTACCTGAAGGGGTTCGCCCAGATATTCCTGAATGGGGTTGAAGGCCTGAATATAGTAAATTAAGGCATTGGCGTACTTCCCTTCGGCCTCATTGGCTTTCCCTTTGCGAAATAAATCCAACCCCATTGAGGCGGCTTTATCCAGTTTTTGCTGTTTGGCGCTGCGGTATTTGGCTTTGGATAAACGATAATACACCCAATATTCCTGATCGTCTTCCCATTTATCCACCAATTCGTAGCCCTCAAGATTGGCCTGGGTTGTGGAACGAACATAGGACTGGACGTCTTCCGCAATCATGCCGGCCTGTTCGGCAATGGTATGGATAAAGGAACTGGAAATGTGTACGGTAATTTCCGAAGCCAGGTCTTTGAGCGCGTTATCCCGGGCAATTTGATGGTAGTTGCCCAGCCCGGGGTCCTTTTGCGCGTAGCCGATACCAATGTAATAGGCGTCGTTTACCGGCCTGTTTTCTATCCAGTTCGGTTTGCTGCCCGCAAAAAGGTAAGCAGTAAGAAATAAAACGCAGAACAGCGATTGCAGCCATTTCTCTTTTTGCATACGACCTCCACAAATTGGGTATAATGCCCGAATTTATTACGGATTCGAGAAAAGTCAAAACAATGATACGGAATATTTAATTTAAATGCACCGCTTTTTCAGGAAAGGTCTTTTAATAGTTGGATAATTGTTTCGTGAACCGTTCCGTTGGTTACGATAACGCCGCGGTTGTTCAACAACTTTTTCCCCTGTGTGAAATCCAATTCTTTACCGTACATATCGGTGGCTCTTCCACCGGCCTCCCGGATAACGATGACGCCGGCGGCATGATCCCATATTTTTTCCCGGTAGTCCGGGTATTTTGGATTGGGCAGACGCAGATACACATCGGCTTTACCGGCGGCCAGAACCGCATATTTAACCTGACTGTCATAGCGGACGGATTGCGCCTGTTCGCCAAAATACGACATAATCTGACCCTGCAAGCCGTGGTTGGCATGACCCGATTCCACGCTTTCCAGAAAACGTACGGCCTCATCCGGGCTGCCGGCAGCAACCCGGTTTTCCCGGATGCTATCCCCATGAATAGCCGTAGCATAACTGCCGCCGCCCTTTACGGCGTAAGCAAGGGTTCCGTCTTTTTGGTTTTCGTCAAAAGAAAGATTCGGACAGCCCAGAACGCCCAGTTGTATTTCTCCGCTTTCAATCAGCGCCAGGGCCACGGCGTATTGATCGCCGCGTAAAAATCCTTTGGTACCGTCGATAGGGTCCAGCGTCCAGTAACGTCCCTGCGCTTCTCCATTGCCCAGATCAATCGCATCAAGAATATCGCTATGACTCCAGCCGGGTAGAAATTCGGCTACTTTTTCCAATACATTCCGGTTCTCCTCTTCCCGTAAACTTTGTGCGTCTTCTTCGCCTACTATCGGTATCTCGGGGAAGGTGTCGTGCAAAACCTTACAGATAACAGCCTGTGAGGCGTAATCGGCTATGGTAACCGGACTGCGGTCTTTTTTTGTCAGCGTGTCTTCGTCAACCAGGCGGCTTTGGATGCGGCTGCAGATTTCGCTGGCCTGCCGAACAGCCTCCTGTGCCGTTTTCAATAAATCGTTCATACGTTCCCTTCAAGATGATGTGCGCGGTTTAATATGCTCAGAAAATTGTCTGATGAATTTACAACGTTACACCAATTCAATCCTGTGATGAGATCGATAAATTGCTGCTGCAAAATCGATTTCTCGGGTATTTTTTACCAACCCATTAATGTGCGGAGTAATTTTTTTCGCCGGCGTTCACCGCTATATCCAATCGATTCTCCAATGGCGGGATAGCGCAGCTATATTCATGGTTATAGGCGCAAAAAGGATTGTAGGCATAGTTGAAATCCACAATGTAGCGGTTTTCACCGGCTTTCCGCATTTCGATGTAGCGTCCGCCGGCGTAGGTTTCTTTGCCGGAGGTCTCGTCCCAAAATCCCAAAAAGAGATGCGGCTTACCTCCGGGCCCGGAAGGTAGAATCTTTATAATTTCCAGCCGGTATTCTTTGCCATCCCTTTCGAAGGCAAAATAACCGTATTTAAGCGCCGGACGCAGATCGTTTCGTCCCTTTCCGTGTTTAGTTCCCATAATGAGGATACTGTCCGGGTTTTCGTAACGATGAATAGGACCTTCGTAACGCCAGGACGGATTGTATTCAAAATAACTCAATCCCGTAAAGTGGACTTTGGCGCTGTCCGTTAACGGGGACCAACGGGCAAAGCGAAAACTGCTGTCCTTTTCGGCCTTATAAGCATTAAAGGCTGAGATGAGCTGTTTCGGATTTACTTTCTCTGTCCGGGTTTCAGGTTCATTATTGTTGCAGGCTGTGATAGCGATACCGATCATTAAAAGGATGGCGAGAATATTCGGTTTCATACCAATTCTCCGTTAAATTTGCTCTCAATTTATAAAAATTCCGGTGAACAGCAATATATCGTCCTGACCGTTTGGATGCAATAAATGGCCGGATTATTTATAGACCCGGCTTAAGGGCATTTGCTTGATTTAAGAAATAATATTAATTAAGTTGGAACGTTTTAATAGATAAATCAGTACATAAATTGATTTTAATTTAGACACAACGAGTAAATTCGGAAAACGGAAAACGAAATAGAATATGAAACGAAAAAAACGAGGGACGCCCACCGGCACACGCATTCCGCAAACGTCCACCCGGCATACGCCAAAAACAACCAGAGCGTTTAAAAAACCCGCGGCGAAGCGTAAAATTATCATTCTTTTATTGGTTGTGGCTTTTATTGCCGCGGCAGGTATTTATCTGTATTATTTGAGTCAGGATTTGCCGCCTCTTACCAAGCTGGAACAGATCGATCCGGCACAGGCGTCGCAGGTGTTCTCTGCGGACGGTCAGCTTATCTACTCTTTTTTCCGACTCGAAAACCGCAAATTTATTCCCTTTGACCGCATACCGCCTCATTTGGTGAACGCCCTGCTTTCGGTGGAAGACAGGGATTTTTATCATCATTGGGGTATCAACCTGGCCGGTATTGCCCGGTCGTTAGTTTACAACATTATTCATCTGGATCTGAAAGGGCAGGGCGCTAGCACCATTACCATGCAATTGGCGCGCAATCTCTATTTCGGCTTTGCCAAAACGTGGAACCGCAAGATAAAGGAAGCGCTCACGGCTCTGCAAATTGAGCGTACCTATTCCAAGCAGGAAATATTGAATATGTACCTCAATATCAACTTTTTCGGAAGTAATGCCTATGGAATCCAGGCGGCGGCAAAGCGCTATTTCGATAAAGAAGTGGACGATTTAACCGTAGAAGAAGGCGCTTTGTTGATCGGAGTTTTAAAGGGACAAACTTTTTATTCGCCGATCCGCCACCCGGAGCGAGCTTTAAAACGCCGCAATGTAGTGCTTAAAACCATGGTGGATAACGGAAAGCTGAGCCGGGCGGAATACGACAGTTTGAAACAGCTCCCGCTGAAACTCAATTTGGTGGACCCGCACGAAATGAAGATAGCGCCGTATTTTACAGAATATGTGCGCCGCCAGCTCAACCGCCTGCAGGATTCATTGAATGTGGATGTGTACGAAGACGGTTTACGCATTTATACCAGTCTGAATACGGAAATGCAGCGATTGATGGAACTGGCCGTAGCCCGGCGGGTGGACGCCATACAGGAACGGGTACGCCGGCAGCGTGCTTTTAAAGAACTGCGGGAATCTGTGGATGATTCCACATTCAATGAGTTGACCACCATGCAAATTGCTTTTGTGGCGCTCGACCCGGCCACCGGACACATTTTGGCGATGATCGGCGGAAGGGATTATAAAAAATCCAAATTTAACCGTGTTACCCAGATGAAGCGTCAACCCGGTTCTTCTTTTAAGCCGTTTTTGTACACGGCGGCAATTGATAACGGATACACCCCGGCGGATGTCTATCTGAATCAGCCGACGGTGGAAATAAACGCGGACGGTACCCGCTGGACGCCGAAAAACTTTAACGGCAAAGTAGGGGGTATGATGCCCTTGCGGGAGGCCTTGCGAAAATCGGTTAACCTGGTGGCTGTTCGGCTCATTGCCGATATCACGCCGCAAACCGTGGTACAATATGCCCGGGCCTTCGGAATCACCACCCCCTTACGGCCTTTTTCGTCTCTGGCTTTGGGCAGCTCGGAAGTGATTCCCCTTGAGCTGGTTTCCGCCTACGGCACATTCGCCAATAACGGCATCCACGTTAAGCCGGTTTCTATTTTACGCATTGAAGATAAAAACGGAAATATCATCTACCAGCCCAGTCCCGAAGGGCGGCGCAAGGAGGTGATTTCGCCAGAAACGAATTACATCATGAACGATATGCTGCAGGATGTGGTTCGGCGCGGAACAGGGTACGCCATTCGGCGGGATTTTAAGTTCTATCACCCGGCCGGGGGAAAAACCGGCACAACCAACGATTATACCAACGCCTGGTTTTTAGGGTACACACCCGATATCGTCGCCGGTGTATGGGTCGGTTTGGATGATTTCCAATACAATTTAGGACCGGGAATGACCGGCGCTGCCGCGGCGCTTCCCTTTTGGGGCGAATTCATGACCATGGTCTATGATTCCCTGGAATTCAAACATCATAAATTCCCGGACAACTCCAAAGTGGTTCATCTGAAAATCTGCAAAGAAACCTATAAGCTGGCTACGCCGTACTGCCCGGATGTGTACGAAGAAGTGTTTAATATGAAATACCAGCCCACCGAAAAATGCGACGTACATTCCGGTCGTTTACTGCGCAAATCCAAAAGGCACAAACGATTTTAAGGCTCGGTGCGTCCCAGTAAATCCAGGAAAAAAGCATATTCCAAAGCGGTAACCCGGTACCGTTTAAAACGACCGGATGCGCCGCCGTGCCCGGCCTCCATTTCCGTTTTAAGATACAGAGGATGATCGTCGGTTTTGAGGGCGCGCAATTTGGCCACCCATTTAGCCGGCTCCCAATACTGTACCTGCGAGTCATGCAATCCGGTGGTTACCAGCAAAGCCGGGTATTCTTTGGCCTCCACATTATCATAGGGTGAGTAAGACAGAATGTAATCGTAATAGACCTTTTTATGGGGATCGCCCCACTCGTCATACTCGGCTGTGGTCAGAGGAATGGATTCGTCTAACATGGTTGTCACCACGTCCACAAAAGGAACCGCCGCCACCACGCCTTTGAATAAATCCGGACGCATATTGACGACCGCGCCCATCAACAGCCCGCCGGCTGAACCGCCCATGGCAAACAGGCGATCCGCTGAGGTGTAATCCTCATCGATCAGGTAAAGCGCACAGTCGATAAAATCGTTGAAGGTGTTTTTCTTTTTAAGCAGTTTCCCGTCTTCGTACCACTGACGACCCAGTTCCGAACCTCCGCGCACGTGGGCAATGGCAAAAACAAATCCCCGGTCCAACAAACTCAGTCGATCGGATCGAAACGATGGGTTCATACTGTAGCCGTACGATCCGTAACCGTAAAGCAGCAAAGGCATGTTGTCCTTTTTTTTGTCTTTGCGGTAAACCAGCGAAATGGGCACCTTTACGCCATCCCGGGCCGGGGCCCACAGCCGTTCGGTTGTATAATTATCCCGATTAAAATCGCCCACCACTTCCTGTTGTTTCTTAAGCGTTTTTTCCTTGGTGGCCATATTGTAATCGTAGGTGGAATTGGGCGTGGTTAAAGAAGTATATCCGTAGCGAAGGATATCGGTATCAAATTCGGGGTTGGTGGAAATGTAGGCCACATAGGCCGGTTCACCGAAATCCAGATAATGTTCGCTGCGGTCGCGCCAGCGAATAATACGCAGGTGCGTTAAGGCCTCGCTGCGCTCCTGTAAGACCAGAAAATTTTTAAACAGTTCGAAGTTTTCCAGTAATACATCCGGGCGATGGGGGATGATTTCGCGCCAGTACTGAATGCCGGTATGTTTAACCGGTGTGGTCATAAGACGAAAATTCTTGGCCTGCCAGTTGGTGCGAATATAAAACTTATCCTGAAAATGCTCTACATAATACTCCAGATCGCGCATTCTGGGCTGGATAATCTTGAATTCGCCTTCCGGATCGGAAGCATCCAGAAAACGATATTCCGTGGACAGAGTGTGATCCGACATACTGAAAATCAATTGATCGGATTTGGATTTATACACATACGTATTAAACGTGCTGTCTGCTTCATGATAAACGGTAAAATCCTCCGCAGCGGCTTTTCCCAGTCGATGGCGCATTATTTTATAGGGCCGCAGGGTGTAGTCCTTTGCCGTGTAAAAAAAAGTGCGGTTATCGTTTGCCCAGGCCGCGCCGCCTGTGGTGTTGGGAATGGCGTCATCCAGCAGCCGGCCGGTGGTTAAATCTTTTACCCGGATGGTGTATTTTCTTCGGCCAATGGTGTCCACACCGAAAGCCAGCAGCCGATTATCGGGACTCACGGCCAGGCCGACTACCTGATAAAAGTCGTGCCCTTCAGCCATTTCATTCACGTTAAGCATGATTTCCTCATCGGCTTCCAGCGATCCTTTCTTGCGGCAATAGACGGGATATTCCTTCCCCTCTTTATAGCGGCTGTAATAGTAATAGCCGTTTTTATGATAGGGAACCGACTGATCGTCCTGTTTTATGCGCCCGACGATTTCATTATACAGCTTTTCCTGAAAAGGGACCGTATGGGCCATCCGGGCCTCCAGATAAGCATTCTCCGCTTTCAGGTAATCCAATACTTCGGGATTATCGCGCTGATTCAGCCAGTAATAATTATCGATTCGGGTATGATTGTGCATGGTCAGTTTTTTGGGTACAATTCGGGCTTTGGGCGGTTTCATATCACTATTTCCTTTATGGCATCCGGTTACAAAGAACGCTGAAACAAGGAACAGCGCAAAAATGAAGCGTATCAAAAGTTTCATTATAAAACCCTTTCATAATTCGAATAAGAGGCTTGCGAGGTAGAAAACACGTGCCATAAAACGTTTTTTAACGTAAAAAAATTTCATTGCTCAAGTGCCTCTACTCATAACGCAGTGCATTGATGGGGTCCATAGACGCTGCGTGGGCGGCCGGATAGATTCCGGCAAACAATCCCACCACAGCGGTAACCAGCAGAGATACGACTACAGCCCAAAGCGGTACGGAGAAGGGAATGCCCACCAGCAAACTGATGCCGCCGGCCAGACCAAATCCGACCAACAGCCCGATGATGCCGCCGATCAAACTAAGCACTACCGCTTCGCTTAAAAACTGAACGAGGATATTGCGCCGTGTAGCGCCGACGGCTTTACGAACGCCGATTTCCCGGGTGCGTTCGGTTACAGCCACAAGCATAATGTTCATTACGCCGATGCTGCCCACCAACAGGGAAACCAGTCCCAACAAAATAGCCACCAGTTCCACATTTTTAGCAATGTTGTCAAAAGATTCCACCAGGGTTTCGTTGGAAAAAATGGCGAAATCGTTTTCATCGCCGGGCGGTACCTTGCGTTTGGCCCGCAGAATTCCGATTACCTGATTTTTTGCCTCTTCGAAATCGGCGCCTTCTTTTACCCGGACGGTCAGATTTACGGAGCGTTTTTTGCCCCAGATTTGTTCAAAAGCGGTAATGGGAATAATATTAACATTATCGCGGCTCTGGCCGAAGGTGCTGCTGCCCATTTTTTCCAGTACGCCGATCACCTGAAATTTAGCCCCGGCCACTTTGACGGTTTTACCCAGGGGGTCTTCGAAAGGGAATAGAACTTCCACCGCATCCATTCCCAGGATAATCACCCGTCTGGCGGCCTGTATATCTTCTCGGGTCAGCGTCCGCCCCTCGGAAATGAAATACCCGTTATTGATGAAAAACTCGGGCTCTCCGCCGGCTACATTCAGATTGGGGTTGGATTTTTTATCTTTGTAACGCAAGACCTGATTAAACTGCCATACCTCGGCGCCGACCGCTTCCACCAGCGCACAGTTTTCCCGGATAGCGTCGGCCAGATCGCGTTTCAGGTCTTTGCGCTGTTTTTCGCGCCGACCGTGGCCGACCCGTATGCCGCTGAAGGTATCGTATTTTTGCACCTGGAAGGTATTCGCGCCCAGAACGTTCAACTCATTCACAATGGACCGTTTATATCCCTCCAGAATGGATACAATAAAAATAACCGTGGCAATTCCGATGGTGATGCCCAGAGTGGTGAGCACGGAACGCATTTTATTGCTGCGCAGCTGTGAAACCGCCACGCTCAGATTTTCATGAAGTACCATAATTTACTCGTACCGTAAAGAATCTATCGGGTTAAGCCGCGAAGCCCGGTAAGCGGGGAAAAAACCGGCCAGAACGCCAACCATGGTGGAAAAGCCGAAACCCACCGCAATGGAAAGCAGGCTCACTCCAATAGTCAGATCCATCTGGGAAAGAATAAGCAATCCGGCAGCATAACCGACCGCAATACCGCCAAAGCCGCCTATGGAAGCGATGATGACCGCTTCGATTAAAAACTGGCTGAGAATATTGCGCCGGGTGGCGCCGATGGCTTTGCGAATACCGATTTCGCGCGTCCGTTCGGTAACGCTGACCATCATAATATTCATAATACCGATACCGCCCACAACCAGTGAAATAAATCCGATTACGAACACAATGGCGTACAGGGTGGAAGTAAGCTGCCGGTACAAATCCGTCAACATATCCTGTTGATTGATAGCAAAATCGTCATCCTGTCCGGGTTTATTTTTGCGCACCTGGCGCAAAATGCCGCGGATTTGATCTTTCATGTCCTCCAGACGCTCCGGCTGGGTAGTCATCAGGGCAATGCGCAGGCCGCGGTGCCCGCCGTACACCCGTCTGAAGGAGCCGATGGGCACAATGGCGTAGTTATCCATACTTTGGCCGAAGAACGAACCCTTGCGTTCCAGTATGCCGATTACGCGGTATTTATCCGTGCCGATGGTAATGCGTTTGCCCAACGGATTTTCGTGTTTAAACAGCTTATCGGCCAGTTCCGCTCCCAACACAGCCACACGATGATTGTTGCGGACGTCCAGCTCGGTTAAGAAGCGGCCTACTTCGGGATAGGCGTTTGCCGTCTCCTTATAGTTTTCGTTACTGCCCATAATAAAAATATTATCGAATTTTTCACCCCGGTAACCCACCCGCTTTACGGCAAAAACCTCCGGCGAAATGTAATCGGCCAGGGTACAGCGTTTTTTGAGCGCCAGATATTCTTTGTAGGTTATATTTTTACGGTTGCGGTAGCGCCAAAAATCGCCTTTGATCACCCAGGGGTATTTTTGCACATACACCGTGTTGGCGCCGATGTTGGAAAGCTGGCCGTACACATACTGATTGAGCCCCTGAATGGTGGTAAAAATGGTAATGATGGTGGATACGCCGATAAATATACCCAGCGTTGTGAGAAAAGAGCGTAGTTTGTGGGCGCGTAAAGCCTGCCAGGCCATCAGCAGGTATTCGTTAATTCTTGAAAAAACAATTAACATAACACACCGGGCTTCCGCTTAATGATAAAACGATCAGGCATCGCTTATAATCCTGCCGTCCAGCAGACGGATTATCCGTTTGCTGTGTTTGGCAATGTGTTCTTCGTGTGTTACCACAATAATCGTGTTGCCGGCGTTATTCAGCCGTTCGAATATCTCCATAATTTCTTCACCGGTTTTGGAATCCAGATTACCGGTCGGTTCATCGGCCAGGATAAGCGAAGGATTGTTGATCAGCGCCCGGGCAATGGCCACTCTTTGCCGTTGCCCTCCGGAAAGTTCGTTGGGTTTGTGAAAAGCCCGCTCGGCCAGTCCGACGTTATCCAGAGCCTGCAGAGCCAGCTCCCGGCGCTGTGCGCGTGGCGTACCGTTATAAATAAGGGGCAGTTCCACATTGTGCAGGGCGTTGGCCCGGGGCAGCAGATTAAAGGTCTGGAAAACAAAACCGATTTCCCGGTTGCGGATGCGGGCCAGCTCGTCATCGCTCATACTGCTCACGTCGCGATCGTTCAAAATATAGCGCCCTTCCGTTACCACATCCAAACAACCGATGATGTTCATCAGGGTGGATTTACCGGAACCGCTCGGCCCCATAATAGCCACGTACTCCGATTTTTCAATTTGAAGATTGGTGTCGATCAGCGCCGGTACTTCAATTTCGCCCAATTTATATATTTTGGAAACCTGCTCGAGTTTAATCAGCATTTTTGCGGCCTTTTTTACTTTTCTTTATCTCAACCAGGTCTTCGTTGTTCAAAGATTTGTTGAGAACTTTAAAGGGGCCGGTAATCACTTCCTCGCCCTCTTCCAAGCCGCTTAATACGGCATAGTGCGTGTCGTCGCTGATGCCCAGTTTTACCGGTTTGGCGACGGCGCGGTCGTTTTCCACCACAAAAACAACTTCCTGCATCTCTTCGTCATCAGAGGAACTTTCCTCCGTAGCCGTATGTTCTTCCACGTTTCTCTTTTTTTGTAAACGCGATTTTTTACGAACGGTAACCGCCTGAATAGGCACCCTGACCACATCATCCAGCCGTTTTGTTTTGATATCCACCGTAGTGCTCATACCCGGGCGGAAACGGGTATCCGGATTATCCAGCCGTATGGTTACCTCGAAGTTGGTTACCTGCTCCTGCGTACCCAAACCTTTGGTAATGGCCGAATTGGCGATTTCCGTAACCACACCATGAAAAAGCGTATCCGGAAAAGCATCCAGCTCCACATCGGCGGAATCGCCTATGGAAACATTAATGACGTCATTCTCATCCACCTCGATAACCGCTTCCATCACGGAAAGATCGGATACCACCATAATTACGTCTTCCTGAAATTGCGCGCCGATGGCCATTTCGCCCTTTTCTTTATTCAATCGTGTAACGATACCGTCCATTGTGGCGTACAGTTTGGTTTTATTCAGGGCGTCCCGGGCTTCTTTGAGAGAGGCTTCGGCTTGCATGCGGGTGCTTACGGCGGATTCGTAGGCGGCTTCGGCGGATTGATAGTCCGCTTCGGAGATCAGGTTTTGACGGAATAATTCTTTGGCGCGGTTATACTCGCTCAGCGCCTTTTTCTCATTGGCTTTGGCGGCCAAAAGGGATGACTCGGCCCGTTCCACGGAGGCCTGATATTGCTGCGGGTCCAGGGCAACCAGAAGCTGTCCCTTTTTGACGCGGTCACCTTCTTTGGCGTACAGCCCAACAATTTTTCCGGCTACCTGGGCGCTCACTTTCACTTCTACAGCCGGTTTGATCTGGCCGGAACCGGTTACCACCTGCTGGACGGTGCCGCGTTTTACCTTTTCGGTGGTTACCTCAATGCCTTTTTCACGACGGATAAAATTAAATGCAATGATGGCGCCGACCACAACGATAATTCCAATCCCGATAAGCCATCTTTTCATTTCGCGCTCCTTAAATTGGATAAGTCCTGTTTCTTTAACGCCGTTTACCGCTTATCAGTCGCATCGATTACCGACAGCCGGCCTTCGCCATAATTGTAGCTGCATTCCCCGGCTTTTGATGGTCTAATTTTTCATATCCTGTTTCATCTTTTCATAGGCGATGCCCAACTGCGCGTCGATTTGGGCCAAAAGCAGCAAAGCGTTGTATTGAGCGGCGATCAGCGTTTGTTCGGCGTTGGTTAAGTTAACCTGCGCTTCCCGCACATCCAGCGAGGTGCCCGCGCCGATCTGGAATCGTTCTTCGGCCAGGCGCACTTCCTCACGGGCCGCTTCGAGGTTTATCTTGTTGATTTCGATAATGTCGAGAGTTGATAAATAGTTGGCATAATACTGATGCAGTGTCGCTTTCAGATTGCGTTTATACTCTTCATATTGTTCCTGCGCAATCCGTTTGTTGATTTCCGCTTTTTGAATGTTGGCGTAATCCTTAAATCCGTTAAAAAGATTAATGGAAACATTAATGCCGTAACGGGTCTGGTAATTTTTATTGAAATCGGAAAAGACCTTGATGATATCCTCATGAAAACGATCATATTGTAAATAGGCCGAAATACGGGGGTAATTGATGCCTTTGGCCAGAGAAACGGACAGATCGCTGGCGAAAATATCCTCTTCATATTTTTTAAGCAAGGGTTGATTGCGTATGGCCGTGTGCACCAGCTCGTCCAGATCGGGCAGCTTCACATTTACTTCGTGGATGGGTTTGATTTCCAGCGGCGTAAGCGGATCGCGTCCCATCACCAGATTGAGCTTTTTACGGGATTCTTCCATCTGGATCTGCTGGTTAAGCATCTGAATGCGGTCGTTGCCCCAGTTCACCCGCGCCCGGTAAACATCCAGCCGGGCGGTAGCACCCAGGGCGTGCATCTTTTCCGTACGATCCACCTGCTCCTGGCTGCGCTGCACGGCCATCTTTTTGGCTTCCAGCAATTTTATTTGTTTATTTAAGTCGAAATAGGCTTGTTTGACCGAAAGAATGGTGTTATTGCGTTCGCTAAGATAATTATATTCCGAGGAACGTTTGTCGGCTTTGGCTTTGCGTATCTGATTCCACCAGATGCCGCCGTCAAAGAGGGTCTGGTTTAAAGACAGATTTGCCGAATTGTTATCCCGGCTCTGTTTCTCGATGGAACGGGTTCTTTGTTCGTAAATAACGTTACCCGTTTCCGGATCGATGCCTACCGGCTCGTTACTCAGGTATTCGGAAGCACCGATGTCGATTCTGCTTTTTCCTGCCGAGGCGGTTAATGAAGGAAGAATACCCTGGTAGCTGCCCAGTACATCGGCCTCCGCCGCGCTTTCCTGAAACATGGCCGTCCGCAGAGTGACGTTATTTTGCAGAGCAATTTCAATGCAGTCCTCTAAGGTCAGGTATTCCTTTTCCTGCAATTCTTCTTGTGCATATACCGAAGCAAATATGAACAAGGGAAGAATGATAGATAGAATATCCACCCGAATTCTAAATACCCGTATCATCAAACACTCCTTTTTAAGATTGGATCTCATCATTTTCCGTATGCCCGGCCGCTATCTCGCGGTATGGGCATATTTCGCGAAAAAATGAGATGGTTATATAGACGACAACTTAATTTAAAAGTTGCAAATTTTTCCGCTTAAAATTCTTTATAGACCCGGGCAAGGGAACGTCCCGGTGCAGCGATTTCAATATCCAGAAAGTATCCGTAGGGCGTTTGCGCCACATCATAGCCCACCGCGGCAAGCCGTTCTTCGGCGCGATCAAACAACGCCTTAAGGCAGGCCGGGTCGCATTTGGACTCGCCCAGATGGGCAAAGGAATGCAAAACCACCTTCTTCGTATCCCATTTTCCGGCCAGCCACTTGATGTTTTTTATCAGTTTGGTTTCGGCTTTGCCCGGATTTTCTTCGTCTTTTTCTTCGCCGTGCACAAAGGCCACCACAGCGTTTTCCGCCTGTCCGGCTTCATTCACGGTTTCCACATCATCCAGATTTTTTACCGCCGGTTTATAGGCGAAACGATCCATATACCAAAAAAGTACGCGCATCAGGAAAGCAGCTCCTCTTTATGTTGATTGATATAGGCCACGCAGGCGTCGTGATCGTTGGGTACATCGCCGTTGAGTATGGCTTCTTCGATAAATTTTTTTATTTTTCCCACCATCGGGCCGGGCTGCAAGTCGAACATACGCATAATTTCATCGCCCCGTACCGGAGGCTGAAAATTACGCAGCCGGTCGCGTTCTTCCACCTCCAGCACCTTTTGCACAACGCGGTCGTAATTATTACGGTAACGCTTAACCCGGTTGGGATTTTTGGAAGTGATATCGGCCCGGCACAGCGTCATCAGGTCGTCCAGTTCGTTTCCGGCCAAAAAGATTAAGCGACGCACGGCGGAATCGGTCACCTCCTCATCCACCAGAGCCATAGGCCGTAAATGCAGGCCGACCAGTTTGGCCACGTATTCGATGGTCTCCGCGGGGTACTTCATCCGGCGCAGGATGGCTTTGGCCATGCGGGCGCCCACCACTTCGTGCCCGTGGAAGGTCCAGCCGGTCTGTTCGCTGAAGCGTTTGGTGCGCGGTTTGGCAATATCGTGGAAAAGGGCGGCCAGCCGCAGCTTGAGATCGCCGCCGCCCGCGGCCACATTGTCCAGCACTTCCAGCGTATGGTAAAACACATCTTTGTGATGAAATTTCTTCTTCTGTTCCACGCCTTTCAGAGCCGTGAATTCCGGAAAGAATATCTCCAGCAAACCGCTTTCATCCAGCAGGCGCATTCCCGCCGACGGGGCGTCGGCCATTAAAATTTTATTAAATTCGTCGGTGATGCGCTCCTGCGAAACGATCTTTAAACGGTCGCGTATTTTGCGAATGGCCTTAAAGGTTTTTTCTTCGATGGTAAACCCAAGCCGCGCGGCAAAACGCACGGCGCGGATCATCCGCAGAGGATCGTCGGCAAAGGTTTGTTCCGGTTCCAGCGGTGTGCGGATGACGCCCTTCTGCAAATCGTCTATGCCGTGGTACACATCGATAACCCGGCCGTACCCCTGCGGCGAAATATCCATAGCTAAGGTATTAATGGTGAAATCGCGCCGGCTCAGGTCGGAACGCAGATCGGCCTGCCGGGTAACCGGTTTGCGGGAATGGCTGCTATAGGATTCTTCGCGGGCGTTTACGAATTCCAAAGTGTATCCGTAATAGCGGGTCATAAAGGTGCCAAAGCGGGGGTAGCGCACCAGCGTACGCAAATGCAGTTCCTTTTTCAGTTGATCGGCAAAACGCATGGCGTCGCCTACCACCACAAAATCGATGTCTTTGCTGTTCTTACCAAGCTGCAGATCGCGTACGTATCCGCCTACCACATAAATTTCGTATCCGCAGTTTTGCGCGGCCTGATATATTTTGCCGAATAGTTCTTTTGTTGTCATCCGCCAACCGGTTTCTATCTATAATACAATGTTCTGTTTTCGTTTATTGCGGTTGAATTTATAAAAGATTAGCCTGATATTCTACTGTATGCATCACGTTACGACCGCTTCTTTCGCAAACGGGGTAAAATTTCCTTCAATTTTTCCAACGTATATTCCAACTGATCGCGGGTGGTATGCCGGCCAAAACTGAAACGGACGGTGCTGTTGACCAGCCCGGCCGGCAAGCCCATCGCTTGCAGCACGTGGGACGGCCGGACGCTGCCCGAGCTGCAGGCCGAACCGACCGAAACGGCAATGCCGGACAGGTCGAGATTGATAAGCAGACTTTCGTTATCCACGCCGGGGAACGACACATTGCTGATAAAAGGCGACCGGGCCGCCGCGGCGCCGTTTATCCTGCAAAAGGGAAAACGTTCCGATAGTTCGCGTTCAAAATAGTGTTGTAATTTTTTTACGGTCGAATAATCCTTTTCGGCATTGAGCAGAGCCAAAGCGGCGTCAAAACCGATGATGCCGTTTATATTTTCCGTTCCCGGGCGTCGTCCGGCTTCCTGTCCGCCCCCGTGAAGCAGGGGTTCCAAAGCCGTTCCTTCGCGGATGATCAGCGCGCCGCAGCCTTTTGGGCCGTATATTTTATGCGCGGATAGAGTGATCAATCCGGCGCCGGTTTCGTTGAGTTTCAGGCCCGTCTTTCCAAAGGATTGCACGGCGTCGCAATGAAACAGGATACCCCGTTCCCGGCACAAACGACCGATTTCTTCCACCGGGTTGATAACGCCGGTTTCGTTGTTTACATGCATTACCGAAACGAGCACCGTATTTTTTTTAATCAGCCGCGCGATTTCCTCGGCCGTTACCACCCCATCCGCAGTCGGTTGGGCGTAGCTGACTTCGTAACCGACGGTTTGTAAATATTCGGCCGTTTTTAACAATGACGGGTGTTCCACTGCGGAAACAATGATATGCATCGTTTTGTTCCGATGCGCCCGGACAGTTCCCACAAGCGCCCAGTTGTTGCTCTCGGTCCCGCCGCTGGTAAAGGCAATCTCTTTCGGCAGGAAGCCGGTATGATCCGCCAGATGATCGCGGGCTTCTTCGATCCGCGCTTTGGCCGCGCGGCCAAAGGAATGCTGACTGGACGGATTACCGAAAACTTCCCGATTCCATCGGGAAATGGCTTCGGTAACTTCCGGAGCCTGCGGTGTTGTGGCGCTGTAATCGAGATAGACGGTTTTGTTCATACGGGTCTAATTTAACGTATTTCGTTTAAAAATAAAAAACCCCATTTGAATCGATCAAACAGGGTTAAAAATATACCGGTATAAAAGGCGCTTTTAAAATGAGTAACGCAAGATTCATCTTGCGCCCTGAAGGCAAAGGTGTAAGAATATACCGGTATAGAAGACGCTTTTAAAATATTATTTATCGCATTTACTGTAGCCGCATTCCGGGTTGATGCAGGTTAAGCAGCCGTTTTCCATTTTTACGCTGCGCTGGCTGCAATCCGGGCAAATTTGAAACTCGGTGTTCATATCCGGTTCGGCCGAGGCCAGGGCTTCGTTTACCGCGGGAGCCAGAGCAACGTCTTCACTGTCGTCCATACAGCCGATTTCACGGAAAAAACGTTCGATCACATCGGCAATTTCGGAGTAAAAAGAGTGAATGTATTTACCGTTTCTGTGATAGCCGCCGTTGGGGTCGTGGATGCTGCTCAATTCCTCAAGAATAAAGGTCGGACGCGCCGATTTACGGAAGATAGCCGAAATCAGCCTGGTCAGCACGGCGTATTCCGCATTTTTGGTGAGATCTTTGCTGTTGATAAAAATTTCAATCGGGCGGTTTCTCCCGTTTTGCTGGATGTAACCCAGGGTGATATAAACGCTGTGTTTTACAAATCCGCTGCGCAATTTGTAAACCTTGGCCTGTACGATATCCGGACGTACCACCACATGGTCGGTAACGCTGTCCAGCGGTTCTTCCTGCTTTACTTCTTCAATTTCGAAGTCCCTGTCGGTAATCTTGTACATATTCCCTTAAAGCCCCCACGCTTTTTAGTTAAAAATTTTCGTTTTTTGATTTTACATAGTGGTAAACGGTGGTCAAACGATCGTCGGGAGTGACGATGATATCGTCACCGCGTAATGTAACTTCTTCCTCATCGTTTGCCAAAATTATTTTAAACAATTTTTCTTTCATACGCTGGAATTCGGTTTTTTCGCCGTCCACGCTCAGGATGGGATAGCGGCTGCCGTCCCTGTAAATGGTGATGCCTTTCAAGCCCCGTTTCCAGGCGCTCAGGTAAATGTTGGAAATCACCTCCGGCTCTATGGTTTCCGCCAGATTCACCGTGGATGAAATGGAATGATCCACATATTTCTGGCAGCGGCCCTGTATTTCCACCCGACGCTCGGCGTCAATGTGGTGCGCGGTACGGAAAAAATAACTGGGTAAAAATTCGGTCAGCTCGGCTTCGGTTTGCGCGTTTTCCACCTGCTTGTTCAGACCGTGCAGATCAATATAGGCCTGGATGGTGGAATGGAACACTTTAAAGAGCTTGTTACCGAAGGACTCCGACCGGCGGGTGTAAAAAAGAGCAAAGATCGGCTCAACGCCGCTGGATACGCCCAGATAATTTTTAGCGCCGTTTACGAAACTGAGCACAATATTACTGATGGAACCGGTGGGTGCGATGGCCAGCAGGGCCAGATTGCGCAGCCCTTTCTCTTTAATGAGTTTTTGGGTTTCCTCGCTGAGTGCCTCTTTAAAGAAGGGGCCTTCGGCATAGCGGTTATAATCGAATATGGGCGAAGCGCCCTTTTCTTCGGCCAGTTCCGCGGAGGCCTGATAGGCGGTGTTGGCGATGGTGCGCATTACTTTTTCCACCAGGTCGATGCCTTCGCTGGAATCATAAGCGATACCCAATTGATTGAGCATATCCGCAGCGCCCATTGTACCCAGCCCCAGCCGGCGGGTTTCCGCGGCGGCTTTGCGCTGTTTTTCCAGCGGGTTCAGTAGTTCGTTCCAGCTCACCACATTATCCAGAAAACGAACAACGGATCGGGTTACCTTCTCCAGCATTTTCCAGTCGATGGCCGCTTCTTTGGTGAAACCGTTGCGCACCAATCGTGAAAGATTGATGGAGGCCAGGTTGCAGGCGCCGCCTTTTTCCAGAGGCACTTCGGCACAGGGATTGGTGCAGGAAATAGGCCGGTCCAGATAATTGGAAGGGGAATATTTGCTCATGCGGCTCCAGAAAATCAACCCCGGCTCGGCGGTTTTATAATTACCTTCAATAAAGGCGTCCCACACCTCGCGCGCTTTTATCAGCCGCCGAATTTCACCGCTGGGAACAGACCCGAAGTAGAGCATAAAGTCACCGCTGTAACGGATGGCCAGATCGTAAGGCTCATTGGTGAGCGGCAGCACCACATCCCCATATACATCGCGCCGGAACGGATCCGTGAGTTCCTCTTCGGTGAGCATCTGCTCGTAATTTTTATAGAGAAAATCGTTCAAACCGCTGATGTTATCGAATACCTGAAATTTTTCATATTCGTCGATGTTCTTGGACGGGATGGCAATGGAATAGTGGTAGCCATCGTCCTGAAACGCTTTATCCAGTATTTTTTTATTGAATTTTTTGTAAACGAGGATTTTGTTTTTGCCGTGCAGGTTCTGCTCTTCCACAGCCTGCATAAATTCGTCGGAGGCCTTAATGCTGATATTGGCGAAACGTACCTGCGTATTTTCCATAATCTGTTTGCTGACTTCCTGAAGCTGGTCGTCTTCGAACTGGTTACTCCATTTTAACTGCTCGATAATCTGGTTGGTCACCCAGTTGGGTATTTTTTTAACCCGGATGAATTCGATGATGTCGGGATGTTTAACGTCGATGGTCAGCATTAAAGCGCCCCGTCTGCCGCTCTGGCCGATCAATCCTGTGGTTAAAGAGAAGAGTTCCATAAAGGAAACCGCGCCCGTAGAGCTGTCCGCCGCGTTATGCACAACGGAATCTTTGGGTCGCAGCGGTGAAATATCCACTCCGATACCGCCGCCGTAAGAATAGGTGCGGGCGCATTCGTAAGCGGCATTGTAAATGGATTCGATATTGTCATGCTCAATTTGGGTTACAAAACAGTTGGAAAGGGTTTTCAGACGATATAAGTCCCCCGCGCCGGCCAACACCCGGCCGCCCGGCACAAAATAACCGTCGTACAAGTTTTTGTAGAATTCTACCGCCGCTTCCTCGGCCTTGCGTTTGTCCGGCTCAATGGCGGCGATAAAGGAAGCTACCCGAACAAATAAGTCTTCCGGTGCGTGCTCCAGTAAGTTGTTGTCCAGGTCTTTAACAAAATACTTTTTTTCATATATATTTTTAGCCAGATCATTATCATTCAAATAATTGTTTTCCGGATGAACCGGTATTTCACCCGCGTTCTGTTTCTTCTTCAACATTAAATACAGGTTCTGATAATTCTTAAGATTTGTCTTTCCGCTGACTTTGGTAAACTTTCCCGTATATTTGAACATATCCAAAAACATAAGCCATCCTTAGTGCTAAAAATTAATAACTGGTGTCAATTGAGTAAAGACACTATCTTCCTCTAAAGTTGAGTACAGTGTTTTTATATATTGAGGGTTACAACTATTTGTTTTTTAATGTATTAGGCGTATTTGTAATGACAATTGGGTCAAAAAATTATAAAGACAATTTACTAAATTTTTTGCCTAATTCAACTAAAAAATCACGACTCGATTCCTTTTCTTGCCAAAACGCCCGTCGTTGCATAATAATGTTTGATTTCTTTCATCTCGGTTAGGAGGTCAGCCCGTTGGTCGATGGCTTCTGTGCTGTATCTTCCCGTGAGAACTATCTCGACCGTATCCGGTTTTTTCTTTAGAAAATTTATGACCTCTTTTTCAGAAAAAAGGCCGAAATATACGGAAACCAGAATCTCATCCAGAATCACAATATCAAATTTTCCGGAAACCATATCCCGCTCAGCTTCGTTCAGACCGTTTTTTACTTCTTCCATCATTTTTTTGGGCGGCGATTCCATACGAAAAACAAAAGCATCATTACCATAACGACGCAGCACCAGATTGGGCGAAAGGTCCTTTAAAATATTCACCTCACCGTACGGATAGTCTTTCATAAACTGAACAAACAGAATGCGCAGACCTGAGCCAAGCGCCCGAACGGCCAGTCCGATAGCGGCGGTGGTTTTGCCTTTGCCGTTTCCGGTGTAAACCTGTATGTAACCTTTTTCAAGCGGCATTTTGTTATCCCGGGTTTTGAATTGATATAGTGAACACGCGTTTACAACTATTTAAAACGCGAGGAAAAAAGTCACATCCGTCCTAAAAAAATCGAAAAGTCTATGTAAAATATCAGTGTTTACGAGTTTCCCCCTATTAAGGCTTGTACGCCGTGGCGTGGGGACTAAGGGGGTGTTTTGCTCAAAACATAAAGACAATCTATTGGACTATTTTACAACCCCCTAACCCTCCCGCCGCTGCGGGACAGGCTCTTTTTTAAGGGGGAAATTTTACGTTTCATGCGATCATATATCATTATTTTAGCCGCTGATCATTATAGTCCCGTAAAATTCGGTAATAATCACGGATCAGCAAAGTAACCCGCGGGCCGGGGATGAGACTGTAGTTGCCGTCAATTACGTAAATATGGCCTTCCTTTACCGCCTTTAATTGTTTCAGATTTTGCCATTCTTTTTTATTGTTTCGTCGACGCTGCTCATCCCATTTTTGGTTAAATCTGAATTCAATGATCAAATCGGGATTCATAGTCAGCAGGCTTTCACTATTCAACTGACCGTATTTGAGGCCGGCTGATTCAAATGCATTCCGGCCGCCCAGCATGCGCCACAAATCGTCGGTAAAGGTATTGCCGCCGATTACCGAAATATTACGGGTTGTGCCGGGATCGCGGTGCAGTACAAAAAGCGCCTCGGGCGAAGCATGCGGCAATTGTTGAGCCAGACGGCGAAAGATTTCCAGCGAATCCCTGATCGTTTTGGCCAGTTTTTCCGCGCGCCTGCTCAAATCAAACAAACGCCCCAATGTATCGATGGTGGCAAAGATATCCTGCAAGCGATCGTTGGGCAGCAAAACTGCCCGGATGTTCCGCTGTGCAAGCTGTGCAGCCAGATCTTCGCTTGCAGGGGTGGCCAGCAAAAGGTCGGGTTTTAGGGCAATAATGCGTTCCAGATTCGGATTGAGCAGTCCGCCTACCCGCGTTTTTTGCCGGGCCCGGAGAGGATAGTTGCAAAAGTCGCTCACTCCCACCAAAAAATTTTCCGCTCCCAAAGCGTAGATGGTTTCGGTAATATTGGGCGAAAGGGAAATAACCCGGCGTACGGTTGAGTCGTTTTTGTCCGCATTTTGTCCGCAACTCCACAGAATCGTGAAAATGATGACTAAAACGAACGGGATTTTTTTCTTAAATAGCATTTTATACAAAATGAACAGGCTTTCTTTTTAGGCCCGGGCGGTGCGCTGTAATGATACCAAAATCCGTATTGTAATATTGGTTGAACAATTCATTACAGCGCTGCGGGCTAATTAACATTTTCGTAAACAAAAGTAACCGAACCGGGAATAATGCCCACGGTATGGTTGATTTTTTGCGCACCCTGCGCATCGTAAATAAAAAGTTCACCGTTTTGAACGTAATCCTTTGCGTCGAGCAAATAGATATCCTTGCTTAAGGGATCCACTTCCAGTCCGTAAAAGTATCCGCTGATGAAGGCCGGATCAGTCACTTCATTGGTTTCGGTTGAATATTTAACCACATGCTGACCGTTGAGGAAATAACCGGTTTTGTTTCCATCCAGCGATAGCTGCGTAGGATGCCCTTTTATGACGAAGGAATCCACAACCGCATCGCTGCCCGAATCGATTACAAAGAGAGCGCCGTCTGTCCCTTTGTCGGTCGTGTCGTTCCAGGCCGGCCAGCGTCCCGAACACAGCACATGCACGTCATTTTCAGCGTCCACCCGTACGCTAAGGGGATAATCACCCACGGTAATGGTTTTAACAACCTTGCGCGTAGCCACATCGATGACGCTTACCGTGTTGTTCCAGCCAAATCCGCTGTTGGCCACATACGCTTTGCCATTTACAACGGCCAGTTCCTCCGGATTGTCGCCCACGGTGATGCTTTGTTCGATCTGATTGCTCTGCAAATCGATAACCGCTACCGATGCCGTGTATAAATTGGTTACAAAAGCGGTCCCGTCCCCTGCCGGAACCAGATAGCGCGGGCTGGATCCGGCAGGTAAGTTAATGGTAGCTTTGCTTTTCCAGGTGTTCAGGCTGATTACTTCAATTTTATGAGAATTGTTAACCACAATGTATCCAAGCGAGTCTATGATGGTCATGCTTTGCGCCACATCGCCCAACGAGCGCAGATTAATGGATTTGAAAATATCATTCTGCAGGGAATCCGCTTCCGGATCGTAAAAAGACAGGGAAGCGTTTGCTGCGGTAAAATTACCCTGATTAAGTATGAAGGCGCCGGTTAGTTTGGGCGTTTTTTCCGAATCTTCCGTTCCGGTCGGGTCCTTTACACATCCCAGAGTCATTAAAAACAATACAAGGGCCGTAATAAGCAGTTTGGTCTTCATAACACACCTCCTGAGGTTGGTTTATTGATTTCAATTTACGGTAAATATTACACTCATTTATCCAGAGCCAGCTCCAGCCGGATACCATATTGTCTGGGCGGCATAGGATACCCGGATATAATTTGATAGCTTTGATCGAACAGGTTATCGATATGAAAAAGCAGAGTGAGCTTCTGCCTGTATAACACGGTATCAAAGGACAGCCAGATGCGCCACACGCTCACCGAAGGCAATATGCTCTGCGGATTGTTTAGCAGAGTAGTATAGCGGAAACTGGAGTACCAGCCGTTGACGCCGGCGGAAAACAGTCCGTGATTTGTTTGTAAAGAAAGGTTTACCTGCTCATCCGGCAGGTAAGGCAGTTGATTACCCACGGTGCGGTCGCCCTCAAAATCCGCTTTGTTCTTGCGGCTGCTTCCACGAGTATATTTTACCTGCAAGATATAGCGATCGTCGGGAGTGGCCAACCGCGCATCCGCTTCGATTCCGCGGCTGAGCACCTGGCCGATATTTTGCGGCGTCCAAACCTGCCCGACGGGCAGCCATTTAATCAGATTGGTAACCCGGTTGGTATAATAGGCAGCCTGCAAACGCAGATAAACCACGTCAGCCAGCAGGTTTTCATAGCTCAGGCCGACTTCTCCAAAAATGCTGCGCTCCGGTAAGAGATGGGGATTGCCTCCCGGCTGCCAGTACAAGTCGTTGAAGGAAGGAGCGCGGTAGTTGCTGCCCAACGACAGATAGGCATTAAAGACGCCAATCCGGTAGCCGGCGCCGATACCGGGTAGCAAAAGCACCGGGAAGTCCGAATAGGCTTCGGTGCGCAGGCTGGCGTTTAAATGAACTTCGGATGAAGCATCCGGATTGTGATATATTTGCCAATCGGCTAATACAAAACCGGCGGTGCGGCGGCGGGTATGCCGGCCGGCTTCCGAACTTTGAATTTCCTGCCGGGATGTTTCCAGTCCGCCGTTGATAAGCAGACGGGGATGAACCGGATATCGTCCGCGCAGAATGAAGCCGCTTTCACGATTAAAATGACGGCTGTGCAGAGAGGCGCCGCCGATATTCAAAAGAGGATCGCGGTATTCCATCCATTCGTTGCGTAAAAAAGCGCGCGCGGAAATCTGTCCGCTGCGGCCCTGCCAATGTGTGTACACTTGCAGCAGAGTCTGGTCGCCGCTCAGACGGGCGCGGTTGGCTTCTTCGCCTGCGGCGCCTAAAAAGGCTTTGGGCGAACCTCCTTCGCTTTTGATGGCATGCAGCAAAGCGCCAAAACGAAAATCGGCATTTACAGCATATTCCGTTCTGTATTGCATAATTTGTCTTGAAAAATCCCGATTTTGCAATGGGACCGATTGACCTTCCGAAGAAACGCTGTAATTATTAACACCGCTTTGATTCAAAAAAGAAATACTTTGACGAACACCGGCCAGCGGTATTTGCAAAGCCAGACCGAATTCCCGGTTACCGAACGAAGCCAGGGAGCCGTTTAACCGATAGCCGAAACTTTTTTCCGGAGCGGTTGTTCGCAAATTAACCGTACCGCCAATGGACCCGCTGCCCCCAAACAGGGCGCTTCCGCCGCGGTATATCTCCGCTTCGGCTATGGAATACAGATCGAATTGTCCCAAATCCACCGAACCCAACTGTAAATTGTTCACCGGCACGCCGTCCAGAAGCACTTGTGTCTGTTCGGCGCTCATTCCCCGCAAGGCGATGGTTTGCAGCTGTCCGGCGCCGCCGTAGGATTTAATGAAGATACCGCTTTCTTGGGATAAAGCGGAGGCCAGATGTCCAAATCCGTGTTCGCGGTTTTGATCCAATCGGAGACGAGTAATATGTGCCGGCAATACGGGTCTTTGCCCGGAGGCGGCCTCGCGCACCACAACGATCGGTTCTGTGCTTGAAATGGGTTCCAGAAAAATAATTTTTCCGGAAAACCCGGACAGATCAACTCGTATCGGAAAGTAGCCGGTACGCTGTACCAGAATGGTCGGCTTGCCTTTCATCCGCAGCAAACCGTCCTTTCTCAGCGTCAGGCTGTCCCGGTCAATAATCACCTGTACGCTGTCCAGCGGAAGGCCGGTCCACATATCGCAAATTCGGTAAACTTCGGCCGTAAGCGTACCGGTAAAAAGGGTGATGCCGATTATTACATTAAAAATACGATTCATTTTCATAGAGTAAAAAATCCTGGAGGGATTGCTGCTTATAGCCCCATCATTCTGTTTTGGACAAGTATTGATAATTATAACGGGGAGATCAACTGAAAGGACAACCCTGAAGAGAAAGACAAGAGGCAGGAAATTCCGGGGAATTTCGTACCCTTTATCCGCCCGCGCAGATTTCGGGGAAAGGCCATTTCAGTCGGTCTCCTGACTCAAGCGTCATCCTACTTGCCGGGCCTTCCCATCCCGAATCCTCGGAACAGTGGCGTGAAATCCGGCTTTCGTCGGCTATTACAGTTGCGGGGCAGTGGCGGAATTTCACCGCGCTTCCCGTTACTGAATGGTTCGTATATAAAGAACAAATAAACCGGTTGAAATATAGAAGATTAGGCAATGGATTTCAAGAAAAGTTTTTACATATTTGAACATTGTCGGAACGATTTGTCTTTTTGCCGTATCAGACCGTTACAATTCGCGAATAACGGCCGAAACCTTGCCGATAATTTCGAATCCGGGGGTTTTGGGATCGATGATTACCGGCTGGCTGTTTTCGCCGCTTGTTTCCAGACGGACAAGATTTTTTTGCGTAAATTTTTTACGGATAAACAAACGGCTGCCCAATTTGACGGCAACGATGTCCCCGTCGCGTACGCGGGCTTTTAGATCGACGGTTAAAAAATCGCCTTGCAAAATACCGTCGGCAGAAAGCCCGTTATCCACCGAACGCACGGTTATGAAAGGAGTGTCTTTCTTGCGGAAATTTTTTATCAATTCGCCTAAATTATAATTTCCTCCGCTGTTAAAAGGGCCGTCCACGTGCACTTCGCCCATATCCTCAACCAGCGGGATATTATAAAACTCGTTGCTCTTAAAAACATCTTCTTTAATAAACAGATTCATACCATAATTCTGCAAACAATTAATTAATTTCGCGAACCAGCCCAACCACCTTGCCTTGTATCGACCATTCGCTTTCGGGATAAATATCGTCGTACTGCGGATTTTCGGCCTTTAAATAGGCTTTCCCTTTTTCCAGCATCAATCGTTTTACCGTTACTTCATCGTGTAGCAAGGCGACCACAATATCGCGGTTATGAGCGGTATTGGTGGAATTGACAACCACTAAATCGTCCTCAAAAATTCCGGCGTTGATCATGCTGTCGCCGCGGACTTTTAAGGCAAAATAGCGGCCTTCGGATTTAATGAGGGCGCGGGGAATGGGGATATAGCGTTCCACATTTTCCTGAGCTAAAATGGGGAAGCCGGCGGCAACCCGACCAATAAGCGGAACATTCACCTCGTTCTGGCTTGCCGGCGCATATTCGGAATCGATGATCCGCAGGGCGCGGGCCGAGGAATCTTTTTCCAGATACCCTTTGGCCACCAGAGCGTCGATATGTTTGAGAATGGCGTATTTGGATTTAATGTTGAGCTTGTCAGCCAGCTCCTGGTACGAGGGCGGGTAGCCTTTTTCATCAATGTAGCCGGAAATCAGCCTTAAAATTTCTTTTTGGCGGTTGGTTAACGCTTTCATAGTGTACCCCTGTATAAATGTACTTGAGTACACCAATTATATGAAAAATTGCGTTTGTTGTCAATATAATTTTACTATTGCGCTGAAAGCCCTTTCCTGACTAAACTTGCAAAATTCAGGCAACGTTTCAACGGTGTTAATTTTTTTTGAAAGCTTATACAATGGACTGGATCAGTTATTTGCAGCAGCATCAGGTGATACTTCTTTTTTTAATTATCGCGCTCGGTTTTTTATTTGGCCGGATTAAAATGTGGGGTTTTTCTTTTGACTCTTCGGGCATACTGTTTGTAGCTATGTTATTTGGGCATCTGGGCTTTTCTCTTTCTACAGACTTTAAGATGCTGGGGTTGATATTTTTCATTTATGCCATCGGATTGCAGGCCGGTCCGTCCATATTCAACATATCCAAACAGCGGGGATTACGTGTGTACTGGCTGGTGTTTCAACTTTTGACACTGGGCGCGCTGCTCACCTTTTTACTGGCCGTATTGTTCGATATCGATATGCCGCTGGCCATCGGGCTTTTTTCCGGAGCGATGACCAGTACACCGGGGCTTGCTGCGGCTCAGGAAGCGACACGTTCCACATTAACTTCCACCGGATACGGGGTGGCCTATCCGTTCGGTGTGATTGGCGTGATTTTTTTTATCAAAATCCTGCCCCGTCTTTTTAAGGTGAACATTAAAGAAGAGGAACGGCAGCACAAAGACATGACAACGGGCGCGCAGCCCAAAATTATCCGCCAAAATCTGGAAATAACCAACCAGTCATTGGATGGAAAAACTCTGCGCGAAATCAAATTCAGCAAAACAACCGGTACGGTGATTACCCGTCTGCTGCACAACGGTGATGTGATCATCCCGGGGCCGGATACCAAGCTGCACAGCGGGGATATCGTGCGTATAGTCGGCCGCGAAGAGGATGTGCGCTCGGTTATTCCTTATCTTGGTAAACCAACCGAACAGGAAATCCCGGATATTCGGCAACTGGAATCGCGCCGTTTTGTGGTTACCAATAAGGATATCGTTGGGAAAACCATCGGGGAGCTGCACATTCACGATTTGTACCACATGAACATCACCCGCATCCGGCGCAGCGGCATCGAGTTCCTGGCGGAACCCAATCAAAAGCTGAGCTGGGGCGACCGGGTGCAGGTAGTGGGCGAAGCCGCGCAGATGCCTTTAATACGCAAACTGTTTGGCGACGAGATGAAAAAAGTGGAATACGGCAATATTTTTTCCATTATCCTAGGTATTTTGCTGGGGATATTTGTGGGTCTTGTACCTTTTTCCATTGGCAAGGCCGTTGCCTTTAATTTGGGGATTACCGGAGGCGTACTGGTGGCCGGTTTATTTTTGAGCAACCGGGGTAAAGTGGGCCCGGTGATCTGGCAGGTTCCGGTACCCATCATCGCGTTTATGCGCGAGCTGGGACTAACGCTTTTCCTGGCTGTTGTGGGGGTAAAGGCCGGATCGGAAATTGTACATATTTTTCAGGCGGACGGGGCCAAACTACTTCTGGCCGGCGTTTTGATCACTACATTACCGATGGTGATAACGGCCTGGTTTGCCCGTAAGCGCCATAAAATGCTGCTAATAGAACTGGCCGGCGTTTTGTGTGGGGGAATGACATCCGCGCCGGGCCTTACAGCCGCCGCAGGTTTTACCGAATCGCAGGCACCTTTGATTATGTACGCCACGGTTTATCCGTTTGCCATGATACTAATGATGGTGTTTGTAAAACTGCTGGCTCTGTTTTAAGGTCCGCCTGTACCGGTTTTATCGGATTACCGCCGGTTAGAGAAAATAATATTTCTGTCGGCGTTCGAATAGTTTTATTAAAAACAGACCGGCCAGAAACCCGCCGATATGAGCAAAATAAGCCACGCCGCCTCCGGCGCCGCCGGGAATAAGGCTGAAGAAGCTGTTATATACCTGAAACAGGAACCACAGGGAAAGCACCAGAACAGCGGGCACCTGAATGATTTTAATAAAGAAAAAGATAAAAAACAGAACGGAAATCCGGTTACGCGGAAATTTTACCAGATACGCGCCCAACACGCCGGAAATAGCCCCGCTGGCGCCCACCATAGGCACCGTGGATGAGGGACTCATTATAACCTGCAAAAGCGCAGCGCCGATGCCTACGCAGATATAGAATATAAAATAACGACCATGTCCCACCGTGTATTCTATATTATCCCCAAAAATCCATAAGTAAAGCATATTACCGGCCAAATGCCAAAATCCGCCGTGGAGAAACATGGAAGTGAAAATATTGATCACACCTTTCAGAAAAGTGGCTCCGTTGGTGAATTCCGCAGGGATCAGGCCAAAGCGCATAAAGAAGAGTTCCACGGCGTGGATATCGGACGGTTGAAGGAAAAAGTACACAAAAATATTTACCGCCAAAAAGATGTAATTGACAAAGGGAATGAATCCCCTGGGGCTTTCATCGGCAATGGGTATCATAAAATAATTCCCGTCTTAGTTTTTGATAAAAAAGCGGATTTGTTTTTGGCTGCGATTCCCGGCGGCGTCATCCACCCACACCCGCAAACGGTGCATGCCCGGTTCCAACTGCCAGTACGGACGCCCTGTTACCGTATCGGTTTCCGGATCCCATTCCGGGATAACAAAATGATCGTCAATACGGATATGCAGGTCGGCGTCGCTGTTTATACCGGAAAGTTCATCCAAAGCTTTGAATTTAATGGCAGACAAACGTTTCAAATGTTCTCCATCCCGCGGATAAAGCAACTCCAGTAGAGGCGCCACCGTATCCGCAGCGACCACATAAACGCCGGGGGAACGTATTCCCGCTTCAATAACGGAATTTATCGTATCCGCACGGCCGCCCGCCGGGGAAAGTTTCCCCTTTTTATTCACGACATATAAACCAACCCGCCGCGCCGGCACGGTAAGCGTATCGTAAGCTACGAAAAGCCGGGCGCTTTTGTTAAACACCGGTCCGGCAAAATCTATACGAAAGGGCGGACTGAACAGAGGCGCTTCCGTCGTATCGGGCAGAGGTTCTTCCCGCCAGTACACTATTACCGTATCCAGCAGCGTTTTAGGAGCGGTTTCCATCCGGACATAAGAAGACAGACGTTTATGCATTTTTTTGCCCGGTTCAAAACGGAAAAAAGTCAGCGTGGTATCAAAATAATCATAACCGTCATTAGCGATACGCAAACGTAGAGAGTCGCCTGCAAACCAGCGCATACCGAGCGCCAGCTCAGCCGAACCGTTACGCGCCAGCGGGGTTAACAAGGTGTCTATGGCGCCGCAGCTGATGTGCACCGGTTGATTTTCATTACTGAAAAAAGGTTTTAAACGGGCGATCAGGTAATGTTCCGTGTAATCAAAATCCAGGCTGATAGGGGGCTTGCGGTTGTTACTCAGCAGAGCGTACATCGATTCATTTTGAGCGTTTTCGATATCCAGGCGCAGCAGATAGTCGGAGGACGAATTCAGTTTTAATTTTACCAGCATATTTTCGCCCGATTGTTCGCTGCTGCGGCCAAGCAAATCAAAATATTTTACCGGTCTCCACAAACCGCTGTCGTTTTGGGTGAAAAAGCGCATTTCTTTTACATCTTTGGGTAAGCGAAGTTGTATATACGCGGCATGATCCGATAAATCCAAAAGCGTTAGCGCAGGACGTCCGGCTCTTTCTTCCGGCGCAATCGTCCCGCGGATGATGCTGGTGTTTCCACGATAATCGCTTACTTCCACGCGAAAATCAAGCGGCCGGTCAGCGATTTGCAGGCGGCCGTCGGCCGGACTCTCCCGGTAAAATGGCAGGGCGTTAAAATCATCGATAAAAAGCTTATTGAACCGTTGACCCGTTGTGCGTCGGCGCGGATAATAAACGTCCACATCCACCTGATTGGTCAAGGCAAAATCCAGCGTATCATAGCGCATACTGAACAATAGGGTGTCGTCTGCAAACAGGGCGCTGCGATAAAAGGCCAGCTTGTTGGTAACGCCGTTGGAGCGGTCGTATCCGCGGACGGCCAGACCGATTATGCCCTGCGCGCGGATGGTATCATTTAAAACATAGACGCCGGTTTTAATTTTTTTTAAGCCGAAGGCCTGCGGCAAACGGGATTGATTGACCGAAGCGGCGTCGTTTAAAGGGATAACCAATAAAGATTGCAGAGTCGGCGCCACAGCGTCTTCATAATCGGGATAAAAGGCCAACGGCTGCAGGGGATGTTCCTGCGCGTCGCGAATTTCGAAATGCAGGTGCGGCACGCCGATGCCGGTTTGCCCGGTGTAACCCAGAATTTCCCCTTTTTTTACCGGCCAGTTTTTGGGATACCATTGAACGGTATAGCGTTTCTTTTTGAGCTGTAAACGGCGTACGCTCTGTTCCAGTTTTTTATTAAACCTTTGCAGATGGGCGTACACGGCTGTGCGTCCGTCTCTTAGCCGTACGTACAGCACTTTGCCGTATCCGAACGGGGAAACGCGCAGGCGCACAACCCGGCCGTCTTCCACCGCATAAATGGGGTACCCTTCTTTGTTCCAGGTTTTGATATCGATGGCCGAGTGATAGTGCCCGGGCCTGTATTCACAAAAACTGGAAGAAAGGTGCCGGCTGGCGTTTGTAGGCCACAGATAGGATTGAGCATTGAGCAATAGCGGCATTAATGCAAGTAAAAGGCTGAAGAGAAACATCATCTTGGAAACCGGATTTCGCAGTATCATAAGCAAGACGTCTTTGGGCTGAACCGCCCCTGTTTTTTTGAATGAAAAGCCAATAATAGCGCTCAATGTAAAAACAAAGAAC
>DRQG01000078.1 GCA_011369465.1 Caldithrix abyssi
AGCTAATAAACTGTTAAAAATAATGTGCGCTATCGCGCGTACACAAAACTATTTTGTGGATAACTATGTGCATATCCACTCGAAATTCGCTTGATTTTAGCACTTGACAAAGTCATAGAAATCAGGGAACGAAGACTGAGCGTTCGACAGAACTCAGGGCAAGTAGTCAAAAGCCGATGGCCGATCCTTCGACTTCGCTCAGGACAAGTAGTTGACAACCGACAGCCAACTTAATAACTCAATAACTTAATAACTTAGAACTGAATACTGAAAACTGACGACTGATAACTAACAACCAACTAAAATATCCAGTTAATTTCCGCGCCGTATTTAATACCGTTGTAGGTTTCATAACCGTTAAAATACATGGGCCCGTAATCCGGGTCTCCGATCACCTTTAACGCCTGCTCTTTGGTGTAGTCCATGCGCCGCCCGTCGCTGCCGCCCAGCACTTTCAGAGAGATATTCGGCGTGAAGAAATACTCCAACGCTACTTCCAGGGCCAGCTGGTTGTAATTGTTCAGCAAATCGTTGTAGCCTTTACCGCCGTCGGCTTTATTCAAAATATAGTTCAGCGTGGTTTCAAATTTCAGTTTCATGGGAATGATATCCCAGCGGCTGCTCTCGTACAAAACCAGATTTTTGCTTTGTTCGCCCCCGGTCATTCTTAACGTGCTGTACACGGCCCCGCCGGAAATAAAGAGCAGATTAGACGGGCGGGTATAAAAATTCAGACTAAAAACCACTTGCTCGGTGGCCTGGGTGCTGTCGCCAAAAACTAGACTGTTGTCATCCAGATTCACATAAATGCCGGATAGCGAAATACGATTATTGCCGGAAGCATAGCCCACCGTCGCGTCGAAGGTACGCGATATTTTATCGGTGCGGGTCAGGTTATTGTCGTCATCATAAATATCGTTGCTCAAATCGTCCTGGAAGCGCCAGCGCAAACTGAGATCGGGCCAGCGGCGAAAATTGGTATTGAGACCGACGCCGGCAATCCGCGTTTTTGTGGTGGGCAGATAGTCGAATTTTTTAAGATTGTTTGAATATTGTTGCCCTTCCACATCAAAGGTCAATCCCTGTACCACTTCCACCGCGCCCAGCAGTTTTACCCCCTGCCAATCATTCAGCAGGAAGGGATTACCGGCCGTGTAATAATCATAGCCGAGGCGTTGATAAAAGGCCTGTAATTTCACCTTGTTAAAGCGCAAATCCAGGCCGGCCTTGTAGGCGTAATCTTCGGCCTTGTCGGCGTTAATGGTATCCTTTTTACTGGCGTATCCTTCGGCAAACAGCTTGATGTGCTGATCCCAGAAATAGAGCGCCGCATTCAGGCCGGCATTTTGGTTGAGCAGGGGCGAATTGACTGACTCGGTAATGGAGTTGGGATCATCTTTGGCATATAGATAATTCAAACCGATGCTGAACTTATCCCGTTCACCCAATTCCACCTGGGCGGAACCGAAATAACGTTCATACAATGCGGAATTAACATATTGTTTGTATAGGGTCGGCAGTGCCTCACCCTCTTTCACCGCTTTTTGCACAATGCCGCCGACCACACGGGTTTGCAAATAGGCGTAACGGTTCCATAAATCTTCGAAAACAAAATCCAGTTTGGCACCGCGCACATCGCGGCTGAACAGGTACAGTTCGGAAGATGATTCGAAGAAATCACCCAGCACAATTTCATTTCCGGAAAACCGGGCCGAAAGGGTCAGCCGCTCCACCCGTTTATAGGAATCCAGAGGGGTCCACTTATCGTTGCGAATATCGCCCAGCAAACTGATATCCAGTTTACTGGTGCGGGCAAAAACAGCCATATTCAAATATTGCTGCAAACCCGGAACCAATGTGGTTTTGCCGTAATTAGCCGAATCCGGATTCAATTCGGAAGTTTCATCGTAGTCCACGTTAAATACCCGTAAAGAAACGCGTCCGGTTACGTCCATACCCTGGGCAAGCAGGACAGCGGACATCAGTAAAAGAAGCAGCCCAATCCTTGATGCGTACATTCTTTCCTCTCTTTTAACTACCGTACCAGTATTTTTCTGCTGTCATCACGATAAATATTTCCGGCCACATCTTCGGCAAAAACAGACAAACGGTTTTCGCCGCGGCGCAGGTTGATTATCGCTTCAAAAGTACCATCGGAATTTGGTCTGATTTCTTTACCATTAATACCGAAGCGCTTTATCTTGGAAGACGGCTCGGGATCGATAATGATTCCGCGTACCACCTGATTGAACCGCTCGGTGGCAAAATCCCGGGCCCGGTCGGGGGGTAAAGGCGGCTCAAAACGGGTCACCACTTCCTGAGCCGGTTGGGTAATGGTTACAATCGGTTTCACCGTATCCAGAAAAATCTGTTCGGCTTTTTCGGTTACGTTTCCGGATCGATCCACAGCGCGAAGTACGATGTTATTTTTGCCTTCCTTTAAAATGATGGTGCGGTTAAAGCTGCCCCTGCCGCTTACCTCGGCCACCAGCTCGTCATTGATATATACCTTGACCTTGTCCATCGGTGTGGGATCGAACACGGCGCCGCTCAGGCTGTAATCGCGCCGGTTCACGAAACGAGCCGTAACAGGTCTGGAAATCTGTACCTCGGGCTTTTTTGTATTCACGAAAACGCGCACGGTTTTGGTCTGGCGGTTATTATTCCAGTCCACGCTGACGCGTATGGTATTCAATCCTTCCTGGGCTTTAACCCGCCCCCTGAAGCGGCCGTCGGGCGAAACGGTCATAGGCGTACCGTTGGCTTCCACACGGGCGCCGGGATTTGCCTTTCCTTCCAGAGGAATACCTGCGGCCAAAACGGCCGGATCGGTAAACTGTAACTTGGGGGTTCGGACTTCAAAAACCAGATCGCCCGCAGGTTGGGCGGAAGAGGTTTTTGCGGTGGGTTTGGGCGGCGTTGGGTTTTTGCCTTTGCGCACCACGGTTTGCTGGTTGCTTTTAACAATGACTTCGCCGCCGGCGTCTTTGGATTTTACGGCCACTTTTCCTTCCACCACGCGTACGGTAGTAGTGGCGTCGCCGGCCACGTCCATATCGATAATGGTACCGCGGATGGCCACAACGGCGCTGGGACTTTCAATCTCCCGCGTCTGGCGTCCGCTGATCACCTTTTTAAACGAGGCCCACAGGTTGCCGGCCCACAGGGTAAAACTCATCCGGTCTTCTTTGTCTTCTTCCTGTGTTTTCAGCTCCTTCACATCGAATACGGTGTTTTCGTTTATTTTCAGAACCGAACCGTCGGGCATTTCCAGTTCGATGCGGGCGTTTAGCGCCGTACGCAGCCGATCCCCCTGCTGTACGGGCATGCCCATGCGTACTTTCTGCCAGGAAGTTTTTCCACCGGGCAGCAGCTCGGATTTACCGATGGTGAATTTTATCTTGGCCGGTTTCCCTGCCTGAAGAGAAGATATGGACAACAGCAATGAAAGGATCAAAATAAAAATATCGGTACGACAATTCCTTGCATAACGCATGGTAAGTATCCTTCTATTTAATGAATATCATTTTGCGCGTAACATGAAATTCTTCACCGCGGAAACGGATAAAATAGATTCCGCTGCTCAAAACCCGGCCGCGGTCATTTCGCGCATCCCAGGTAAATTCATACAGGCCGCTTTCCAGTTTGCGCTTTAACAGCGTTTTAACGCGCTGCCCCAGGGTGTTGTAAATGGCCAGCTCGGCCTGCTGGCCGTCGGCAAAATAGGGAACGGCCAAACGGATGCGGGTTCGATGATTAAAAGGATTCGGATAATTTTGCGAAAGGTTGAATTCTGTCGGCAAAATTTTTGGTTCAAAATCGGCATTGTCGGTAGCGTACAATTTAAAATGTTCCACCGAACGCGGTTTTTCCAGGGTATATTCCGGCGTATCGTTCAGGTTGAACCACTGGCCGCTTTCCAGATGATAGAGGAACAAATAGGTTTCCTGCGGTTCGGTGATCCAACTCCAGCGCAAACGAACAGGTTCGTTTTGTGAACCGCTTTCCAGATAGATATCCCAAACCTGCTCTTTGAATGTGTTGCCGAATTCAACCAGATTTCCGGACATTTTCCTACCGTCCACAATCGTGTACAGACGCAGTAAATCATCGATGGTAGGCGGTTCGGGGGCGGAATGATAATAGACCGGAAAATCATCCAAATCGGAGCAAACGCCAAAAAAATTGTCCGGGTCGGACATCTCAGCGCCGATGGCTTCCAGCTGAACCAAAGCGTCGGCCGAACCGTCGCTTTTGGGCAGAGGAATCGTTTCCTCTTCATTTACAGAGAATTTTACCGGCGAGGCATCCAATTGTAATGTTCCTTCCGCACGCGAGTACAGCCAAAACCCGCGGTTGGGAAACAGGCGGTAATAGACGTCCCGTTCATAGTGGCGCAGAGGATAGGCCTCGTAATGATAAATAAACGGGCTAAGCAGGCTATCTTCCACGGCCTGCATAAAGGTATGAGTTCTATTGTCGGAATCGATCAGGCGGGTGTTCTGCCAGGATACATTCCAGGCCCACGGGTTGCCCACCTGATTCCAACCGGGCCGAATGGCCACGCGCACAGTTGTGTCGGCGGGTACAAAATCCAGTTGGTTCAGATCCACTTCCATTTTATTCCGGCTGATCACCCAGTAACTCTCACCCAGCTTCAGTGAATCGGGTGAGACATCCAGATAGGCTTCTTCCGGTCCCCAGCGTTTCAAAGCCAGTATGTCGGGGTTGGTTACAATTTGGGCAAATTGGTCACGCCGGCGCGACGGGGCGATCATCAGCCAGCGGTTACGCGGTAAAACGGGTTTTCCGGCCTCTACCCACACCTCATGGGCGGCGGCGTTTATATCACCGGGCGTGCCGTTGCCGGCCGTGTCGCGGGCGGCCACTTCAAAAAGATAGTGTCCGTCGCGCACCGGATAAACCATTGTCGCTGTGCTGTCGCTTTGACCGGCCAGCGCCTCCGTAGTATCGGTTCCGTTAATGCGCCGCAAGCGCCACACATAGCGCAGCAGTTCCGGAGGCGTACCGATGGTGCTGAAGCGTCTGTCGTCTCCCTTGAAGCGATAATGCAGCAAGGCCTCATATACCGTATCGGGATATGTGCCGATCAGTTCGGTAACCGGCGCCAGTAAATCGCGGTAGGAAACCCACATGGTTACCGGCAGGATGCGCACCCGGGCGCTGTCTTCCTGCGGGAAAAAGCGTATATCGTGCTGATAAAGAGAATCTTTCTCCAACCCGACGGCCGAAAAACGCAGCCAGAAACGAGCACTGTCTCCGGCGGCAATCTGACGCTGTTTTGGTAAAATATTCATCCAGTCCGGCAGATCGGAATCCACCAGCATGTGCAGATCGACCGTGCCGCCATTATGCACCAAAACCGGCCGGATCAGGGTATCCCCCTGCCCCAGCTGGACATCCACTCTGCCGTAGGACAGCTCGTAAATCAGCTTATCCAGACGTCCGGGCAGTTCTTCGCTATAACCGGTTACGCCGCCCAGGCTGTCCACAAAGGCCAGGCGGTAAAAATAATCACGGCCAAAGGCCAGCCCGGTTTCGTTATAGGCGGTTTGCCCCTTGTCCAAAAGCGCCAGCATATTGGCGGTATCGGGCACAAAGCCCTGCTGTTCGGAACGGAACAAAGCCGTGGCTTTCCATAAATTCCAATTTTCCGGCGCGGGCGTTTGCCACTGTATGATCAATACGCTGTCCTGCGCGTCCGCTTGTGCCTGCGGCCGCTCGGAAAAGACGTACGGCGCACTCAGATTACCAAACATCCCCATATCGGCGGGGCTGTCGTCGCCGCTTAAACTGTCGGGATGCCCGGCGTCAATCAAAGAGGAACCGGGCGCCAGCCGCCAGGCTTGTTGGTCAAAAAGGGAATCGCCGGGAGGAAATGCAGCGGCAAAAGGATAATGGTCTTTCACGAAAAGCGGATTTTCGAAACGCGTGCCCGGGCCGGGCAGAGCATTGGTCCAGTTTTCCAGATTGCCGTAAAAATCGTTATAGCGAAAACTTACCGTACTGGCCGGCGCTTCGATGCCAACCCCGTTATGCAGGAAGATGCTGTTTAGCACACTGCCCTGACTGGTCTGGGCCGCATAAAGGGCGGCTCCGCTCTGCAGCCCGCTGGAATCGTTCCGGGCCAGAATGGAACTATAGATTTTAAAAGAGCTGTTTTCAAAGCGCAGGCCGTACCGGCTGTGGCCGCCCACAAAAACATTTCCCAGGGTAATACTGGACTGATTGACCGCTTCCACACCGGAGGCGCTCACCGTTCCGTCCGGGTTTCCATTACCGAGCAGAGCAGCGTAGCGCAGATTCAATTGGGCATTGTCGGCATAAATCTGAGCAACTGAATTGCCGAACAGACGGCTGTTTTCCACACGTGCCGCACTGTTGACCAGCCGAATCCCGTACTCGAAACCGCTGATGGTCAGGCCGTCCAGATGGAGCGAATCGCCGCCGTCAGCCGCAATCCCCGCTTTACCCGCCATACCCGTTTTGTTTGCCAGTTCCAGGCCGTTTAATATAACAGAACGGTCCGTGGCAATTTCTATAAGGGCCGACGGGATGCCGCCATCCGGAAAGACCAGCCGGGGAGGTTCCGATTGATAGCCGACCATAGCCACGCCGTAGTCCATACGCAGGTTTTCCCGGTACTCGCCGCCGGCAATCCAGATGCTGTCACCGTTGAAACTGCGGTTCAGGGCGTCGCTGATGCGGGCGAAAGGAGCGGAGGCGCTGCCGTCTCCGTTGGCGCTGCCCGCCCGCACCCACCAGCGCCGGGCCTGCCGGGCGCGGTTTTCATAGACCCGCCAGCCGTCTTCGCTGAGAACCAGAATATCCAGATCGCTGTCCTGATCCAGATCGGCGCTGAGCAACCGCCGTCCGTTCGTTTCCGTGGCAAAAGGCGACCGCATGGTTAAACCGCTCAATCCGTTTTGCACCAGACGAAGGGTGCCGTCTTCCTGTAACAACAGAATATCCATCCGGCCGTCGGAGTCGTAATCCGCCGCCTTCATATCCGTAAGCGGGACGGACAAAGCCCATTGGATTTGCCGCAGCAGGCTGCCGTCCAGTTGCGCATTAAACACCCGTAAAACCGGCGTACCGCCGTCATCCAAGCCGCTCAGCAGCACTTCTCTGCGGTTGGGATATTGGGGATCGAACCAGACATTACCGCTCTGCAGCAAGTTCTGATTGCTGAATCCCGCAGCGCTGCTGATGGTGCGGGTAAAGCCCGTACGGGTGTTTTCCAGCAAGGCCAGATTGGAATTATCGGAGCCGTTGCTGGTCAGCAAATCCATCAATCCGTCCCCGTCTATATCCATACTCAGCAAACGGTGGGCCCGTCCGATCAGGTTGAGGGAAAGCGAATCCCCGCTGACGTACCCCCCGTCAAAAGCGCCATAATAGATCAATATTTCATTAAAATAAAGCATTTCCTTCAAAACAGCCAGATCGGTCACCCCGTCGTTGTTCCAGTCGCCCCAAAGCGCATCTTTGAGCTGCCCGTCCTGTGGCAGGGATTTGGCAAAGATGGGGCTGAATCCGACCGATGGATTATAGTGATAGACCTGCATATAGCTATCGTTGAACAAAAAGACGTCCAGGCGGTCGTCGCCGTTGAGATCGCCGGTCAATAATTTTGTAAAGGACCGCTCCGGTGTTATGCTGTCGGTAGGTACGAAATTCAAGAGTCCGTCGTTACGTAAAAAGATCAGACGGCCCTGGCGCAGTTCCAGTAAATCGGGTCTTCCGTCGGCATCCAGATCGCCTGTAGCGTAATCGAGGCCGGCAGCCCGGTTGTATTTTGCGGTCGGCTGAAATGTGCCGCTTCCGTAAAAAGCGGCTACGTTAAAATGCCAGGCATAGCCGTTTTCTTTGTACTTGCCGTCCTGTGTAAAAATGGTGTCGCTCAGAGTGATGCGCACCTCTTCTCCGGCGTAAAAGGGTCTCTCGGTCTGTAAATACAGGGTATTTCCGGCCGCGTCATAGAGCGGCGTAAAACCGTGCCCTGCCGATTGCATGCCGCTTATCCGGATAAATTGATCATTCAAAAACGCGCTGTTCACCGGTTGGTTGAAACGAATATGGGGCAGCGCCTCGGGTAACATTTCGGCGCTATTGGGTATTGGCCAGACCTGCATGGCCGTGTCGGGCGGGTTGGCCTGAAAACCGATGCCAAACTGACGCGCCGGCAATGTTTCAAAAGTACTGTTTAGCATTTGAATGCTGTCCGCCAGTGTTGTAGGCGCCGACTGCCACAAGCCCTGCTGCTCATCCTGGTAAATAAGCAGAAGGCGCGCGGGATCGGGACTGCCCGCATCGTTTAATTCATCGGTATCGTAATACAACGAGAGCGTGAAAGCCTGCTCCCGCAGATCCGCAGGCAGATCCAGAGCATAGAGTTTATTCAGATGGGACAGTTCGCTGCCGCTGTCGTAGAGGGTGTCCATGGCCAACGCAACGGAAAAACGACCGCTGCCGTCGAATACCGGCCGACTGTCTTCGAAGGACAGTTTTCCGTCGCCAAACCAGTACAGATAGCGTTCGGGCAGCAGAACATTTTCCACCACGAAGGGCCGGAGCGCGTACTGAAGATTGCTGAGATTGCTGCCCGGCACAACGATTTGCAGTTTGACGGCATTCTCTTCCTTAAATCCCCAATAGTTGTAATCCAGCCCCAAACTGGCGATGGCGCTGGCCGAATAGACGGCGTTCAGCGCACCGTTGGCCCGGTTGTGGAAAAAATTGTTCTGCAGATTTTCCGCCCCGCCGATGGACACATTATCGCAATTTAAAAAATAGACGCCGCCGCCGTCGCCATCGGCCTGGTTGGCCGATACCTGATTGGAATGCATATCGACGCTGGCCGTGCCCAGCTCCTGCAAGTGGAACCCGCCGCCGTCACCCCCGGCCCGGTTGTTGACCACAATATTATCCCGGATGATGATATTGGCTGTCTGCCGGGCGAACAGACCCGCGCCGTCACCTTGCGCGATGTTCTCCGCCAGTGTATTGTTTAAAAACGCCGTTGTAACGCTGTTCCCTTCCAGATAGATCGCTCCGCCGTCGGTGAAGGCCGAATTGGCGTAGAGCAGGTTTTCCGTAAAATTTTCGGACTGGGCTTGCTGGGCCTGATCGTTGAGGATGAACAGCCCGCCTCCGCGCCCGGCCTTGTTGTTGATCATCTGGTTGCGATGGATTTCCAATCCGTAGCAGGAAACCAGTTTTACCGCGCCCCCGTCGCCCTGCCCGGCGTCGTTGTTGCGGAAACGGTTGTTGCGCAGTTCCACCCGGGCGTTGCGGGCGTATAAACCGGCCCCGCCCGCGGCCGTGTTATCGGTGATGTCGCAGTTTTCCAGAAGAGGAAATACCGAAGCGCCGGTGTCGATGATGCGCACTCCGCCTCCGGAACTGTCGACCAGCGCATTGGCCGTAATGGCGCAATCGTAAACAGTGGCCGAGCTGCCCAGCAATTCCAGACCCGGGCCGCCGGGTGTGCCGTTGGCCGGGTTATGGGTGATCACCAGGTTTTCCAGACGCATGGTCCGGTCGTTTATATAGCGGATGGATACGGCCGGGCCCTCTGCCGGAGCGTTAATCACGCTGGTGCGATATCCTTCATAACCCTTTAAGACAAAAGGCGGACGATCTTCCAGAACAATCTGCTCGTTAAAATTGCCGGCCAGCAGGTACAGCGTGTCCCCGGCGCTGATATAGCCGAGGGCATGGGCAATGGTGGCAAAAGGCGCGCCAAAACTTCCATCGTTCTGGTCATCGCCGGAAGGCGAAACAAAATAACTGGCCTGGGCAAAAAGACTGCCGTCAATTCCGTTTGCAAATGGCAGGAGAAGTATAAAGATTACAGCCCGCAGCCGGGCCGATATGGTGACTGGCATTCCGCTTCTCCCCGATTTATGATGTGGCGATATTTTCCAGGATTTTGGTCGGTATTAATGATCCTGTGCTCCGTGATCAAAAATATTTTCTAATATTGACAGAAGAAGCGGTGTTCTCAATGACAAAAGTCACAACGTCTATTTATTTGAAAAATCAGAGGTTGGGAAGGACATTTCCAGGTCAGAAAATATGACGGTAGGTCTGATACATGGACCAGATATTTTCCACATAGTTGATGGTCTCGTTGTAGCCGTAAAAATAGCCAAAGCGCGGTTTGCCGCTGGGCCAAACCTGCAGGTGCAGCTGCCAGTCGGTTTTTTTGAGCATGGCCAGATAGGGACGCACATTTTCCCACACATTGGGCGGACGTTTGTAATAACGGGCGATATCCTGGGCGTCAAAGACCCGGCCGGCGCCGGCGTTGTAACTGGCCAGGGCCAGTTTGACCCGGTTATTCCGATCGGCATTGGGAAAGAGACGGTATTGCTTGTGCAGATGGTAAATTCCGGCGGTGATATTTTCCCGCGGGTTACGCATAATATACTGAATATCCAGCTCACGGCTGATCTCCCGCGCCGTCTGCGGCATCAGCTGCATCAAACCGGAAGCGCCCTTATGACTGCGCGCTTTGATACGGAATCCCGATTCCTGCACAATCTGAGCGGCAATCAAACGCCAGTCAAACCCGTATCGTTTGGAGTATTTTTTGATAATGGGTTTATATTTGAGGATTTCCCGCCCCAGTCCGCTTTCCAGCAATTTGAGACGCATGCGATCCAGTTCCATTTTTTGCTCGATACGCTGGCGGATCAGCGTACGCAGCGAATCGTCCGCGGCAAGGGAAGAGGGGTTATCGGCCCGGTTACGGCAGGCGGACAGGCCGACAAAAAGCAGCAGTGCACTTGTCCATAAGAAGAGGCGTATCAATTGAGACTCATCCCGATAATTAAACCGACAATCAGACCGATCATCACAAAAATGCCGGAAACCACCACACCCACCGCCAGATTTCCCTTTTCCAGCTCGTTGGGAATATCGAAGCGGGTGGTTTTGTTGACCAGTTTGTACGTGCTGATGGAAGCCACCATACCTACGAGAACGCCTAAGACGGCATAAATAAAATTACGCACCATGATAAGATCGAACCAATCAAATTCCATAATTCCTTCCTCGACCGTTTGTTTGAAAATCTTGAAAAGTTTAAAGATTTAATACGCCGATGTCAAAGTTTTCCTGCGCAGCGGGCAGGCGGAACAGCAGCCCGGCAAACAATAGGAACGGTGCAATTGCAGCATGGCCTGATTGTAAAAGGCCCTGGGCCGGCCCGGCAGAGCGGAACAGATGGCCGGGAATTGGCGTTGTGCGAAACCGTAACAGCCGCCGGACGGCCAGTTCAGATAGAGGTCTTCCAGATAGGAAACAAACCCTGCGCTGCCAGTGGCGGCGGCCCGGGCCGTAAAAAAGGGAATCAGCAGATTAACCAGGATTTCGCTGATCCGTTCCGGCCCGAAAAAACGACGCCGGGAAGTACGGCAGCGGCGGCCCAGAGCAAAATGCGTTTGCCAGTATTCCGGTACCGGCACTGTAAAATATTCTTGGATATGCATCCTCAAGGCAGACAAAACAGGGCGGGCCGCCAGGATGTCCCACAGATCAGTATGAAAGCGCAGGCCGCGCCCGGCCAACAAGTGCGCCCAACCGGCCAGCCGAAAATGGGGATGATTGTGATAGCGCAGCGCGGCCAGCGTCCAACGCCCCGGCTGCAAGGGCGCCCGGCTGAACCTGCAGCGCAGCCCGCGGTACAGGGCGGCAAGGCGGCGGGCGTAGGCATCCGGATGGGCAAGGGGCAGAAAACCGGCCTGGCCGGCATAACCGGCCAGAATACCCTCGGCGGGAAAACCGGCTTCGAACAAACCCTGTACTTCGCTAAACGGCGCGGCCAGGGCCAGAGCCTCAAAGGCGGCGCCGTTGTGCGGATAGCCCAGAATGCGCAGGAAATGACGATAAAAAACCTCTTCCGGCAGGGTATGTTCCAGCCGGGCGGTAAAAGCCCGCACTTTGATGGAAAGCCGTTCTGCGGCTAACCGGCGCAGGGCCTCTCCGGATACCGGTTTTTTGCCGCTGTGCAAAGCACAAAGAGAGGTACGCCGGGGCGGCGGGGGAAGCGCCAGCGAGGGAATACCCCGCGCGCTGGAATGATGCCGCACCGGGGTCAGAGGCCGATTTTCTTCGGAAGCGCACAGGTGCAGCAGTACGCCCGCGTAGGCCGGATCCAGATGGTGCCCGTGCCCGTACCAGTCCCGCAGTGCGGTGTGAAATTCCACAGCGCCCTGATAGACAATCCCGTCCAGCTCAAAACGGGCCGAGGGGATGTCCGGGCCGTAAACGCGGTTGAGCCGCCCGGCATCCAGGATGCATAAGCGATGCCCGCCGGTGGCAATGACCGTGGCAGCGCGGGCCCAGGCAAACCAACGCTGGTACAGCTCTTCTTCCGTCATAATATTACAATAATTATTTTTCAAAGCATTTGGAATATACCGTTTTTCAGGCTATATTACAAATATTATTTTATATACCTTTTGTAATAATTCAAAGCAACAATCGGATTAAAAAGCAATAATGAGGTCCTGTTCAATGATCAATGCCACAGAAGTCACCCGACGTATCGAGAGCATCCGCCGGCAAAAAGGCTGGACGCAGGAAGAGCTGGCCGCTCAACTGGGCATCAGCCAGCCGGCGGTCAGCAAATACCTGCGCGACCGCATCCCTCCGGCCGCCGTTCTGTTGCGGCTGGCCCGGCTGGGCAACACCACCGTGGAATGGCTGTTAACCGGACAAAAATCGTATCTGTACGAGGCGCCGCGGGTAAGGGAAAAATCAGCCGCGTATGATATTGATTACACGCTGGCCCGCAAGATTGCAGGGCTCCCTCCCCCGCTGCGTCAGGCCGTGGAAACATTGCTGGAGCATCTTGTGCCGGTCAGGGAAGAATCCGGCGGGCGGTAACATAGCGGCGTTGATAATACCGTGCTCCCAGCTCGGAAATGACCACGCCGCGCTGCAGGGAAGCATGCACAAAACGGCCCTGCCCCAGATAAATCCCCACGTGATCCACCGCGCTGCTGCCGCCGGTACGGAAAAAGAGCAGATCGCCGGGCTGCAGGCGGGCCTTCTGAACAAAACGGCCGGCCTGTATCTGCAGCTCCACCGTGCGGGGCAGTTCGATCCCGTACACCTCACGATAGATACGGCAGGTCAGTCCGGAACAATCGATACCCTGACGGCTCTCTCCGCCGAAGCGGTAGGGCACATTCAGCCATTCGTCGGCGGCACGCCGCAGGGCGTCTTCCTGAACTTTTTTGGGAGCGGATGACGGAGCGGAAGCGGAGGGTCGGTCGGAGGCGGCCCGGAAACGGGTGGTCGAGACACAGCCGGCCAGCAGCCCGAGCAAAACCAGCGCGATCAGCCGGCCCATGGCTACCAATCCCTGTTTTTGATGGAATCGGTCAAAGCCAGAAGCCGTTCTCTGGCCGGGCTGGCAGGCAGTTGCTGCGCTTTGTTCCGCGCCTGATCAAACAGGTCTTGATATTGTTGACGGGTTTCGGCCAGCACGCCGCTTTCATCCAGCAGTCGCCGGAATTCCTTCAAAGGCAGGTCAAAAAATTGGTCGCTGCCGGTTTTTTCGCGCAGCTTGATGGTGAGCAGGGTTTGTTTGTGCATGGAAAGATCGCTGCCGGTCTTCTTCCCCAGATGGCTTTCGTCGCCCACCACGTCCAGCACATCATCCTGAATTTGAAAGCCCAGACCCAGCGCATAACCGAATTCCCTCAAAAGCAGTACGGTGTCTCTGCCGGCTCCGGCCACCATGGCCCCTAACTCACAGGCCAGTTCGATCAAAACGGCGGTTTTGCGCTCGATCATCTGTAAATAGAGGGCGGAATCCACACTGCTCCGAGTCTCAAACATTTTGTCCTGGCCCTGCCCTTCGCAGATGAGCAGCATGGCTTCGGTAAAACGACGGGCCATGGCGGTCACATCACCCTGCGGCGTGTCCAGCAGTTTCCGGAAAGCCAGCCCCATCAGCCCGTCCCCGGAAAGGATGGCGGCATTGACATCCCATTTTTTATGTACGGTTTGCCGGCCGCGCCGAAAATCGTCCTGATCCATGATGTCGTCGTGGACGAGGGTAAAATTGTGCAGCAGTTCCACGGCGGCGGCGGGATAGCGGGACACCTGCGGCGGCACGTCCAGCGCTTCGGCGCACAGCATGGTCAGCAGAGGACGTATGCGTTTCCCCTTCAATCGCAAAATATAGCGGATCGGTTCATAAAAGAAGGTCACCTGACGATCGCCCGAAAATTTATTGATCTCTTTTTCGATGATTTTCAGGTAGGGTTGTAATTCCTGCTGCAAATTCATAGCGTGCTCGTCAGGCTTTAAAGTCTTCGCGGATGATGCGCATGACGTCTCCGGCGGAGGCGGCCCTTTCCAGTTTTTCGCGCAGGGCATTGCCTTTCAGATTGCGGGAAATCGTAGCCAGGGTTTGAATATGCGGGCCGGATGTATCGCGCGGGGACAGGACCAGAAAAATCAGACGGGCCGGTTTGCCGTCCAGCGATTCAAAGTCGATACCGTCCGGGCTGACGCCAAAGGCGATTTCCAGACCGGAAACCCCGTCGGTTTTGGCGTGCGGAATGGCCAGGCCTTTTTCCAGGCCGGTGCTGGAATACCCTTCCCGTTCCAGCACATCCTTTAAAGCCAGATCACGGTCGTTCAGTCGGTGGTTGCGCTGCAGAGCATCCACCAGTTCTTCGATGGCCTGAAATTTGGACGTGCTCTTCAGGGGAACGACGATGTGTTTCTCGTGCAGGTGTTTCGAAATATCCATTATTCCTCCGTTTCAGAAAATAAAATTTAGACAATTGGCAAAAATATGTCAAACGATTAATAAAAGTATTGGCTTCTTTTACAGAATTCCCTAAATTTACCCAAATAAATTTGGAGGAAAGATGCGACTGACGGACATTTTAAAAGAATCTCATGTACTGATGCCCCTGAAAAGCGACGAACGTGACGACGCCATCCGGGCGCTGATCGATATTCTGGATCAAAACCAGCTGCTGAGCGACAAGGAAAAAGCCTTTCAGGCCGTTTTGGAAAGGGAAAAAATTATGACCACCGGTGTCGGCAACGGGATTGCCATCCCGCACTGCAAAGACAGCTCCTGCCCCAATTTTGCCGTTGCGCTCGGTCTGCATCCCAAAGGAGTGGATTTTCATTCTCTGGACAAAAAGAAGGCTAAAATCGTTTTTCTTCTGGTCGGTCCGGAAAACAATCCGGGAATGCACATTAAACTGCTCAGCCGTATTTCCCGTCTGATGAGCAACGAAGAGCTGCGCGAACAGATTATATCCTGTAAGAAACCGGAAGAAGTGATCGAAATCATTCAGGAAGAAGAAGAATACTACTTCGATTTAGATTGATGCCTATGCGCCTGGTTATTTTTTTCCTCAACAAGGAGGAACATCTGCAGGAGGTGCTGGAGGCCTTTATCGAACTGGGGATCAACGGCGCCACCATTCTGGACAGCGTGGGTATGGGGCGTATTCTGGCGCACGATATTCCCATCTTTGCCGGTTTCCGCAACCTGCTGCAGGATTCCCGCCCCGGCAACAAAACCATCCTCAGTGTCGTTCCCAGGGACAAAACAAAGGCCATGATCAAAGCCATTGAGCAAATTGTGGGCAGCCTGGACGAATCGGGCAACGGGCTCTTTATCAGCCTGCCGCTGGACGACGTTAAAGGTTTGCCCAAAGGGATTTAACATGGCCGATATTAAAGCCAACGATTATATCAGCGATTACAAAATCCTCAGTAAATACAGCGAAGGCGGCATGGCCCTTATTTACAAGGCCCTTCAGCCGTCCCTCAAACGCACGGTCATCATCAAAAAACTAAAAGACCCCAACCGCGAAATTATCCGCCGTTTTAAAAAGGAAGCCCTGATCAGCGCTTCGTTCCATCAGGAAAATCTGGTGGCTATTTATGATTTTTTATACATTGACCGGGCTTACTATCTGGTGATGGAATTTGTGGACGGAGAAGATTTGCGCACAGTGATCGATCACACGGCCCCTTTGCCGGCCTATCTGGCGGCCTTGATCGTGCTAGGCATCGCCCGCGGTCTGGAATACACCCACGCCCGCAATATCATTCACCGCGATATCAAACCGAGCAATATTCTGATTTCCTACGGCGGAGATGTTAAACTGATCGACTTTGGCGTGGCCAAGGATGATATTTCCACCCGCCTGACCATGACCGGCATGATTGTGGGCACGCCGGCCTATATGTCCCCGGAACAGGCCAACGGGGACCCCCTCTCGGCCCGCAGCGATCTTTTTTCGCTCGGTATTTTATTGTACGAAATGCTGACCGGTGTCAAGCCCTTTTACGGGGAAAACAACACCGAAATTCTGGCCAAAATCGTCCGCAACCGTTACGTGCCTCCGGAACGCATCAATCCGCGTATTCCTTTTCGCCTGCGGCGGATTATAAAAAAAGCGCTGCGCAAAGACCCGGCCCGGCGTTACCGCAACGCCACCGAACTTATCCACGATCTGGAGCTGTTTATTCCCTGGCAGCTGCGCAGCCGGCGCAAAGAACAACTGGCCGACTTCTTAAGCCGCATGGACAAAACCAAAACCAACACCTTTAGCGAAAACATCAACCTGTCCCTGTATTCGGGCAGGCGTTTGTGGACCTGGCGGCTGCTGCGGGGCGCCGTGGCCGCTGCCGCGCTGTATCTGATCGGTTTTCTTTCCTGGCAGTTCCGGGATCATCAACTGGGTTATCTGAATGTGCTTACCGAAGAAAAAGCGGCCACAGTAAAACTGGACGGACGTCAGCCCCTGAGCCTTTCCGCCGCGTCAGCGGTCATCGGCCCGCTGCGCCGGGGCCCGCACCGTGTGGAAATCAGCGATTCCAGCGGACAGCGGTTTTTTATAACCACGGCGCATATCCCTGCAGCCGATACCCTGCGGCTGCGCGCCCGTTTTACCCAGCTCGACGCACCGGTTCGCATCTCGGTTTCCACCTTTCCTCCGGCGGCCGAGGTCTTCGTGGACGGTTACCCGGTTGGCTATTCTCCCCTGTACAATCTGCCCGTGGAACCGGGCAGCCATATCATTGCCGTTAAAAAAGACGGCTACCGGGAAATCAGCGACAGCCATCGCCTGGCGCCGGCCAAAGCCTACAGTCTGCATTATCCGCTGCAGCCGGAGGATAAGGCGCAGGAGAACAGATAGGGGGAATTCCCGGGCTCATGAAATTTATCGCCGATCTGCATATCCATTCGCATTATTCCATCGCCACCAGCAAACAACTCATTCCCGAATATCTGGATTACTGGGCGCGGATCAAAGGCATCACCGTGGTGGGCAGCGGCGACTTCACCCATCCGGGCTGGCTGAAGGAATTGAAAGAAAAGCTGGAGCCGGCCGAAGAAGGTTTGTTCCGCCTTAAAGAACAGTTCCGGCCGCAGGCCCACAGCCTGCCGCTTCCCGCACCAACGGGTCAAACGCGTTTTATGCTGACGGCCGAGATCAGCAATATCTATAAAAAAGACGGGCGGCTGCGTAAAGTGCACAACCTGATCTTTGCCCCCGATTTTGAAACGGCGGAAAAGATTCAGAGCGCTCTGGCCCAAATAGGCAATATCGCCTCCGACGGCCGACCCATTCTGGGACTCGACTCCCGCGACCTGCTGGAAATCGCCCTCAACTGTTCCGAGCGCATCTTCTTTGTTCCGGCACATATCTGGACGCCCTGGTTTTCGGCGCTGGGCGCCAAATCGGGTTTTGATTCCATCGAAGCCTGTTACGGCGATTTAAGCGATCACATTTATGCCGTGGAAACCGGTCTGTCCTCCGATCCGCCCATGAACCGCATGTGCGGGTTTCTGGATAAATACACGCTCATCTCCAATTCGGACGCACATTCGCCGGAAAAGCTGGGACGGGAAGCCAATCTGTTTGAGTGCGGCTTATCCTATTCCGACATCACCGAAACGCTGAAAGGACGCGACGGCGGGCGCTTTTTGGGTACCGTGGAATTTTTCCCGCAGGAGGGTAAATATCATTACGACGGGCATCGTAAATGCAAGGTATGCTGGGATCCTCTGCAGACGCTGCAAAACGACGGGCGCTGCCCGGTGTGCGGAAAAATGGTTACCGTGGGGGTGATGCACCGCGTGGCCCGTCTGGCCGACCGCGATCACACGGAGATGCCCGACGGCCAACCGCCTTTTTATTCGCTCATTCCTTTAAAAGAACTGTTGTCGGAATTGTACCGCAGCGGGCCGGCCAGCAAAAAAGTGAGCGAAGCTTACCTGCAGCTCATCAAAAAAACGGGTTCCGAATTCAATGTTTTGCTCCATTGGCCGCTGGATGAACTGAGCCGGGTTGCCAACGAATTGCTGGTGGAAGGCCTGCGCCGCATGCGCAGCGGACAGGTGCGTTTGAGTGAAGGCTACGACGGCGAGTTCGGCCGTATCCGCGTCTTTGACGAAAAAGAACTGCGCAGCATTTCCAGCCAGACCAAGCTGTTTGCTCCGGCGGTGAAAGAAACGGAAACTGCCTACAACGGCATGCGGCATATTCGTTTTGATATAGCCGAATACCGCCGTTTGTTTGAGCGGAAACGTCCCAAACAGCTCGATCTGGTGGAGGTGCTGAACGAAAAAAAGGAAGCCCAACGGAAAACGCATCCTTTGCTGGCGCCGCTGAACCGGGAACAACGCGCCGCCGTGGAATACGAATCGGGCCCGGCCCGGATAACCGCCGGACCGGGCACCGGTAAAACCCGCGTGCTGACTACAAAAATCGCCTGGCTGATCAAAGTAAAAAAACAGGAACCCTGCCATATTCTGGCGGTTACCTTCACCAATCGCGCCGCCCGGGAAATGCGCGAACGCCTGCAGATTATGCTTGATTCGCCGGAACAAAGCCAGGCGCTTACCGTAACCACCTTCCACGCTTTGGGATTTCGTCTGCTGCAGGAGCGTATTGAAGAAACCAGGGTGATTATCGATGAAACGGAAAAGCAGCGGATTCTGCTGCGTGAGCTGGACTGCCCCGTGGAAGAAGTAAAGGAACAGGCCGCCCGGATTACCCGCTTTAAGCAAACCCTTACCGGGCCCGAAAAAAGCGGCCATGCCCTGTACCAAAGCTATCAACGCTTTTTGGATGCCCAGCGGCTTTACGATATGGATGATTTGATCAGCCGGCCGGTTTTTATGCTGAGAGAGTCGCCCGATTTTCTGGAACAGATCAGGGAACGCTACCGCCGGATACTGGTGGATGAATTTCAGGACATCAACGAAGCCCAGTATCAATTGCTGCGTCTGCTGGCCCCGCCGCCCCGACCCGATTTGTTTGTTATCGGCGATCCCAACCAGGCTATTTACGGTTTCCGCGGGGCTTCCGCGCAATTTATCCCTCGTTTTGCAGAGGACTATCCGCAGGCCGCCGCGTTTACCCTGCACCAGAGCTACCGCTGCAGCCAGTCGGTTTTACGGGCTTCGCACAATGTGGTCGCTTCCGGCCCCATGCTAAAGGGACTGCAGGAAGGCGTCAAGATAACCATCGCCCCGCAGAGCAGCGATAAAAGCGAGGCCGAATTCATCGCCCGCAGGATCGAACAAATGCTGGGCGGCGTGCGTTTTTTTTCCATAGACAGCGAGGTAAGCGACGGACAAAGCAGCGAAGAGCTGCAGAGCCTGGGCGACTTTGCCGTACTGGTGCGCACCTCGCGGCAGATGCGGCTGATCGAGAAGGCCTTTGCCGATCACAGCATTCCCTGGCAGTCCGCCGGCGATGAACTGCTGTTCCACAAAGAACCGCTGCGTTCGCTGCTGGACATTTTGCGCTTTACCGATCAACCCGATCATCCTTATCTGCGCAAGAAATGGACATCCCTTGTCGGACAAGAACCATCCGCTATGGTCGGCGAACTGGGCGCTTTGCCTTTGAAAGAACGTATTACCCGTATTGCCGCCCTGTTTTTTGCCAGGGAGTTTGACGGAAAAACGGATCGACTGGAGGCCCTGCTGCAATTTGCCGGAGATTTTTCCGGGGATGTGAAGGAATTTTTACAGGCGGTCACGCTGGGCAGCTCCATAGACGCCTATCAGCCGGACAGCGACAGGGTGGCTTTGCTGACCCTGCATGCCGCCAAAGGTCTGGAATTTAAATGCGTTTTCATTGCCGGCTGCGAAGACGGACTGCTGCCCTATGCTCTTTCCGGTACATCGCCCGCCGATACGGAAGAAGAACGACGTCTTTTATACGTGGGGATGACCCGGGCACAAAAATATCTTATATTAACCCATAGCCGGCGAAGATTTCTGATGGGTCGTTCATTGCGTATGCGGCGCAGCCCCTTTCTGGACGCTATCGAAAAAGAGCTGATTGACCTGTATAAAAGCACTTATACAAAATCGCCGTCCAAAGATACCGGCCAGCTCAACCTGTTCGGATAGACGGCAGGGTTCTATCTGAAAAAACTTATTTTAACCCGAGGAAATACTATGGATCAAATTAAGACCTCAACCTGGCAGCGTTTATTTGACGCCGCCGAAGGTTTCCGCAAGCTGGCGCCCTGGCGCTGGATGAGAGAAATCGACCTGTTTGCCGTCCGTCCCCCCGAGAGCGAAGAAACGGGTTATTGCTGCGTTTTGGGCAGCGGCGGAGAACATTTCGCGCTTAATGTGTATCGCGGCACCCGCGGGCTCGACGGATTGCTGGCCATCTGGCAGCAATCGGAAAACGATCCCCTGGATTTGCTCAGCTACCAGGACTGTCTGGTGGCCGGTTTCGAAAATAAGGATATGCTGGACGAAGAAGACCTGCAAATCATTAAAAAATGCAACAGGCAGTACAGGGGTAAAAACAACTGGCCTATTTTTCGCGACTATACCCCCGGGTATCATCCCTGGTTTTTAGGCGGCGAAGAGGACGCCTGGTTTTTGATCCATGCTCTGGAATAGGGCAGCGAAATCTGCCGGAAGTATAAAAATCAGACCGATGTATTCACTTCCAAAGACTACCGGGAATTTTTATCCCGGGCGTCGTCCCCGACTCCGGAAGGTCCGCAATGGGAAGAACGATGGTTGCCCATGCCGGAGGAAGAACTTGACCGGGAAGAAAAATTATCACCCATTTTGTATAATCAGATCAAGGTTCAGCAATTATCCAAAACGTGTCCCTCCGGCGACCAGATCTGGCAAACAGGCTTTTTTATTATGCATGACGCCATAGCCGACGGCGGCGAGCGTCCTTACTTCCCCCATGTTTTTTTATTTGTGGATGAAAACAGCGAACTGATCATCCATTTTGCCATGAGCCATCCGGCCCGTTATAAGCAGGATTTTATCAATGCCTTGCTGGAAGCGGTGGAAAAAACAGGCAGCCGCCCCCGGGAAATTCGTTTTACCGAAGAAATGCTTGTTGAAATGGCCCAGCCCGTCTTGCAAGAACTGGAAATCCGATCTTCCGTTCTGGAAGAAGAAGCAGCGGTGGATCGAATCTTTGAAGGAATGATTGAGGCGGCCATGCAGCACAAAGACTGATAATTTAAAATTAAATAAAAGGAGTAAATATGAGTGTACATATTGAGCGCGAAAAACTGGAAAAATGGGCCGACTACCTGCTGGATTACTCGCTGGGCGGCATTAAGGAAGACGACGTGGTTATGATCAAAGGCGAACATATTGCCTGGCCGCTGATGTCGGTTTTGCAGGATAAAGTGTTTGCCGCCGGAGCCATCGCGGATATGAATATTGTAGCGCCGGACAACGATCGGGGCAAGGTGTGGGGCGCTTCTATGGCCCGCCACGGTTCGGTGCGGCAAATTGAACGGGTACCCCAATGGCACATCGACCGTTACAAGGCCATGACCAAATATATCGAAATCCTGGGCGCGGAAGACCCTGCCCTGTATGCCGGAACACCGGAAGAAACCGCTCAGGCCATCATGCGCGTGGACGAACCGGTTAAAAATATCCGCCTGCTCAAACCCTGGGTGCTCACGCTCTACCCCACCCAGGGCTTCGCCGATATGGAAGGCATGAGTCTGGAACGCTATACCGAGGTGATCGTCAACGCCAGTATGGTCGATCCGCGCATGCTGGATGAGGTGGAGGACGACATCTATCGGTTGATGGACAAAAGCGACACCATCCGCATCGTCACCGAGCACCCCGACAACGGCAAAGAGCTGCAGCTCACCATGGACATCAGCCGACGCAATATTATTAAATGTACCGGTAAGCGCAATTTCCCCGACGGCGAGGTTTTTACCAGCCCCAATTACAGCACGGTGGAAGGCGAAATTTTTGTGGACCTGCCCGTCTCCTTTGTGGGCACAACCATCCGCGGCATCCATCTGCGGTTTGAAAAAGGACGCATCGTGGACTACAGCGCCAAAGAGGGTTTTGAGGCCCTGCAAAAAATCATCGAGACCGATGAGGGATCGCATCATCTGGGCGAAGTGGCGCTGGGGATGAACAACGGCATCGAAGAGGTGCTCAAACATCCGCTGTTTGTGGAAAAAGTGGGCGGCACCCTGCACATTGCCATAGGCGCCAGCTATCCCGAGTGCTATGTGGACGATCCCGCTTCGGAAGAGGGGAAAAAACAAACCGACGAACTCAATAAACAGGGCAAACTAAACCGTTCCGCCCAACATGTGGATATCGTCACCGATTTTCGTCCCGGAGGATCGGGCCGTGCGGTTTATCTGGATGACGTCAAACTGGACATCGAAAACAATATCTGGGTGGTACCCGAAAAACACCGGGTAAAAGGTCCGGCCGTCGCCAAAGGGAATTGGTAGTACCGCCATATCCTCACTCGAGGAGGCAAGGCGGCAGAACAGACGCTCGATTACAGCGGCTTTTTTACCGATTGCCAGGGAGCCGGGCCAAACGCCGATTCCGGAATGGCAAGGCCCGGGACAGATTCGGGCCATATTGAAAAGGGATCATTATGAAAACCTTCAGAAGCTTCATTCTTTGGCTGACGGCATTACAGGCCATCGCTTTTTCTGCCGACTGGCAGGTTCAATCCACAACAATCGTCGGGCCCGGGGTGGTGCACAAACATTATGTGGATGCCGAAATGCCCTGGAATATGAACGTGCTGGAAGTGGACCTGACCAATCCCTACCTTTCTGTGGAAACGGTGAAAGCCGGCGATGCGGTTGTGGGCAGAGAAACCACCAGCTCGATGGCGGCGCGCAGCAGCAGAAAAGAACACCGCGTGGTCGGCGCCGTAAATGCCGATTTTTACGCCGAGGGAGGCGTACCCATCGGAGCGCAGATTGTCCGGGGAGAACTGCTGAAAGGCCCCTATCACTATTCCACAATCGGTTTTGATGTGAACAACAAGCCGATGATCGCCATTCTGGACTTCAGCGGTTCGGTTCATGCAAACGAACATTCTATTGCCATTTCCGGCGTCAATAAAAGCCGGGATACGGATCAGCTCATTCTGTATAACCGCTATTTCGGCTCCACCACGGGAACCAACCAATGGGGCAAGGAGCTGCTGATTGCTCCCCTTGAGGGGTGGACGGTGAACGATACCCTGCGTTATGTAGTGGAAAAAATTGAAAACAACACAGGCAGTATGGCCATCCCTAAAGGTAAAGCGGTATTGAGTGCGCACGGCGCTTCTATTTCCTTTTTTGATACCTATGTCCGCAGCGGCGATACATTGCGGCTGGCGCTGTCGCTCAAACCGGCTCCGGATAAGCTGAAAGAATTGGTCGGCGGTTTTCCGCGCATCGTAAAAAACGGAAAAAACTACGCCCTCAAAGGGTATCAGGAAGAGGGCGGATCGTCCTCCTTTGCCACGGCCTATCATCCGCGAACATCCGCCGGGTTTAATGAAGACAGCACCAAATTATTTTTGTTCGTTATGGACGGTCGGCAGGACCAGTTAAGCCGGGGAATGAGTCTGCCCGAACTGGCTGATTTCATGATCGCGCAGGGCGTGACCGAAGGCATTAATCTGGACGGCGGCGGATCGAGCACCATGGTTGTTGCCGCCGAGATAAAGAATTCCCCTTCGGACGGGAGCGAACGCGCCGTAGCCAACGCGCTGCTGATTATTTCCTCGGCACCGCAGGGCCCGCTGCGATATCTACAAATAGAACCTGATTCCTATACGCTCTTCCGCGGCGAGAAGCGGCGTTTTTCGGCCAGCGGCTGGGACAGCCTTTACAACCCGGTGCAGTTAAGTACGGACACACTGCTCTATTACGTGGACAGTACGCTGGGAACCATCGACACACAGGGCTATTTTACGGCTACAGCCAACGGCGGCGACGGTTTTATCTACGCTTTGTACGGAGAACTGAAGGATTCGGCTCATGTACACATCCGGGGTTTGAGCCACATCGAGCTGGTGCCCCGCAACGCTGTAATCGACACCTTGAGCACGATCCGGTTTACAGTAAACGCTCTGGATGAATTATCCCAGCCGATCAGCCTGCCCGGCGACAGCTACACCTGGAGCCTTTCCGACAGCACGATCGGGACGATCGACCGCTCCGGTCTGTTCAAAGCCTTTAGAGAAGGCCGCGTAAAGGTGTTTGTTGAATATGCCCAACTGAAAGACAGCGCCGAAGTGCAGGTGGAAGTCAAAAAAGGTAAAACGGTGCTGGATTCCATGGAGTCCCTGCAGGGTTGGCTGCTTTCCGGTGAACAGATCGATACGGCTTTGACCCGGCTATCCGTTTCGGACAGCATTTCTACGCTGGGGCAGCGTTCCCTGAGGATTGATTATCATTTTACCCGTCTCTCTTCCGAATACAGTTACGTCCATCTGGATACGGATATTCCCGTGGAAGGCGTACCCGAATATATCGATGTGGACGTTAAATCCGACGGATTCAAACATAAACTGTATATGGTCGTGAGCGACGAGAACGGAGAGTATTTTAAGTCCTCAGCCAGCGGATACGCCGATAACTCCATAAGCTGGGACACACTCACCGCCCGAACCCGCAGCTTCAGGCCGCTGGAAGAAGGCGAATTTCACTATCCGATTCGTATCAAAAGTATCTGGATCCGCCTGGGAACGGATGTGTCTTACGGCGAACAAAGTTCCGGAACCATTTTTTTGGACAATTTGCGGGTGCGCTATCCCGAGATTACGGCTTTGTCTTCCCCTGCTCCCCAACTTCCGGCCGGACAGAGCCGGTTGTTTCCTAACTATCCGAACCCTTTCAACCCGCAGACCACTATTGTTTTTTACGTGGCAAGCAACGGGGCGGTGCGGCTGGACATCTATGATGTGCTGGGCCGTCGGGTGAAGACCTTGCTCAATAAGGAGCTGAAACGCGGCCGGTACGAAATACGCTGGGATGCGGCAGGGCGGGCCAGCGGCGTTTATATATGCCGCCTGCAAACGGAGAAGGAAACCCGTCTGCGGAAGATGCTGCTGATACATTGAGAATAAGCCCGAGATCAATTGTGTCCGGTTAAACGATCGACGAATGCCATAACTTGGATTTGTAACACTTAAAAAAACTATTGACCCTCCCCTGCCCCGACAGGTCGGGGCTTCCCCTCCCTAATGCGATTAGGGAGGGGATTAGCCGAAGGCGAGGGGTGGGTTAGTAATTTGGCCCCAAAATGAAGTCATATTCTAATCAGAATCCATCTATTCTTGCTGGAATTGAATTTATGGTAAAAGCCTCGTTTTTAACCGGACACTACTAGCCCGAGATACAAAATGAAAAAACAATATGTTTTATTCTTTGGAGCCGCCGTTATATTGGCGGGAGTTTGCGCTGCCTGCAATCCGGAAAACAAGGGGGAACCGTCCCGGATACGCAGCGTTGTGGATACCGTCGGTTTCGCCCACCGCGCTTCACAGATGGACTCCGTCATGGCGCGGATTATCCGCTATCAGCAGCCTTTGCTGCAACAGGCCGAAGACCGGGCGCAAATCACAGCACAAACCACCTGGAAACTGGTCATTTCGCCGCATGATGATTACATTTATGCCGGTTATCTTTACCCGGCTGCACTGCGAAATGTACGCGCCAAAACATTGATTCTTTTCGGCGTGGCGCATAAGGCCCGCACATTGGGGTTACAGGATCAAATCATCTTCGACGGCTTTGACGCCTGGCAGGGACCGTACGGCCCCATTAAGGTGTCTTCTCTGCGAGAGCAGCTCACAGGCCTGCTTCCGGACAGCCTGTATCAGATCAATGATACGATGCAGGCCATGGAACATTCCCTGGAAGCCCTGCTGCCCTTCCTGCAATATTACCATCGCAACATCGAAATCGTACCCGTTTTGGTGCCTTATATGTCGTATGAGCGGATGGATCGGATTGCGCCTTTGCTGGCCGGGGCAATCAACCGCCTCTCCCGGGAAAAGGGCTGGCGCTGGGGTAAAGACTTTGCTCTGATCATCAGCAACGACGCGGTTCATTATGGGGACAAAAACTGGGGTGGCAAAAATTTTGCCCGTTACGGCGCGGATTCCAGCGGATACGGAAAGGCGCTGCAGCATGAGGAAGAAATTATCCGCACCTGCCTGACCGGATCACCCGCTGCGCCAAAAGTAAAACATTTTACAGAATACACCGTGCAAAAAGACGATTATAAACAATATAAATGGACCTGGTGCGGACGATATGCACTCCCTTTCGGTTTGCTTACAGCTTACTACTTACAGAAAGAGCAGAACACAAAAATTAAAGGCAGACTGATCGGCTACGGAACCAGTATTGCCCAAAAGCCTCTGCCGGTGCGCGATTTGGGAATGGGCATTACTGCACCAGCCAATATCCGACATTGGGTAGGTTACGTGGCCGTTGGATACGAATAAATTGGATTGGTTGGCAACAATCTAAATCGCTGCGCTCTCTCCACATAATTTGATGCGTAACTTCTCTGCCTGTTTATCCCCTGTATTTACTTGTTATTCAACACGATAAAGTTTATATTAAGCGACTATTATGAAACGGATATTATTCATATTTTTAATCGCATTTATCGCTGCGGGTTGTTCTTCTTCCCGGAAGCTGGTCAAAAAGGAACCCAGGCTTAAAACGGTTTCTCTGAAAGCGCGCGATCATTTCCTGAAAGGGATGTTTTACCAGGAACAGGAAGAATTCGAAAAAGCGCTGGTGGAGTTTTACCAGGCGCTCAGTTTCGATTCCACCTCGGCAACCATCTACAACAGTATCGCCGAGAACCACATCCGTCTGGGCCATTTCGACAGCGCTCTATTGCTGCTGGAAAAGGCGTTGAAACTGGACCCGCAGAATATCCAGTCGCTCAGCCTGCTGGCCGATAGTTATTTCCGTTTGCGGGAAGACGAAAAGGCCATCGCCACCTATAAGAAAATGCTGGAAATCGATCCCTACAACGAGGAAGCCCGCCGGATTCTTATTTTTCTGCTGGAAAAAAATCATAAAAACAAAGAACTGGCTGAGCAGTACGAAAAGCTGATTACAATCTACGGCGAGCGGCGCCAATATTACGAAAAACTGGTCGAAATTTACCTGCAGCAGCAGGACTACGAAAAAGGCAAACGAGCATTGGATCTACTGATCCAACTGGATCCCGGAAACGCCCGGGCGCTGTATTTAAAGGGCGTTATTTACCAGCATACCAATCAGGCCGATTCCGCTCTGGCCAGCTTTGAGCAGGCGCTAAAGGCCAACCCGGAATTCGTGCTGGCCGCTGAACAGATGGCCATGATTTATCGCAACCTTCGCGAGTGGGATAAAATTGTCGATGTGTACACGCCTTTACTGCAGGCCAAAGATTCCACCACGGTACGCAACGCGCGGCTGACCATTGGAGAAGCGGAATTTTACTTAAAAAATTACGACCGGGCCAAAGAACTGCTGCAGCCCTTAAAAGAAGACCCGGACGCGCCCTGGGGTGTGTTCGATCTGTTGGGACGCATTGCTTTGGAAGAAAAAAACTATGACGAGGCGGTGGCCAATTTTGAACATATTCTTGACATAGACAACAAGAACCGTTTTGCCTGGCTCTTTTTGGGTTTCACCTATTCCGATATGGATAGTTTTGCCCGGGCCGAAAAAGTTTACGCCCGGGCGCTTGAACTTTTGCCCGATGATCCTTCGATACTGGCTTTTTACGGCATAAGCCTGCAACAACAGGAAAAATATCAGCAGGCCGTAAAACCGCTGGAACGGGCCTTGCAGCTCGATCCGCAAAATCTGAACGCCATAACCAGTTTGCCGGTTGTGTACGAAAATCTGAAAATGACCGATAAAAGCGACAGTTTATACCGCGAAGCCATCAAGCGTTTCCCGGAAAATGATTTGCTGCTGAACAATTTCGCCTACAGCCTTTCCGAACGGGATACGCTGCTCGAGGAAGCGTTGCAAATGGTAAAAAAGGCGCTGCAACTCAAACCGGATAACGGCGCTTATCTGGACACCATCGGCTGGATTTACTACAAACTGGGCCGCCTGCAGGAAGCGGAAAAATACATCCTTCAGGCGCTGGACAAGCGGGAAAGCTCGCCCGTACTGTACGAACACCTGGGCGACGTTTACTTTAAAATGAACAAACCGGACTTAGCCAAAGATTACTGGATAAGGGCTTTTAATCGGGATCCTTTTAACGAAAAACTTAAACAAAAACTGGAAAAATTACCTTAATGCGCTATATCCTTTTTCTGATGCTTACCGTTCTGATCGGTTGCACGACGTCCAAAATATCCGTAAAAAAGAATCTGAATCTGAGCTACAGAGAATTATTGCAGCACAATATAACCTGGCAAAAAACGATCCGCACCCTGCAGGGACAGGCGCATATCGTACTGGACACGCCGCAGTATTCCGGAAATTTTGAAGCGGAAATTCTGATCAGCGGCGCCGATTCGCTTCTGCTTTCCGTAAACGGCCCCTTTGGGATGGATGTGGGTAAAGTGTTCATCGGGCGCAGCCGCTTTATCTTTTATAATCAGGTTAACAACCAGTTTTATATGGGAGACAAAAGTATCTTTGCCGAGCGTAATTTTCTGCATTTCCCTCTTAAAATAAATCAACTGCGGGATATTTTCATGGCCGGGGATTATTTTGACGTACTGAAAAAGGATTTGTATGAAATCCGGGATGATCAATATTATATTGAGGCCTCCAACGGAAACAGACAGTATAAAATGTGGTTTAGTCCTTACTATTTGCATATCAACCGCATCGAGTATTACGAAGAAGACCGGCTTCTTTACTATAAGGAATACAGCCAGTTTAAAGAGATAAACGGCATCTACTTTCCTATGGCCATCGATTTTGTGCGGCCGCGGGAACAACAGGCCGTTTCCATTTATTATAACAATCTGCAATTGAATGAACCGATCGATAACGGGTTGTTTGAGATAAAAATCTCGGATTCCGCCCGGCAAATCGATTTATCGTTGGAAAACCAACTATAACGGGAAATGGTATGGATGTTTCAATTGTTGTGCCTCTGTATAATGAGGAAGAATCACTGCCCGCGCTTACCGAACAAGTAGCGGATCAGTTAAATAAACTGAAAAAAGATTTCGAAATCATTTTTATCGATGACGGTAGCGATGATCGTTCCTTTGACGTACTGCTGGAGCTTAAACAGCGTTATCCGCAAATTAAGGTGATTCGTTTCAGGCGTAATTTCGGCAAGAGCGCCGCCCTGTCCGAAGGATTCAAACTGGCCGAGGGCAAAACGGTGATCACTATGGACGCGGACCTGCAGGACGATCCGGCGGAAATTCCCAATATGCTCAAGCGGCTGGAGGAAGGATATGATCTGGTTTCCGGCTGGAAGAAAAAACGTTACGATCCCATCAGTAAAACGATTCCGTCCAAATTTTTTAACGCCGTCACCCGCTGGCTCACCGGTATTAAAATCCACGATTTTAACTGCGGTTTTAAAACCTATCGACACGAGGTGATCAAAGCCATTCCCGTTTACGGCGAGCTGCACCGTTACCTGCCGGTGCTGGCTCACTGGCAGGGATTTAAGGTGGGCGAACTGGTGGTGCAGCATCATCCGCGACAGTTCGGTAAATCCAAATTCGGACTGCGCCGCTTTTTAGACGGTTTTTTTGATTTACTTACGGTTTTGTTTATTACCCGATATCGTCAAAAGCCGCTGCATCTGTTCGGTTTTCTCGGTTTGTTGTTCAGCTTAGCCGGTTTCGGTGTTTTGCTCTATCTGTCCATTCTCTGGTTTCAGGGGCATCCCATCGGACACCGGCCGCTGCTCTTTTTGGGCGTTTTGCTGGTCATTGTGGGCAGCCAGTCCTTTTCGCTGGGTCTTATCGGCGAAATGATTACCAGCACCAGGGATACATCCATAAAATATGCCATACGCGAGATCATAGAGTAAAGGCTGGGCTGCCTCCCGATCGGCATAGTACAAAGCGGTAATCATCCCGGGGTTATCTGTAAAGACGCGCCGCCGCGCGTCTCATATATGAACAATACATAAAAACAGAACGCACGCACGGTCGTGCATTGTAACCTGACAAAAACGAAATATGAAACGATACCAATACTTCTCCGTCATCATCCCGTCTTACAATCGCGCGGATGAGCTGAGCGAGTTGTTCGACTCGGTGCGGCAGTTGAATTTCCCCAAAGATTCCTTTGAGGTGATCGTGGCCGATGACGGCTCCACCGACGAAACCCCCAAATTTATTGAGGAAACACAGGCTAAAAACGAATTTACCCTGCGTTATTTTACCCAGCAGAAAAAAGGCCCCGGCGCCGCGCGTAATTTGGGCATGGAAAACGCTAAAGGCGATTTTTTCATTTTTATCGATTCCGACGTTATTCTTCCGCCGGACTGGCTTAAAAATATCGAAGAGGCGGTGAACCGGGAACAGGCCGACGCCTTCGGCGGTCCGGATACGTACTTAAAGAGTTTCCCACCGCTGCTCAAAGCCATCAATTACACGATGACCTCTTTTATAACCACGGGCGGGTTGCGCGGTAAAAAGGGCAAGATGCTGGCCAAATACTATCCCCGTTCCTTTAATATGGGACTCAGCCGGGAACTGTGGCAGAAGATCGGCGGGTTTCATCCCCGTTATTACGGCGAGGATATCGAATTCAGCCATCGGATTATCAATGCCGGCGCCAGGGTAATCTTTATTGAATCGGCCTTTTTGTACCACAAACGGCGCACCAATCTGCGTAAGTTTTTCACCCAGGTGTACCGGATGGGCTCGGCGCGGATCTTTCTGTACAAAATTGATCCGGCCATGCTGGAACCCCTGCACGCCATACCGGCGCTGGCCGCCCTGGCAGCGGTTCTGGTGGCTGTACTGGCTCTGTTTTTTGAACCTTTCCGTTACCTGTTTGCCGGGGGACTGCTTTTAGCCGCACTGGTGGTTGTTTTTTCGATGCTGGACAGCATTCGTATGTATAAAGATATTCGCCCGGCCCTGTATCTGCCGCTGGTCATACCGGCGCAGGTGTTCGGCTACGGTTTCGGTTTTATCAGCAATTATATCCGCCGGGTTTGGTTTAACCTGGAACAGAAATAGACAGTTATTGGCAGGAGCATAACATGGCAAAATCCGCAAAAAAATCCAAACGCCCCGAAAAACAAACCAAGCCGGCGCCGGCACCTTTTCGGTTATCCCATCGCGCTCAGGATGCGATTTTTCTTGTTCTGATCGCGGTGTTGCTGGTTTTTCTGCTGAAACCGTTTGTCATCGACGGGCTCTCGGCGCAGGGCGTTGACGTGGTTGCCTCCATCGGCAGCGGACACCAGATTAGCGAGTACCAAAAGGAAACGGGCGAACGGGCGCTCTGGAATCCATATATTTTTAGCGGAATGCCCATATATTACCGGCATCACCCGGTGGCCTTCTCTCTGGATAATCTGTTCGTAATTTTAGGCCGTTTGATTAACTCCGTTTTTATTTACTATTTGTTTGCCGCCATAGGGTTTTACCTGTTGGTGCGTTATCTCAAATTCAGCCCGGTCATCGCCTTTGCTGCCACAGTGGGCTATATTTTGATGCCCCACTACAAATCGCTTTTTCTGGAAGGGCATTTTACCAAATTTCGCGCTCTGATGGTTCTGCCCTGGGTGGTGCTTACTTTTAAATATTTTTTGGACCGGCGCACACTTTTGGCGGCGGCGTTGTTCAGCCTGGCCTTTGGCCTGCAGATCCGCACCCAACATTATCAGATTGTGTTTTATACGGCCCTGCTTATTTTTGCCGTCGGGGTCGGCCCGTTCATCCGCCATTTAGTGGATAAAGAATACAAACAATTCACCCGTTCAACAGCCATGCTTATAGCGGCGTTGGCCCTGGCGCTGGGGATGGCCGCCCAGCCTCTTTTTCTGGCCAAGGAATATTTACCCTATTCCAAACGGGGAAAAACCACCATCGATGTAAGCAATCCGAACCAGACTGAGCAGAAAAAATCCGACGGGGTTTCCATGGACTACGCTACCCAGTGGTCCACCCATCCTGCGGAACTGTTCACCTGGATAGTGCCCCGTTTTTACGGCGGCATGTCGCAGGAAAAATACGATGGCAGCGAAGTGCCTCAGGCGCGCGGACAGGCCATTTCCGGTTATTGGGGCTATATGCCGTTTACTCAGAGCTACGAATATATGGGCGCCATAATGGTACTGCTGGCGGCCATAGGCTTTTTCTTTAATCGTAAAAACGGTTTTATACTGGCGCTGGCCATTTTCGGGGCGGTGCTCGTGCTGTTATCTTTCGGACGGCACCTGTCCTGGTTTTACAGTCTGTTTTATCACTATATTCCCTATTTCAATAAATTCCGCGCCCCGATGATGAGCGTAACGGTGAACTTTTTTATTGTTTCCCTTTTTGCCGCCTACGGTCTTCATTATTTGGCCCAAATTAAACGGGACACGTTTGATTGGAAGGAGCACAAAAGCCTGCTGATCATTTTAGGCGGTTTTTTGGCCCTCGGCGTCATTCTGTGGATTGCCGGTCAGACCTTTTCCTTCATAAAAGCCAGCGGCGAGCCATACCAGGGCCAATCGCTGGAGGCGGTACGCCGCATTCGGGCCGAATACTTCAACAAAGATGTCTTCCGCTACATCCTGCTTATCCTCGTCGCTGCAGGTCTCATTTTTGCCTATATCAAAAAGAAAATTAGTTTTACCATTGCCGCTCTTGTGTTGGCGATTATTACGCTGGTGGATCTGGTCAATATTCAATCACGGGTGCAAAAAAAATACATCAATATGAAACGGTTGGAACGGCAATACTTCCGCGAAACCTCAACGGATCGTTTTCTGCTCAGCGACAGCAGCATGTACCGCATTTTCCCGGTCGGAAAACTGTTCGGGGATAATCGTTGGGCCTATTACCACCAGTCCATTGGCGGGTACACCCCAATAAAAATGTATGTAATTGAAGAACTGGTGGAAAAGAACATCCTCAACGGCCCGGATAAAAATCTGCCCATTAACTGGAATGTGCTTAAAATACTCGACGTAAAATACGTTGTTCTGCAAGGCCGGGTGCAAAGCGATCATCTGAAACTGGTACACAGCGATTCCGGGCAGAAATGGCTGACCTACCGATTCAACGAATTTTTACCCAGAGCCTTTTTTGTCGGCGGTTACAAAGTAATCAAAGACGAATTCGAACGGCTGCATCTCATCAACAGTGCGGAGTTTGATCCGGCGAGTACGGCCATTGTGGAAGAAGAGATCGCCCAAAAGATCGAACAGCCCGATTCTGCCTGGACGCGCGTTACGGCATTCACCCCCAATCTGCGGGAGTTTGAGGTGTTCACGGATAAGCAGGCTCTGCTGGTGCTGTCCGAAGTGTATTATCCGCCGGGCTGGAAAATCAGTATAGACAATCAACCGGTAGAAAAGATCTATAAAACCGACCATGCCGTGCAGTCCATTGTAGTACCGGCGGGACGGCATACCGTTACCATGCGTTTTGCACCCGACTCCTATTACAATGATATCCGCATCGCCTGGATTTCGGTCGGCATTTTATATTTGGTGATTTTTGCTTCGCTTTTTCCTGCAATCCGTACCAGCGTAAGCCGCAAGAGTGCGCAAAGTTAAGTTGAAGAATGAGCAATGATTTTCGTTCTCATTGCTTTGGGCGTGATTGTTTTGAATTTGATTTTAATTTTACTTTACAATATATTAAATATAAATGATACTATGGTATAACTTATATTGAATATTTTGGAAAACAAGCTATACAAAAGAACGGTTTTAGATAGGATCCTACCATATCTGAATACGAGAGATGTAATCGTTATTCAAGGCGCCCGGCAAACAGGGAAAACGTCTTTGCTAAAACTCTTAATAAGCTGCCTCAAGGATGAAGCATATTTTTTTATGGATTTGGAAGACAGCCGCTATCTGGATATTTGTGAAGAAGGTTGCGCTTCCGTTATGGAATACCTGAAACTTAAAGGGATTTCTGCGGATAAAAGGCTATTTCTGTTTATTGATGAGATTCAATATCTTTCCAATCCGTCATCTTTTATCAAGATAATGCATGACCACTATGAAAAGGTTAAACTTATCGTATCCGGTTCTTCCAGCTTCGAAATAAGAAGTAAATTCAAAGATTCTCTTGTGGGAAGAACGGTTACATTCGAACTGTTTCCCCTAAGTTTTGAAGAGTTTCTTATTTTTAAAGAAAAAAAATACAATTTAAAAGAAGCAGGTTCCTCATCGGTTTTGAGTAAAGAGTTAAGCCGGCTGTATTCGGAGTATGCGCTTTTTGGCGGTTATCCTAAAATTGTTTTGGCGGATTCGGGGGAGAAAAAAGAAGCCTATCTGCAACAGATTATCGATACCTATATCAAAAAGGATATTCGCGATTTGGCCAAAATAAGAGATATTGTGAAATTTAATAAATTTATATCCGCATTGTCTGCACAAAGCGGACAGCTTATCAATATTAATGAGCTTTCCGGTACGACCGGTTTAGCCAGAAAAACAATTGAGCATTATCTGTTTATTCTTGAAAATACCTATATAATAAAGTTGCTATTTCCTTACTCCAGGAATATTCGCTCGGAGCTTTACAAGACTCCTAAAATATTTTTTTATGATACAGGTTTGTTACACATGCTTCATTTAAAAATGATTCCGTCTGTATTAACAGGGCACTCGTTTGAAACATCGGTTTTCTCCGAATTCATAAAAAATACAAAAAGGGATACATTATTTTATTGGCGGACACAGGACAAAAAAGAGATAGATTTTATTTACACCGGTTCTGGTAAAGCGATACCATTTGAGGTAAAATTGAATGCGGCAAGTTTAAAAACAACTGCGCTTTATTATTTTAGGGAAAAATATAACACAGCTTCTTCCTATTGTGTAAGGATGGAAGGGCCGGCAGATCAAAAAAATATATATATTGATTACATTTATCCGTGGGAGATTAAACGCGTTACAACCGTGTAGATTTCCATTATGAAAAAAGTACTCATCATCACCTACTACTGGCCGCCGGCGGGCGGGCCGGGCGTGCAGCGCGTTTTGAAATTCGTTAAATATCTGCCCGACTACGGCTGGCAGCCCATTGTGCTTACGGTGCGGGACGGTGAGTTTATCGCTTTGGATGAAAGTTTACAGAAAGAGATTCCGGACGGACTGAAGGTTTACAAAACGAGAGCTCTCGAGCCGAATCTGTTATATAAAAAATTTGTAGGAATGGATAAACAGGCCATGATCCCCGATGCGGTTCTTACCGAAAAAGAGATCGATTGGAAAAAGAAATTTTCGCATTGGGTCCGGCTTAATCTTTTTCTGCCGGATGCAAAAATCGGCTGGCTGCCTTTCGCCGTAAAGAAAGGAAAGGATATCATTAGAGAAGAAAAACCGGATGTGTTGTTTTCCTCTTCACCGCCTCCAACAGTTCACCTGATTGCCAAAAAGCTGGCCGCATTTGCCAAATTGAAATGGGTGGCCGATTTCCGCGACCCCTGGACCAATATCCATTATTACAATAAACTGCCCAAAAGCGCTATGGCCGAATGGTTGGATAAACGTCTGGAAGAAAGCGTGCTGAAAAAAGCCGACCGTATCACCGTGGTAAACGATGATTTTTTTGACCGGGTAGATGCCCCGAAAACCAGCATCATCAGCAACGGATTCGATTCTACAGACCGGCCGCCCATCGATAGCAAAAAACGTAACCCCCGCTTTACCATTCGTTATATGGGGTCTTTGAAAATCCGCCAATATGTGGAATCGTTCTTTAAGCTGGTGGGCGAATTGTGCAGCAAGAAAGAATTCACAGATAAAATATCAGTAGAATTGATCGGCAATATTTCGCCTGAGGTGCGGCAAAAGATAGAACAGCACAATATTTCATGTCCCGTGCAGCTTATTCCTTATCAGAATCATGATGCGGTTCTGCAAAAAATTGCCGAGGCGGATTTGCTTCTGTTGTTCATCGGCCGGAGCGACATGGCGCCTAAAATCATCAGCGGGAAGGTTTTCGAATATCTGATGGTTCAGAAACCCATTTTGGCCTATGGGCCGGTGGGCGGGGCGGCGGATGAACTGTTAAAGAAAACCGGTGCCGGCACTTTATTCGATTATGAAGATTACAACGGCGCCAAGGAATTTCTTTTATCTCTGTTAAAAAACTGGCAGGAAAACAAAAAATTTAGCAGATTTAACCACGAGGAAATAAATAAATATGAACGCAAGGCGCTCACCGGCAGACTTGCTTCTTTGTTCGAGGAACTGACATGACCCATTTTCAGAAGATACTCATATTGGGGCCGCACACCGACGACGGCGAGTTCGGCTGTGGCGGCACTATCGCCCGTTTTGTGGAAGAAAAACGGGAAGTGTATTACGCTACTTTTTCCCTGGCCGAGGAATCGGTGCCGGAAGGTTTGCCCAAAGATATCCTGTTTACCGAAGTGCAGAATTCCAGCAAAGTATTGGGCATTAAGGATGACCATCTGCTTATCTACCGCTACCCGGTGCGCAAATTTGCCCAGTACCGGCAGGAAATTCTGGAAGATTTGGTGCAACTGAAAAAAGATTTGGACCCCGATCTGGTGCTCATGCCCTCACCGCACGATCTGCATCAGGACCATTACACCATTGCCGTGGAGGGTTTGCGCGCCTTCAAGTTTACGTCGATCCTCGGCTACGAGATGCCCTGGAATAATATCAATTTTGAAACACGCTCGTTTATTCACTTGCAGGAACGGCATATCGACATCAAGCTCAAATCGGTACAGTGTTACCGTTCGCAAACCGGACGAAAGTATGCCAATGCCGACTTTATTAAAGGATGGGCCAAAACCCGAGGCGTGCAATGCGGAGTAGATTTTGCGGAAACGTTTGAAGTGATCCGCTGGATCATTCGTTAAACAACAGTTTAAACAAGCGGACGCTATGGAAAAAGAGCTGAAAGATTTTTACAAAAAACGTCACGGCGGATACATAAAAAAAGAAGATGACGAGCGGTTTTTACAGGAACTGAACCGGACTTTGCAAAAAGCCGAACAGGCCGGTTATCGTGACCTGCCCATCGAACACCCCTATATTTTTGTGTTTGGTCTGCCTCGTTCCGGAACCACATTGATCACTCAGCTTATAGCCCATGCGTTCGATATCGGTTACATTAACAATTTTATGGCCAGGTTTTATCTGGCTCCGCTGCACGGCATTCGTCTTTCGCAAATCGTACTGGGAGAAAACCGGGAGACGAATTTCACCTCGGATTACGCCCGTACGAAGCTGCTTACCGATATTCACGAATTCGGGTATTTCTGGCGGTATTGGCTGAAGAAAGAAGAAATTCGCGGAATTACTCAGGCCGATCAGATTGAAAACGAGATCGACTGGGATGGATTAAAAATTACCTTGGCCAATATGCAGCAAGCATTCGGAAAGGGAATGGTCTTTAAAAACATCTTCGGTTCTTACCATACGGAACAGCTGAACCGTGTATTGCAAAAAGTGATTTGGGTTTACATCCGCCGCGATCCGCTGGACTCGGCCATATCCATCCTGGAAGCCCGCCGCAAATATTATGACGATTTAAATACCTGGTGGAGCTATATGCCCGTGGAATATGAAAAGATAAAAAACCTCGACTATTGGCGGCAAATCGCCGGACAGGTGTATTATCTTCGCCGCTATTATAATCGGATCAGTAGCAGCCTACCCAATGTGATAACCATCGAATACAAGGAGTTAACTGCTAACCCCGGCGCTGTGTTGGCTGCCATAAACCGTAAAGCGGGTGACTGGTACGACTATTCCTTTAAAACCGTTCAGGAACCGCCGGAGTCCTTCCCTTTCCGCAGCTATGCGGAAAGAGAGGAACTGCGGGAGAAATTCAAGATCCTTATTAAGGAATTTGAACAGAAAGAAAACCATCATGTCTAAAACCATGGCTATGCACCAGGCCAATTACATTCCGTGGCTCGGTTTTTTTTACAAGATTGCGCGGGCGGATGTATTTGTTTACCTGGATGTTGTGCAGTACCCGCGCGGACAGAGTTTTGCCGCCCGCAATCGTATCAAAACACCTAACGGCGCCGCCTTTTTAACCATACCGGTATCCATTCCTAAAGGGCATGAGGGGAAGGCCTTGTATTCCGAAGTCACCTTTGCCGACGATAAATGGCGCGATAAACATATAAAATCGCTAACGCTTAACTACAAAAAAGCGCCGTTTTTTAATGACATTTTTCCGATGGTGCAGCAGCACATCGGCACAGCGCCCAACCTGCTGGAATTGAACATATCCTTAATTGAGAGTGTTTGCCGGCTGCTTAAAATAGATACCGAACGGATTCGCCTGTCTCAGATTTTGGATGATTTCGGACAAAAAACCGATTTGATTATTGATATTTGCCGCGCCGTTAACGCCGACGCCTATTTATCCGGCACAGGCGGCGGGCGTGATTATAACGATGAAAACAAAATGAACGCAGCCGGGATTAACCTGATTTACAGCGATTTTAAACATCCTGTTTATAAACAGCTCTGGGGCGAATTCATCCCTAATCTGTCCGTTCTGGATTTATTGTTCAACCTCGGACCGGATAGCCGGACTGTTTTATTGGGATAATAATACAGCCATAAAAAATAAGGAAGATACAAATATGCCAACGATAACATCCGTACCTTTACTGGACTTAAAAGCCCAATATGCTACCATTCGCGAGGAGATTGAACCGGTAATAAAGGAAGTCATAGAATCTCAATATTTTATTCTGGGCCCAAAGGTTAAGCAATTCGAAGAGCGGGTGGCCGCCTATTGCGGTACAAAATATGCGCTGGGGGTTTCATCGGGCACCGACGCCTTGCTTATCGCCCTGATGGCTCTGGATATCGGCCCCGGAGACGAAGTCATCACCACCACCTATTCCTTTTTTGCCACGGCAGGATCAATCGCCCGGCTGGGGGCCACACCCGTTTTTGTTGACATCGATCCGCGCACATACAACATCGATCCGGCGCGTATCG
>DRQG01000079.1 GCA_011369465.1 Caldithrix abyssi
ATATTTTGCAGGTTCTTCAATAATTGATAGAAAGATTTCAACAATATCGGGATCCCATAAACCACGCTCTGTTTCTTCACGCATAATTTTTATGGCCGTTTCATCATCTAACGCATCGCGGTACGAGCGTTTGGTAGTCAGAGCATCAAAACAATCCACGACTCCGATAATACGGGCATGAATGGGTATATCCTGCCCTTTCAGACTATCGGGATAACCGCTGCCATTGAAACGTTCCTGATGATGCCGGATGGTAGGCAGTACCGGACGGAGCGTTTTAAGAGGTGCGCATATCCGTTCTCCCTCTTCCGGATGGGTTTTAATGATGTCGTATTCTTCCGCTGTTAACGGGCCGGGTTTTAACAGGATCGATTCCGGTATGGCTATTTTACCGATATCGTGCAGAATTCCGCCTCTTCTTAAGATAGTTAAATCTTCCCCGTCCATTCCCATTTTTTTACCGAGCTCTTCTGCCAGGGTCGATAGTCGTTCGCAATGACCTTCTGTATATCGATCTTTCGCTTCCACCGCTCTGGCCAGGCTAAATATGACCTGCTCGGCATGTTCTAATTCATTAATATAGGCGCGTAACTTCAAAAGGTTGTTAATTCTGGCGCGCAGTTCAAATACATTCACCGGCTTGGTAATAAAATCATCCACCCCCAAATTCAGGGCTTTCAACCGGTCTTCTTGTCCATATAATGCAGTAATCATAATTATCGGCGTAAGCCTAAACTCAGGATGTTCTTTTATTTTTTTCAAAACTTCGTATCCGCTCATTCCGGGCATAACCACATCCAACAAAATTAAATCCGGACGAGTCTTACTCAATTTTGTCAATCCTTCTTCTCCGCTCTGTGCACCGATTATACGGTACGTCTCGTTAGGAAGAATTTCATGAATCAAGTCGATATTAGCGGGGTCATCATCTATTACTAAGATTGTAATATTGCTTCCGAATATAGGTGATATATCCAAAGGTTGTTTTAACAATGCAGAAACCTCTTTGAAAATTTTAGGGAAATTAAACTCTGGTTGAATAATAAGTTTCGGTCTAATTTGCCAAAAAATTAAAAAGGCAGAGAAAATTCTCTGCCTTTTGTCACTTTTTTATCAGTAAGATACTGTAGGGATGTTATTCGACAACCCAGGTTTTACCGGAATTCAAAAGCTGTTCCAAATCACCTTCGCCTTTTTGTTCTTTTACAAAATCGATCTGACGAATAAGCAAATCTTCATAGGTGTCTTCCTTTATATCCCGGAAAACACCGATCGGCGTTGGTAAATCCGGATTGAAAGTCATACTGACCAGCATAAATTCCAATGCCGGTCTTCCCGCATGTTCATCATGTACGATAAGGTCTTTCGGTGGTTTTTCCGGTTCAATATCTATAATTTCAAAATCATTACCCGACCAGTTTAAAGCTTTATCGTTGTTTTGTCCGAAAACATACGGTTTACCGTGTTCCATAATTACCACATTTTCTCTTTTCCGCTTAGGGTCCGTCACCGGCGAATAAGCGCCGTCGTTAAAAATGGGGCAATTCTGATATACTTCCACAAACGATGTACCTTTGTGTTCCGCTGCCCGGCGCAGCATTTCGGCCAGATGCTTTGGTTCACGATCGATGGTTTTGGCTACAAATGTTGCGCCCGAAGCCAGCGCCATTTCCACCGGATTAAAAGGATTCTCCACGGTCCCATAGGGCGATGATTTAGTGATTTTACCTCTTTCCGATGTGGGCGAATACTGTCCTTTGGTCAGGCCGTAAATCCGATTGTTGAACATAACCACCGTGATGTCGATATTACGCCGGCATAAATGGATAAAATGATTTCCGCCGATACTTAGTCCGTCGCCGTCACCGGTTATCACAAAAACCTTAAGATCCGGATTGGCAATCTTAATGCCCGAGGCAATCACTGGCGCACGACCGTGAATACCGTGAATTCCATAGGTATCCACATAATAAGGAAAACGACTGGAACAGCCGATACCGGAGACAAAAACGAAATTCTCTTTGGGAATGCCTAATTCGGGCAACACCTTTTTCATCTGGGCCAATATGGAATAGTCCCCGCAACCCGGACACCAGCGCACTTCCTGGTCGGAAGTAAAATCTTCTCTGGTTAATTTTAATTCTTTAGTTAATGTATCTGACATGGCATTTATCCTTTCAAGGTTGTTTTTATTGCCTCTACAACTTCTCCGGTCTGCAGAGGTAAACCTCTTACCCTATTAAAACTCTTGGCGTCCACCAAATATTCTGCCCGGATTATTTTTACCAGTTGGCCGAGATTGATTTCCGGTACAAGAACCTTCTTAAAGTTCTTAATAATTTTACCCAGAGCTTTTGGCAGGGGATTTACCCAACGCAGATGATACCAGGACACATTATCATATTCCTGCCAGATTTCTTCCAGAGCATTATAAATCGTACCATAGGTACTTCCCCAACTTATAACCAGTAATTCACCCGAATCTTTTCCCATCAGCTCCGGTTCTTTAACATAATTTCCAACCCGCTCAACTTTTTCCGCGCGAATCCGTACCATTTTATCGTGGTTTTCCGGTACATAGGACACATTACCCGATTCGTCCTTCTCCAAACCGCCGATATGGTGTTCCAAACCCGGTGTACCGGGTAAAGCAATATAACGGGCCAATGTCTCCGGATCGCGTTCGTACGGTTTATAGTCATCACTCTTTGTTACATATTCTACTTTAATTTCCGGAATGTTTTCCACTGCCGGGATACGCCACGGCTCTGCACCATTGGCGATATAACCGTCGGAAAGAAGAACCACCGGCATATTAAATTTCAAAGCAACCTCACAGGCTTCGAAGGCGGCCCGGAAACAATCTGCCGGACTGTAAGCGGCAATAACCGGGATGGGCGCTTCGCCGTTCCGACCATACATAACCTGCAAAAGGTCGGCCTGTTCCGTTTTTGTCGGCAATCCGGTGGAAGGACCGCCGCGCTGTATGTCCACGATAACCAACGGCAATTCCACCATCACAGCCAATCCCATAAATTCAGATTTTAGTGCGATACCGGGACCGCTTGTCGTAGTAACACCGAGCGCACCGGTATAGGAAGCGCCTAAAGCCGAACCGATGCCGCCAATTTCATCCTCGGCCTGAAATGTTTTTACATCATAATGCCTATATTTCGATAGCTCGTGCAGGATTTCGCTGGCCGGTGTGATGGGATAACTTCCTAAAAACAACTCTTTGTTGGCCTTTTTTGCTGCGGTAATAAGTCCAAGTGCAATGGCCTCATTTCCGGTAATATTACGGTACTTACCCGGTTTTTTCTTAGCACGGGGTACCTTAAAATGTGTAGTAAAAATTTCCGTAGCCAGTGCATAGGAATATCCGGCGTTCAAAGCTTTCTTGTTGGCTTCGGCAAGCTCAGGTTTATTTTTAAATTTTTCTTCAATCCACTCGATTGTTGTATCCATTTCCCGGCTGAACATCCAGTATGTCATTCCCAGAGCAAAAAAGTTTTTGCAACGGTCTTTATCCTTAACCGAGAGGGGTGAATCCTTTAATGCTTCGCGGGTTAATGTGGTGATATTAACGGGAAAAACCTGATACCCTTTTAAGGAACCGTCTTCCAGTGGATTTGACTCATACTTGGCCAGTTCTAAATTTCGTTTGGTAAATGCGTCTGTATTAATTATAAGAATCGCATTATCTTTCATGTGCTTCAGATTCACTTTTAATGCGGCCGGATTCATTGCCACCAGCACATCCGGCGTATCGCCCGGCGTGTGCACCGGTTCGCTGGAGAATTGTATCTGGAAGCCGGACACCCCAAACAAAGTACCGGCTGGTGCTCGTATTTCTGCCGGATAATCAGGAAGTGTGATCAAATCGTACCCGGCCAATGCCGTAGAATCGCTGAATTGGCCGCCGGTTAACTGCATACCATCACCGGAATCTCCCGCGAACCGAATGGTTACGCGTTTTAATTCCTGAAGTTCTTTTTTACTCATAGCATTTGCCCTAACTGTATTTTATTGAAATGAATTAGATAACCGAATTATTATTATTTTTAAACCTAAAATTTAACTATATAATATAAAGAATTCAACTGACTTAGCATACTTTTTATCCATTGATTCATTCATCGGATTATTGAAAGCAAATACTTTAATATTACAAAATATCGGACCACCATATCGTAAAAATTAATCATTTCTCTTTCCAAAAAGCACTATTATCGTTTAAATTTGTTTTATTATAAGTCTTTTATGAATTAATTTTACAAATTGATTGACATCAATCGTGCATAATACTATATTTTTAAGCAAGTTTCTTTTGTTCTTTTTGATCTATTTGGTTTAAACGAGTCCGTAACATATACATTACTACTTCCAACAAATATCAGGCTTATTTATTCCTGTTTTCGAATAATCTGGAATCAGATCCGGCGCTCCATTCTCAATAGGTTTTCTGTCTGACATAGATACAATATACACCTGTTTTATCAATACAATATTCTTACAATATACAGTTGTTTTGTGAAAACAAAAAATAATAATTGTTCGCTTAATCTTATGGATTAAAGGCATTTTGAACAAAACAGGAGCTCAGCATGTCAGGAATAATCGGCTATGGTTCTTATATACCCAAATACCGCATAAAAGTGGAAAGTATTGCTGCCCAATGGGGCGCCGATGCCAAGAGCTTTAAAAGCGGACTTCGGGTGGAAGAAAAGTCCGTTCCGGCCGGAGATCAGGATACCATAACAATGTCTGTAGAGGCTGCCCGAAGGGCTCTGCTACGGGCGGGAATCAATCCGGCAAAAATCGGGGCAGTTTATATCGGATCCGAGTCTCATCCTTATGCGGTTAAACCAAGCGGAACTACTGTTGCAGAGGCTATCGGTGCAACACCTGATGTGCATTGCGCCGATTACGAATTTGCCTGCAAAGCAGGATCCGAAGCAATGTTTGTCGCTCTGCAGCTTATCGAAGCCGGCGCCATGGACTATGCCCTTGCCATCGGAGCCGATACATCGCAGGGCGCTCCCGGAGACGCGCTCGAATATACGGCTTCTGCCGGAGCCGCGGCATTTATTATGGGAAACAATAATCCGCTGGCCATCTGTGAGTATTCCTTTTCCTATATGACCGACACTCCCGATTTTTGGCGGCGCGAACACCAGTTCTATCCTCAGCATGCCGGACGTTTTACCGGAGAACCGGCTTATTTTAAACATGTACTTAATTGCGCACAAAAGATTATGGCATTGGCCGGTATGAAGCCCTCTGATTTTGCCTATGCCGTATTTCATCAACCCAACGGGAAATTTCCCTTACGAGCCGGTAAAAAGCTGGGTTTTACAAAAGAACAACTCCTTATCGGGCTTTTGTGTCCAAAAATCGGCAACACCTATTCCGGTTCGTCTCCCCTTGGCCTTACGGCTGTTCTGGACGAAGCGAAGCCGGGGGATTATGTTCTTATGGTTTCTTACGGTTCCGGCGCCGGCAGCGACGGATTTATCTGGAAAGTAACCGATGCTATCGAAGAGACCCGCAATAAAACCCTCAAAACCTGGGATATCATAAACAAAGAAAAAATGTATTTGGATTATGGCTTATATTCCAAATACAGAAGAAAAATTCGTAAAAACACTTAATTGTCTTACCATCAAGGAATATCAGGAAAGTACAGGGATATGTTAAAAGAAGAAATGGATAAACGGGCCAAGCAATTTGCCATGCAAATCATAAAATTGTGCAAATTTCTTCCTGAAACCAGAGAAGGCATTTTATTTGAAAATCAGTTATTCCGTTCAGCCGTTTCGTTAGCCGCTCACTATCGATCCGCCTGCAGGGTGCAATCGACAAAGGATTTCAAGGGCAAACTGAAAACCGTGGAGGAATCGGCGGATGAATGTATGTTCTGGTTGGAAATGGTACGCGATCTGGACTTGGTAAGAGCGGAACTGGTTAAACCGCTCATTGAGGAGAACGAAGCCATTATCAAAATTATTGACAGAACTATTCGTAGCCTTTAACCATTTGATTATTATAAGTTAAGAAACGGAGCGTATTGTGAATCGAGATGTTGCTGTAATTGGCGTGGGGATGAATCATTGGGGAGAACTTTGGGAAAAATCCCTGCGCGATATTTTTGTGGAAGCCGCCCTGGCCGCCATAGATGACGCCGGAGTGGATCATATTGATGCCATGTACATCGGTAATATGTCCTCCGGTTTGTTTAACGGACAGGAACATCTGGCCTCTCTAATGGCCGATTACCTGGGACAGAGCCCCATACCCGCTACCCGTATAGAATCCGCCTGTGCTTCCGGAGGCTTAGCCGTAAAGCAAGGCTGCATTGAGGTTATGTCGGGCATGAGAGATATCGTTCTGGTTGGCGGAGTGGAAAAAATGACCGATGTGGGGACGGATGAAGCCACTTTTGCTCTGGCCAGCGCCGCCGACCAGACTTATGAAGTTTATCAGGGCGTAACCTTTCCGGGATTATACGCGATGATAGCCCGTATGCACATGGAAAAATACGGCACCACCCGGGAACAACTGGCTCAGGTCGCCGTGAAAAATCACTACCACGCTTCAATGAACCCCATGGCCCAGTATCCACAGAAAATAACCATTGAAGATGTCATCCATTCGGTTATGATCGCCGATCCGTTGCGTATTCTGGATTGTTCACCCATTACCGACGGCGCTGCGGCAATTATTTTATGTCCGTTGGAAATGGCCCATCGGTTTAAAAACCATATTCCCGTTAAAATTAGCGGAATTGGCCACGCCACCGACAGTATTGCACTACACACTCGCGAAGATCCCACTGCATTACCCGCTACCACCGCAGCCGCCCGAAAAGCCTACAAAATGGCCGATAAAAAACCGGAAGATATCCAGTTACTGGAAGTGCATGACTGTTTTACCATAGCGGAAATTTGCGTACTGGAAGCATTGGGCATAATGGAAAAAGGTCGCGGAGGCGAAGCCGCCGCATCCGGTCTCACCTGGCTGGATGGCAAAATACCCGTTAACACCAGCGGAGGGCTCAAAGCAAAGGGACATCCGGTCGGAGCAACCGGCGTAGCCCAGATCATTGAGATCGTTACTCAAATACGGGGCGAAGCGGGCGACCGTCAGGTGGATAAGGCCCGTATTGGATTAACCCAAAATATGGGAGGAAGCGGGGGCAGCACAGTCGTACATATTCTGGAGGCCGCACAATGAGCGTACCATCCTATTGGCGCGAAATGCCGCAGCGCTATCGCTTAGAGGCAGCGAGGTGTCTCAATTGCGGCAAAATTTCATTTCCACCGCGGAAAATTTGTCCGAGCTGCAAAGAGCGTTCTTTCGAAACCGTACAGCTTGAACGGGAAGGTAAATTACTTACCTTTACGATCATCCGGGTGGCACCTTCTGTTTTTACCGATCAGGTCCCCTATGCCATCGGTATCGTGGAATTAAAGCAGAATGTTCGTATTTTGTGCCAAATTGTGGACTGCCGGTTGGATGAGATAAAATCCGGCATGCCGGTATCCATCGAATTCCGGCGGGTCAGCGAGGACGGCGAGGCCGGCGTTATCCATTACGGTTACAAAGCGGTGCCGAAAGATCATTAAAAAGACTCCGTTTTGATATTTCCCGCTTGCATTTTAACTATATCCTTTGTACCCTTTCGGTTATAGTAATGCGATTGGGAAAGTACTCTGAATGCAGGACAACAATCAGAAAAAAATACATTGGATCATTTTAATAGCTTTTCTGGTCCTCGTTATATCACTGCTGCATTATAACACCTCCACTCAAAAATGGCAATATCACCTTATCTATATGCAGGCCTATTTTATTCCTATCATTTTGGCCGCTTTTCAGTTCGGAATCCGTGGCGGTCTGGGTACGGCTCTGGTTATAAGCGTTATCTATCTACCCCACATAATGCTTCAATGGGGGGGATTGGTAGAGAACAATTTGATGCGTTTTTTACAAATTATCTTGTTTAACGTAATGGGTTACCTCACTGGCCTGAAAGCTCAGGGCGAACGTGAAGAAAAGGAACGTTATCAACAGGCGGCTAAAAAGCTGGAAGAAGCCCTGGCCGAGCAGAAACGGCAACTGGAACGGATCTCAGGAATGGAGCAGCAGTTACGGGCGGCTGACCGTCTTTCCATCGTGGGCGAATTAACAGCCAGCCTCGCTCATGAGGTACGCAACCCGCTTGGCTCTATCAGGGGAGCGGTAGAAATTATCCGTGATGCCGTTCCTGATAACGTAAAAAACCTGGAATTCTTTGATATTCTTATCCAGGAAACCAACCGACTTAGTCAGGTTGTAGAAAGCTATTTGCGTTTTGCCAAAAAACAAACCCAAAACATCCGCGAATATGATTTACGGGACGAATTAAATAACATTATCACCATGATAAAATCCCAGGCCCGTAAACATAATATTGAGGTGAAAGTACATTTATCATCCGATCCGATCATCATGCGGGGCGATGCGGGTCATTTTTGGCAGGTAGCGCTGAATATTTTTTTAAATGCCATACAAGCCATGCCCCTGGGCGGCAGGCTCATTGTCGAACTGAAACCTTCTTCGGAAAAAATTCGTTTCAGCGTAAAGGATGAAGGTACAGGCATTTCGCAGGATAAGATTAACAGCATATTTAAACCCTTCTTCACCACCAAAAAGGAAGGCACCGGTCTGGGATTAGCCATTGTAAAGCGAATTGCTGACGAAAACAACTGGCAAATCTCTGTACATAGTGAAGTTGGCAAAGGAACGCAGGTTGATATTTTAATACCTATTAGTGAAAAAGCGGAGTAAAACAATGCCAAAACAGATTTTACTTATAGATGATGATATAAACCTGGGCAAAGTTATCGGATATCAACTTGAACAGGAAGGTTACAAAGTGGATAAGGCCACTCGCGGTAAGGAAGGCTTGTCTCTTTTTACCAAAAATGGCTATGATATGGTAATCAGCGATATCCAGATGCCCGATATATCCGGCATTGACGTGCTGAATGAAATCCGCCGCAAGGATAAAAAAGTGATTGTTATCATGATCACCGCTTATGGTAGTGTGGACAATGCTATTGAAGCCTGCCGTTTGGGAGCGGACGACTACATCACCAAACCATTCGGTAAGGAACAACTACTTTTTACCATAGGTAAAGCCTTGCGTTTACGTGATCTGCAGAATGAAAATTTAAATTTACGCCATGAATTAGTGGATAAATTTCGTTTTGATAATATGGTAGCACAGAGCGGACCAATGCAAGAGGTATTGCGCATCACCTCAAAGGTAGCCGCCAGTAATGCCACGGTACTTATTTTAGGAGAGAGCGGTACGGGTAAAGAACTCATCGCCCGGGCTATTCATTTCAATAGCGCACGAAAAGATAAACCCTTTGTAACGGTAAACTGCCCTTCCATACCCGATAACCTGCTGGAAAGTGAACTGTTCGGACATGTGAAAGGTGCTTTCACAGGGGCAGTAAAAGACCGTCCCGGTAAATTTGAACTGGCCAATGGCGGAACGATTTTCCTGGATGAAATCGGCGATCTGAAAGAAGATTTGCAGGCCAAACTGCTGCGGGTTTTACAGGAACGTGAATACGATCGTGTAGGCGGCGGAAAACCGATAAAAACCGATGTACGTATTCTTGCCGCCACTAACCAGGATCTTTTGGAGTTGGTTAAAGAAAAAAAATTCCGCGAAGATTTATACTACAGGCTTAGCGTGGTACCTATCGTACTGCCGCCATTGCGTGAGCGGCGTGAAGATATTCCCTTTTTAATTGATTTTTTTCTGGAGCGATTTGGCGGCGGCCGTAACTTTACAATAGATGCAACCGTGGTACAGGCCCTAAAAAATTATTCCTGGCCGGGCAATGTCCGTGAACTGGAAAACATTATCGAACGGATGGTTACGTTAAGCGCAGACGATCGAATTACATTGAAAGATTTACCCTCTTACATTCTTTCCCAAACAGGAGATTCATCTTCTTCCCTGCTGCGTATCCCAGAAGAAGGCATTTCGTTGGAAGCTATCGAAAAACAGGTCATTCTGGAAGTATTGAAAAGAACGGATGGCAATCAATCACAGGCCGCCCGACTATTGCAGATTCCCCGTCATGTATTGCTTTATAAAATAAAGAAATTGGGGATTTAAGAATCAGGACCGCAAAGACGTGGAGAGGCAAAGTAAGAATGAGAATAGAGTTTAAATAATGAATATGATATGGAAAATATCTATACATAATTTTGATTAAGATTTAAAAAAGTTATTGTACTAAATCTCAGAGCTCTTTACGCCTTCGCATCTTTGAGTGATTCCCTTTTCTCACAGCTGTAGAATAATCCACATTTTCCTGTAGAATATCCTACATTAAAAGGATGTTTTCTTTGCGTTTCGGAATCACAATTAATATTTACAATAGGTATATTATTTATTAACAACATGTTATCAGGGTCTGCAATAATATAAACCCCTATTTGGCACAGTGCTTGTCAATATATATGCGAAATAAGGGGAATGCTATGTCAAAAAAAATATTAAAAAATAAACAACTGACCATTGTGACTCTGTTTATAGCATTGGCCGGGGGATTTCTATTTTTTCCGGTGCAAATGAAAGACGGATACACCTGTCTGTTCCACCGCTTGTTTAATAGTGACGATCCGGTGAAAGTTGGTGAGAACCATCATCATACAACATCGGAAGGGACGCCTGCTCATGAAGACTCGGAAATGTTGTCCTTTTACCTTCATCGGTATGCCTTCGTCTGGTGGGTAAGCGTGGCTCTGGCAGTTGCCGCCGGCTACAGCATCTGGAGAATAAAAAACAAAATTACTCTTATTCAAACTAAAGAACACGGAGGAACGCATTAGATGAACAAACGTTTTCTACTCAAAGTTACACTCGGACTTTTGCTGCTTATCTCCCTGGTTTCAGCACAAGATGAAAACAGCCTGTTGAAATTAGAAGATTTACTTAGTGAAGCAGTGAACAATAATCCACAACTCAAGGCCTTTTACCACGCGGCCCGGGCCGACTCGGCCAGAATACCGCAAAGCGGTTCCCTGCCCGATCCAATGATCAGCCTGAATGTTCTCAATTTACCGGTTGATAATTTCGTTTTTAATCAGGAACCGATGACCGGTAAGCAAGTCGCTTTTAAGCAGGTCTTCCCTTTCCCCGGCAAATTGAGTATCAAGGAAGAAATCGCCCGTAAGGGGGCCGAGGTTTCCCTATCCAATTATAATGAATTAAAAAACCAATTGGTACGCAATGTTAAAAACAGTTATTACGATTTATATTACACGGATGCTTCCATTGCCACTGTTCAAAAAAATAAATCATTGCTGGAAGAGTTTGTATCCATTGCCAGTCAAAAATATGCTGTGGGCAAAGGATTGCAGCAGGATGTTTTGAAAGCACAGGTCGAGTTATCCAAAATGATCGATCGGCTGATTTCTTTGCGCCAAAAGCGGGAACGTATCGAAGCCCGCTTAAACGCTTTGCTCAACCGTCCCGTTCAAACCCCTTTGGGAAAGACGCCGGAATTGCGTGCCGTTCCGTTTAACGTATCCCGCGACTCTCTGGAAACCATGGTGGATAAAAACCGCCCGATGTTGAAAGCCTGGCAAACACGCATTGAACAAAGCGATGAGCAAATTGCTCTGGCCAACAAAATGTACTGGCCGGATTTTTCTCTCTTTGTAGCTTATACGCAAAGAGAAGTACTGCAAAATGGTAACGGCGGTGTGGACTTTCTTTCCGGAGGCGTAACTTTTAATGTTCCCCTCTATTTCTGGCGCAAACAGGATAAACAGGTGCAGGAAACCCGCCTTAATAAAATTCGCGTAGAGGAAAGCTACTTTGATGTACGTAATCAGATTTACGCAGCGTTGGATAATATCATAACAGAACTAGATAAAAATCGCCAATTGTTGGATCTGTATAAAACAGGCATCATCCCGCAATCAGCCCAATCGTTGGAATCGGCTTTGATCGGATATCAGACCGATAAGGTGGACTTTTTAACTTTAATTAACAACCAGATGACATTGTTAAACATGGAACTGGAATACGCACGAATACTCAGTGCATATAACAAAAATCTGGCGGAGCTGGAATATATAGTTGGAACCAAATTGGAGTAAAGGAGCGATGGAATGATGCGTTTTAATTTCCATTATTCCAACACTCCATCAATTCATTACATCATTAACATCTAAGGAGATTTTAAATGAGACTTAAATACTTACTCATCATCGGCGGGCTTTTACTAACCATTGCGGTTTTCAGCGGTTGTTCCTCCGATACAGAGAAAGAAGAAAATACGGCACAAGCATCATCCGAAACCACTAACCAGTTATGGACCTGCGGTATGCACCCGGAAGTTATTTTAGATGAACCCGGACAATGCCCTAAGTGCGGAATGGATTTAGTTCCGTTAAAACAAAATACCGGCACCGATAAAGGATCAGATAAATCTAAATCAAAATCCGCCACTGGTGAGCGTAAAATATTATACTGGCAGGCGCCTATGAATCCGACAGAAATTTATGACCGCCCCGGTAAATCAAAAATGGGTATGGATTTGATCCCTGTGTACGAAGACCAGGTTTCGTCGGGAAGTTCTATTCAAATTGACCCGGTAACGGTTCAAAACATGGGTGTGCGTACGGCGCATGTACAACGGATTGACTTCAGCCGTACCATTCGTACCGTTGCAAAAGTCGATTATAACGAAGAAAAGCTATACACCGTTTCATCCAAAATTAGCGGCTGGATAGAAAAACTTTATGTGGACTATACCGGTAAACCTGTACGTAAAGGGCAAACTTTACTGGAAATTTATTCACCGGAGCTGGTTACCACACAACAGGAGTATCTGTTGGCTTTAAAAAACCAGAAAATGGTTGGCGAAAGCAAATTTGCCAGCGTGCGCGATGGAGCCCAGTCTCTGCTAAACGCATCACGGCAGCGATTGTTGTATTGGGATATTCCGGAATCCGAGATCAACCGTTTGCAGGAAACAGGCGTGGTACGGAAAACATTACGCCTTAATTCGCCGGCAAGCGGTGTGGTTATCCATAAGAATGCCATAGATGGTATGTTTGTTAAGGAAGGCAAGGATTTATATCAAATTGCCGATCTTTCCACCGTATGGGTTTTGGCCAGTATTTATGACAACGAAGCGCCCTGGGTACGCACCGGCCAGACAGCCAAAATAGAGCTGCCATACGTACCGGGTAAAACGCTTGAAGGCAAAATCACCTATATCTATCCTTATCTGGATGAAAAGGCACGCGATTTAAAAATCCGTCTGGAATTTCCCAACCCCGGTCTTCAGCTCAAACCGGGTATGTACACTAATGTCCTTATACAAACACCACCCATCAAAGATGCTTTGGTGGTGCCGGTGGAAGCGGTCATCCGATCCGGCAGGCGTAACCTGGTTTTTATTGCCCGTGAAGGCGGTCGTTTTGAGCCGCGGGAAGTCAATATCGGTGAAGAAAGCGATGACGGCAAGATACGCATCATCGGTGGATTGCTGGGCGACGAAGAAATCGTTATTTCGGCCCAATTTTTGTTAGACAGTGAGAGCCGTTTACAGGAGGCCATCCAGAAGATGCTCGCCGAAAAAGCAGGCAAGGCACAAAAAGAGACAAAAAAGGAAACGGATATGGATAAAAGCCCGGATAAATCCGTTGAGGATCAAGAAGACCATTCAACAATGGAAATGGATCAGGATAATTCCGGGAATGAGGACCACGATCATTCAACAATGAATATGGAAAAAGATGAAAAACCTGCCGTAAAAAAGCAAGCGGATTCCGAGATGAAGTGCGGCGAAGGCAAATGTGGCGGGTATTAATACCTCCATCCCCCTTAAAAAAGGGGGACTGAGGGAGTTGTACAAATCTCAAACTCAAAGCCGCTCATTTTATGAATAGTGTGGAGTAGCTTGCTTTCTCAGAAATAAACAGGCATAATCGAAGTTGCTTTAAACGGAGAAAAAAATGTTAGAAAAAATTATCGAAAAATCAGTTAACAACCGTTTTCTGGTGATTATATTTACAGCAATTATTGCATTGGGCGGCATCTACACGATGTTGGATACACCGGTGGATGCTATTCCGGATTTGAGTGATGTGCAAGTGATCATCTTCACGGAATTCCCGGGGCAGGCGCCGCAGGTGGTGGAGGACCAGGTTACCTATCCGCTTACAACGGCCATGCTGGCGGTGCCCTATGCCAAAGTGGTGCGCGGATATTCCTTTTTCGGCTTGTCCTTCGTGTACATCATTTTTGAAGATGGCACCGACCTGTACTGGGCGCGCAGCCGGGTGCTGGAATACTTGAACTATGTATCCAACCGCCTGCCTCAGGGTGTAACACCTACTTTGGGCCCGGATGCTACAGGCGTAGGCTGGGTGTATGAATATGTGTTGGATGGAGGGGATAAGTATGACTTGCAGGAATTGCGTTCCATACAGGACTGGTACCTGCGTTACGAATTAACCAGCGTCCCCGGCGTAGCTGAGGTGGCTTCCATTGGCGGTTACGTTAAACAATACCAGGTGGAAGTGGATCCCAATAAATTGCTGGCTTACAATATACCTATCCAAAAAGTGCGGATGGCTATCAAACGCAGCAATAACGATGTGGGTGGCCGTTTAGTGGAATTGGGCGAAACAGAATTTATGGTGAGGGGATTAGGATACATTAAATCCGTGCAAGATATAGAGAATATTGCACTTGGCGTGGATAAAAACGGTACTCCCATTTACATTAAGAACGTAGCGAATGTAACTATCGGCCCTGAGTTGCGCCGCGGTATAGCCGAATGGAACGGCGAAGGCGAAGCTGTGGGCGGTGTTATTGTAATGCGATATGGTGAAAACGCCTTAAAAACCATCAAACTTGTAAAAGAGAAACTGGAAGAGTTGAAAAAAGGGCTGCCGGAGGGTGTTACAATTCATACTGCGTATGACCGCTCCAATCTTATTCAAGCAGCGATAGACAATCTGAGCTGGAAGCTCATCGAAGAACTTTTGGTTGTAGCATTAGTGACTATCATCTTTCTGCTTCATTTTCGTTCTTCTTTTGTAGCTTTGTTTACACTGCCTATGGGCATTCTGATTTCGTTTATGATTATGTACTTTCAGGGTATTAATGCCAACATCATGTCGCTGGGTGGAATTGCCATCGCCATTGGAGCTATGGTAGATGCGGCCATTGTGATGATCGAGAATGCTCATAAACATATCGAAAAAGACGGCGGTAAAAAAGACCATTGGCGGATTATCATCGATTCATCCAAAGAAGTGGGGCCGGCACTTTTTTATTCGCTACTGATTATCACCATCTCATTTTTACCGGTGTTTTCGCTGCAGGCGCAAGAAGGGCGTTTGTTTAAACCTTTGGCTTTTACTAAAACGTATGCCATGGCCGGGGCGGCTCTTTTGGCTATTACCATAGTGCCTGTTTTAATGGGTTATTTTGTGCGTGGTAAAATCATGCCGGAAAATAAAAACCCCATCAGCCGGTTCTTGGTTAAGTTGTATAAACCAATCATTCATTGGGTTCTGCGTTTCCGTTGGATAACCATTGGCATTGCTTTTGTTATTCTGGTTATTACGTTTCTTCCCATGGGAAAAATCGGTTCCGAATTTATGCCTCCTTTAAACGAAGGAGACTTGCTCTACATGCCAACGACCGATCCGGGTATCAGTGTTACGAAAGCAAAGGAAATTCTGCAGCAAACCGATAAAATCATTAAAAGTTTTCCTGAAGTACACCATGTCTTCGGAAAAATAGGCCGTGCGGAAACCGCTACCGATCCGGCTCCTCTGTCCATGATTGAGACAACCATTATGTTAAAGCCAAAAGAAGAATGGCGGCCCGGCATGACCTTAGATAAACTGGTGAAAGAAATGGATGCCGCTATTCAATTCCCGGGCCTTACCAACGCATGGACTATGCCGATTAAAACGCGTATCGATATGCTTTCAACCGGAATAAAAACTCCCGTTGGAATCAAAATAATGGGCCCGGACCTGCAGGTACTTTCCGATCTTGGGCAGGAAATTGCGGCTGTAATCAAGGACGTAAAAGGCACGTTAAGTGTATTCCCGGATAAAGCTGTAGGCGGGAACTATTTCGATTTTGATATCAAGCGAGAAGAAGTGGCCCGTTACGGACTAACGGTTGGAGATGTGCAGGATGTCATTATGTCGGCCATTGGCGGTATGAATGTAACGTACACGGTGGAAGGCCTGGAAAGATATCCTGTTAACGTACGTTACAGCCGGGAATTACGCGACAACCTGAGTGCCATTAAACGGGTGCTGGTGCCGACACCCGGTGGAGCTCAGGTACCACTCAGTTACCTGGCAGATATTTCCATAAAAAAGGGGCCACCGGTTATAAAGAGCGAAAATGCACGTCGTACAGCCTGGCTGTATGTTGACTTACGCGGTATTGATGTAGGTACTTACGTACAAAACGCCCGGAAAATAGTCGATGAGAGAGTGGACTTTCCCGAAGGCTACAGTATAGTGTGGAGCGGTCAATACGAATACATGGAGCGCGCTCAGAAACGGCTGAACATCGTTGTACCGATTACACTGGTGGTCATCTTCCTGCTGCTCTATTTTAACTTTAAGAACTTTACCGAAAGTCTCATCGTTATGCTTTCTCTGCCTTTTGCATTGGTAGGCGGCATCTGGTTTATGTATCTACTGGATTATAATTTTAGTGTGGCGGTGGGCGTTGGCTTCATTGCCCTGGCCGGTCTGGCGGCGGAAACAGGTGTAGTGATGCTGGTTTATCTGGATAATGTTTTTAAAGATAAAATGCTCAGTGGCACAATGCGCAGCATGAAAGATTTGTACGATGCCATCATTGAAGGCGCTGTGGAGCGTGTTAGGCCTAAACTGATGACGGTAATGACGACTATGATTGGCCTTGTACCTATTCTTTGGGGAACAGGCGCGGGATCGCAAACGATGAAACGTATAGCTGCGCCCATGGTAGGCGGGATGGTTTCTTCTACCGTACTGACGCTGATCGTGATTCCCGCTATCTATTATCTGTGGAAATCCGGAACCGTAAAACATTTGGCTATACAACTTGACAAAGACGAAGACAACAGGAACGATACAGAGGATTAAAACAAACGGGGTTGCTTCAGGCAACCCCAATCACTAAAAAGAGGGTGTAAGCCATGAAGGAAATAAAAGCGTTTGTTCGCTCGGAAAAAGCGGATAAAATTGTTGAAGCGATGGAGGAATTGGGTATATCCGACATCACGCTTGTGGATGTACTCGGAATGGGTGAGCATCTGGTTAACAGCGGCGAATCGAAGTATTCCATCAAAGTGGTACAGAAGTATTCGGATATATCAAAATTGGAAATGGTCTGCCGGGCCCAAGATGTCGATCGCATCCTGGAAACATTACGGACAGTGGCCTATACCGGCCAGAAAGGAGACGGTATCATCTACGTTACCCCCGTTGAAAAGGTTATAAAAATACGCACCGGCGCAGTCGATGCGGAAGCCTTATAAGACTATTTGAATCATCCCTTCCGTCAAGCAATGTCGTTGTAGTAATGTTGAAAAATACATGCACTGCAACGACATTTTTATTTAAATCATCTCAGATAATAAATAAAAACCGATACCATATTTAATATGGTAATTATTATTTTAAGACGACTTATGCGAGGTAGAAAACCGTAAAGAAACCCTGAATAGTTATGTGAATTATTTCTTGTATTGTTGAAAAAATATATTAAATTGTAATAACTCTAAAAGGATGCTACGTCGTGTGCAGCTTTATACAAGTTAATTCAATCCTCCATATCTTTAGCCGGAATTGCAGGCATAGTAAATTTGGCTAACCTTCGCCGCTTTCAGGCGGTCTGATATATCTTGTACAGTGTATCACATTTGTATTCCAAACCCATTTACGACTTTTGGTGCATTCAGTACGTCTCTAGAATATTTCTCTGTGCGGAAGGATAAATCTGCAAGAAAAAGTCGTAAGGTTTTATGGATTTGTTTTTTATGGTACCTGTAATGCCAGGAATGCCAGTGATTGATAATTAGGAGGATAGACAATAATGCGAAACTTAAATTTATTTAAAACAATTATTCTAATAAATGGTATTTTTCTTTTTTCATTTCTTAATTCGACTTTATTGGCACAAACCGGTTTGAATTGTGGTACATGTCATTCGGATGATCATGACCTATGGATCACCAGCCACCATTCCAATACTCAGGATGATGTAGCGCTTGAGTTAGCAGAGGAATGGACCGGACTACCGCCTGATTCTGTTATTTTCGGACAAGAGGCTGAAAATTGCATCGCCTGTCACTCACCTTTGGCCGTTACAGCAAACGAAGGTATGAGTGAAGTGGAGGCACTTAATTATTTTTTCTCAACCGATAGCAACGGAAATTTTGCGGATACAACATCCAGTAAAAATACGGAAGAATGGCCGCATATCTGGTGTGAAACATGCCATCAGGTTCCGGAGAACCATTGGTCCGGTCCGCGACCGGAAATTGCCATATTCAATTCCACCACAGCTCAATATGATTCGGTTGGAAATACCAGCGCATTGTGCGGCCAATGCCATGGCAGTTTAAGATACCAGGATACAGATCATCTCCGCTATGATGCCTGGAAAATGAGTACACACGGACATCGCGGCCAGGATGATGTAGCTGCCGAATTGAGCGAAGAATTTGCGGGAAGCACTCCCGAAGATGTTGCTGCCGAAGAGAATTGCGTTGCCTGCCACTCTCCAACCTCGGTGTTGGAAAATGGCGGCATGACGGAAAGTGAAGCATTGGATTACTTTTTTACAACGAATAGCGGCGTGTTTACTGCAGAAACGACTCCGCAGAACAGCACAGAGTGGCCGGATGTGGCCTGTACGGCTTGCCATAACCCCATGCATCCGGATTCTCTTTTGTATTTTAATTCCACCACCAAAGAATATGAAACAATGGAAAATCCACAAGAGTTATGCGGCCAATGTCATGGGAATTTACGTTTTCCTGATACAGACCATTTGAGTTATAATATTGAGAGCGGCACCGGTGGAATCGGTGTTCCCGATTCGGTAACCATGCCCGGCATTCAGTGTGTGGATTGTCATATGTATGCCGCAGATGTGGACGGTAGCAATTCCAGTATGTTCGGCGGTCACTCATGGGCGGTTATTGTTGACGAAGGCAATGGAAATATGACCGCTTCCTGTACCGCTTGTCATCAGTCGATTGGTGCTGAAAAAGCAATGAACCTTATCGAATTCTGGCAGAATGAATTCGCCAAGCAGGATTCAATAGCAGCCATGAAAGTTGCCCGGGCAGATTCCATTTTGGAGGGCAGCACGGATTCATTAAAATTGAGTTATTTGGAAGAGGCTGTCCACAATCTTGAATTTGCCGAATCGGATGAGAGCGGAGGCGTTCATAACCACAATTATACCATGTCGTTACTTAACGACGCCATTGCCAAGTCAGATTATATTATTACGGGTATCGAACACACTCCCGTTCCGGTTGTCGCTGATTTTGTTTTATACCAGAACTATCCGAATCCATTCAACAGTGTAACCACCATACCGTTTGCCATTGCAAAATCCGGACGCTATACATTAAAATTGTATAATGTAATTGGTCAGCAAGTAATGACTATCCTGGATAAGAATTTCCAACCTAAAAAATATCGAATACGTCTGGATGCCGATAAACTTTCCAGCGGCATTTATTATTACGAATTGAAAGGTAAAGGACGTAGAGAAATAAAAAAATTAATGCTGATCAAATAAAACCACTTTCCTTTGGCGGAAGATATGACATTCGGTTGCCGGTTTATACTTTTCATATCTTCCGCTTTTTTAAAAACTTTGTCAACACTTCCCTGCCCGTATTTGTTCATGTTCGGAATTCCAAACTTCTATTTATAAGTAGAATAATCTACAATTTTATGTAGATTATTCTACAGATTTTCCTTCTCTATTGCTGACCAATCAAAACATTCTCAATAATCAGCACATAACTTATTGATTATTAAAAGGATATATAATTTCATCCTTTTCTGGCATAGCTTTTGATTGATGTTATATAGATGAAAGTAACAGAATAGAATAATTAATGGTAATTATACGTTTTTTAATTAATAAAAAAGTCTTCATTAACTTTGTAAGGAGGTTTGTCATGAACAAGCTCAATTTATTAACCACAACATTAGCGTTATTTTTATTTTCATTATTTCCGTTAACAGCACTGAAGGCTCAGCATATGGGTAACCATCAGGATATGGGCAACAGGCAAAATATGCAGGGCGGTATGCACAACGGCATGGAACATATGAATCAACAGAATATGATGATGAATATGGACCAGATGATGCAGCACATGCAGGATATGAACCAACAAATGCAAAATATGATGCAAAATCTGCATAATCATGAGGGCAATGCCCGAGGCATGATGATGGAGCACAAAGAGGGTCAGCCCGGTATGATGTCGGGTCAAGGCCAGGCTAACCGCTCCGGTATGATGCATGGCGGTGAAGGTTCTCAAATGATGATGGAAAACATGGGCATGCACATGAAAAACATGACCGGCGATATGCAGCAGATGATGCAGAATATGCAAAAAATGATGAATGATAAGAATATGATGAATGATCCGTCTATGAAGAGTCACATGGAACAGATGCAAAAACAGATGCAGGAGATGATGAAATCGATGGAAAAGATGATGCAGTCCTATAAAGAAATGAACGGAAAAAAATCAGAACCGAAAACGGAATCAAAATAATGAAATTATTTAGCATTCGTATATCCCGGGGTCTTAAGACGACCCTGGGATTTGCCCTGTTAATGATCCCTTTATTTTTGTTTACACGGGTTCAGGCGGGCAATTTAACACTAAGCACATCATTTTCGTATAACAACGGGTACTATATTTACACTGAAACTCTACAGACATATTATATGAATCTGGGATTGCGCTATACCGAGGGCGACTTGATGATTTCCGGTTATGTTCCGTTTATCATGCAAAACGACATCTTTGCCGATGCCGAGCAAACAGATTATAACGATCCGTATCACATGGGAGAGACAATGAAGGATCATACCTATAATTCCGGTATAGGTGATGTTTTCCTTTACGGAGAATACCGGATATTTCAACCGTTGAACGCGGCACCCACGGTTTATCTTACGGCGCAGGTTAAAATTCCTACATCCGCTGCTCTTTCGCTGTTTAGCACCGGTGAATTTGATTACGGAGCCGGCCTGGCTTTGCGGCAATGGTTTGGCAGTTATTACGGGTTTGCAAACGCCGGATATTTGGTTTTGGGAAATCCGCCGGGTATCGAATACCGAAATCCTTTCAGTTTTGGTATAGGCGCAGGTAAGTTTTTCTTGCAGGGTCGATACTCGATTAATCTTTATTACCGGGCCTATAGCGAAATAATCAGCGGTGTGCAGCCGCCGCAGCAGCTATCTTTAGGCTTAAGTGCCGCCCTAAGCCGCAGTACCTATACCTCACTATATTTAATAAAAGGGTTTAGCGAAAGCAGCCCCAATTTTGCTTTAACAGCCGTTTTGGAATGGGCATTATAGAAAGGAAACATTATGCAAATATTACCGGACTTTATGAGCAATATCCACCCGCTTATCATCCATTTCCCTATTGCTTTGTTAATTATAGCCGTTTTGGCCGACCTGGCGGCTAATCTGTTCAAAAAATATGAGTGGCTGCAACCGGCCGCGCTTTCTTTATATACATTGGGAGCACTGGGGACAGTCGCCGCATATCTCAGTGGCAAGCAGGCAGCCGATATCGTCGATTTACCAACGCCTTCTTATCCGGTCATCAGCGAACATGCCGATTTGGCGCTGTACACCATGCTGTTTTTCGGAATATATGCTGTAATCCGCTTATTTCTTCGCTGGAAATCGTTGGATCAGAAATCGTTGGTTTCCTGGGGGTTGTTTTTCATTGCTGCCGGCGGCCTTTTTCTGGTTAAGGCAACGGCTGATCACGGCGGTGAACTGGTATATCGCTTTGGTGTGGGAACATCTGCAGCCTCTGTACAGAACACGGAGGAAAATGTACAATCCACTGCATCCGGAACAAAGATCGAGACTACGGACAACGGGTCATGGACTTTTGAAACGGGCAGTGATGCCGCTTTAAAATTCCGCCAGAATTTTCGTTTATTAAAAGGAAGTTGGGATAATCTGATCGTTAAAAATAATCAGGCGCCGGACGGCACTCCCATCCTTGAAATCAGTACCATAGGAGACCAGGCCTTTCTTCTGACATTTGGCCCGAAATTAAGCAATCTGCAGATCAGTGCCCGTCTGAATCTGGACGGTTTTAACGGCCGCTTCTTTCTGGTTCATCACGTAACCGGAACCGATACCTATGACTTTTTTGTAAGGGAAAAGGACAAAGTTCGTCTGGGACGTAAAGAGAACGGTTCCGTAAAAATATTCGACTCCGGCACCTATCCGGAGGGAAGTTGGCTTACTCTGAAAGCGGTTAGCAGCAGCGGCCATTTCCGAGGCTATGTAGATAGCGACCTGGTGAATCACGGTCATAGTTCCGATTTACCTGCCGGTGAGAGTGGAATTGCCATAAAGGGCAAGGGTACAATCCAACTTGCGCTTATTGAGGTTATAAATCTGGATGAGCCCGAAACTGATTCCGATGAACAGAACGGGTCGGGACACAATGAGTCGGGTCATTCACATTAAATTTCCGGCCGCTTCTCTCTTGCGATACAATTGAAGGAGACGTCATGCGTTTTTACAGTATTGTTACTATTCTGGCGGGCATGCAATTTCTATTCGCCCAGCCTTTTCTTCCTCCACCGGAGACAGGCGAATTCTATGTATCCAGTTACGGCAATGACAAAGTGGCCGTTTACGATTCTGTCGGGAATTATTTGCGTAGCGTAACCGCTCAGGGGCTCAACGGAACCCGCGGTATCGTTTTTGCACCAAACGGAAATTATTATGTATCCAGCCAGCTTTCCAATGAAGTGTTTGTTTTTGACGAAAATGACCGGTTTGTAAAAAAATTCTCGCATCAGCAATTAAGCGGGCCTACCGGTTTAACACTCGCGGATTCCTCAACGCTGTATGTATGTAGTTTTAATAACGACCGTGTTATTGTTTTCGATCTGGAAGGAAATTATTTACGCACTTTTGAAGGCGGCGGATTGGACGGTCCGAATTGTGCCGCACTGGATTCACGCGGGAATATTTATGTGGCCAGCGCCCTTAACGCCAAAGTGATAAAATATAACCCGGCTGAACAACCGGTGACTTCCTTTACGGGTGGTAATTTATCCAGCCCAATGGGGATCGCCCGTGACGCGGATGATATATTGTTTGTGGCCGGGGGCGGCTCAAACAACATTGTCTTATTTGATACAAGCGGAACCTACTTGTCCCAGATTAAGCATGATGATCTGTCCGGGCCGCAAGGCGTGGCTTTTGATGATGCCGGCAGATTATTTTCCTCATCATATTATAATAATCAGGTTGTGGTTTTTAATGAGAGCCGGAGTTATCAGCAAACTATTACCGGCGGCGATTTAAACATACCGCGCAGCATCGCCTTTAAACCGGCGAAGAGGGTAACTTCCATAGATGAACGTACCGGCGCACCGGTTACATTTCACCTGTCTCAAAATGCGCCCAACCCGTTTAATCCTTCTACTACTATCCAATACTCAATACCGGCCGGCGGCGCGCATGTTCGTTTGCAGATATTCGATATCAACGGCAGGTTAGTGAATACGCTTACCGATGAATGGAGCGGCGCCGGTTACAAGGCCGCTTTTTGGAACGGCCGCGATACCAGAGGACGAGCGGTTGCCAGCGGCGTCTATTTCTATCGCCTGACCGCCGGCGAGTTTATTCAGACCAAACGTATGATTTTACAAAAATGACTTTTTTATTCATCGGGGAACATTGTACCATAGTACAGCGCGTTTTAATAAAAAATGATAGTGATAAGGGATAAGGCTTGAAAAATAAAATAACGATATTATTCGCGTTGATTTTGTTCCCAATCATGAGCATGGCTCATGAACCTCTGTTCGGTTTGGGGCCGCATACAATGTATAAATACGGTTTTGCTCTGGAAAGCGAGTTTGAACAATTTGACGGAGCCTGGTACAATACCAGTGAATTACTTTATGGCATAACTGCCGACTGGGCTATTACACTGGCTGCCGCGTATCCTCTGGAAACCGGAACGACTCCCACGATCTGGGCTTTGCGCACGAAATACCGTTTCTATCGTGAAGATATGCCGGGAGCCAGTAAACAGGCCGCTTTGCACGGTGGTATTTTCCTCTCTCCCGACGGTGCACAAAACAGATACGATTATTTCCTCGGTTTATCCTATGGATATGAATCCCGGCGGCACTATTTTTTCAGCGGATTACGGTATCGGGTAAACAACAACTTCAGCAATATCGCCCGTGCAGATATTGCCTACGGTATCCGTCCCTGGCTTTTGGAATATCTACAACCCGATCCTGTTTTTTTGATCGAATTAAACGGACGGACCAATTTTGCCAAAGCGGCGGCTTCTGAATCCTCAACCTATGTACTTGGTTTCTCTCCCGGTCTGCTATTCAGCTACCGCAATGTCATGTTCAAAACCGGAATTATGATACCATTTATATATGATGGGAATACCAAACCACCAAACGAACTGATTGTTGGATTGGAATATCATTTTCCACCCATTTATTAATAGAAGGAGTGTAATCATGCAAAAATACATCGCTAAATGGATCACGGCTATCGTACTGTTTACTGTACTGAGCTTGCCCTTTACGGTTCAGGCACAGGATACTAAGAAGGAAACAAAGGATAAGGAAAAAGAGAAGATTACTTTACAAGTGGATGGTCTTTCCTGCCCGTTTTGTGCTTACGGATTGGAAAAAAAGCTGAAATCCATCGAAGGCATCAATCAAACCGACATAGAGTTAAACAAAGGGGTTGTTACCCTCGAAGTCAGCCCGAACGCTGCTGTCGATTCTCTGTTACTCAAAGAAAAAATAAACGAAGCCGGCTTCACTTTAAAGAAATTTAAAAATAATTCCAAAGAGAAAACCAAACAGCCGGAAAACGAAAAAAAATGAAACATACCAAAACGTACAAGAAATAAAATATTCTCTTTTGTACGCTTTTTGGTTCCACCGGCAGGCTGCCAGGTTGCGCTTTACGGGTGGCAAGGCGGCAAAACAAAACGCGAATAATTTCAGAAGATGATAGGCATAGCAACTTTTAGAAATCATCGCAGCAATATTTACCCCCCGTTGCAGCCAAGTGGTATGCATCGAAGTCTTTATTACCTTCGGTTCTTTTGGATTTTGGGGGTAATCGATATCAACATATGACCAAATCCAAGGAAAGCGGCAATTTTGCCAAACAAGATTCCAATAACATTTTGAAGCCGACTACCCCAGAATGGAACTTTCAACCAACCATAGTAACCAATACCCTTTACAATTGAATCGGGAAAGAGAGACTGGAAGTAATCTCGATTAAATCGATAAATATAATCTATGCCGGCCTGCCCCGGCTTCCCTTCCTTTATCCAACCCGCTTTCTGTTTACTCCTTGAATAATGATGGACAGAAACACTGAGTATCCCTTTTTCTTTTGTAACTCGTTTTAGCTCCGAAGCAGCAATATCATGCTGACTACCCGGAGCAAGGTGCTGAAAAGCATTTGCACATACACAAGCATTAAAAACAGATTCTTTGAAAGGTAGGGCTGTCAAGTCCGCTTGAACAAGAATGACATTTTGAAGGTTTTTACTTCTTAATATTTTCAGACTGTCACGTGAGTAGTCCACGGCAATCACTATTCTGCATTTTGAGCTGACAGCTTCACTTGACAACCCTGTCCCGCATCCCGCATCGAGACAGATCACAGTATCCTTTGGGACTACCCTGGCCGTCAAGTGAATACATGATATATAAACAGGATCTTTTTTCCTTGTAGAGTCGTAGGAAGATGCTACACGATCCCAAGTAGATGCCCTGGAACCGGCTGTACTCTTTGATGAAGCTATCATCTATGATTACCCCCATGCTTCTCTTACCTACCGGCTGGTTCTTTTCATCTGCTTTGCCGTTCACTTCACGCCGGAGGCCACAAATATACTGATGTTTGCAGAGTCACACCCGCATTTCGATTGAGCACAACAATCATCATCCACACAGTCTATGGTCACATCTTCCAGGCCGGCATCTTTAAACCATTTTTCAATATCCTCCCGTTTAAAACCTAACCAGCGGTCTTGTTGTTCGGTCCGCAAAAATTCATATTGATGCTCATCCAAGTCTGTGATGACCATTTTGCCCCCGGGTTTGAGAATCCGCGTCATTTCTGCAATGGCTTTAGGCGGGGTCTCAACATGATGTAGATACATATTCGCAAAGACGTAATCTATACTTTCGCTTGAAATGGGCAAATGTTCAGCCTCTCCCACACGGTAGTCAATTCCCTCGACCGCCGCAAATTTCCTATGCATTTCTTCCAGCATGGCCTCGGACTGATCTACTGTAATCACTTTCAGGCCGGCGCGAATCAATGCTTCTGTGATGAAGCCGGTCCCCGCTCCGATATCAGCAGCAAGCTTGCCCGGTTCTACGCAGGCAACCGCCAACGCCCGTTCCCTGACAGTATCCGAAAAGAATTCCTCTCTCATCTCATCCCATTGGCGGGCAACTTCATCAAAATACCGTTTACTGGACATAACTCACCTCCTTTATTATGAAAAACCCGGGCCATTGTATGCAGCGGGTAGTCTCTTCATTTCCTTACACGGGAGAACAAAATAGCCATTTTTTAAAGAATCCGAAATAATTATTTTGGATAATTGAAAATGTTCGGGATCTCATATAAATAAAAATGGGGACGGTGTGCTCCATCCCCATCCTTGAGACAGTTTGCAGTGATACTATACCGGGCGGTACAGTGTTACTTCACTAACAAACCCGTCTCCCCCTTTCGTGGCTAACGGTTTACTGATTAGCCATACTTAAAAATTCCACGATCTTATTTACTTCATCTTCTGTTAGATTAGCGCGAACACGCATATGTTTACCAATGGCTTCCCATTGTGTATCGCTAAAGGCAGACGGTGACGGTGCATTATGGCAGCGAACACAATTTTCGCCCCATAGTAACGCACCCGGCTTATCGGCGATGGGCTTGGAAGCAGCACAACTGGCAATAAAAAGCGCTACAGTCATCAGTAAAAATATGCCGGCTATTATCTTAAATTTGTATTTCTTCATTTTATTGCTCCTTTTGATAAAACTTAAAAACCAAAAGCCCAGTGAATAAATACAGCATCCCGTGATTCCTGGCCTTCTCCGCTTTCCTCACCATGGGCCCCGGCATCGGTTACCTGATAGGTTAGTTTGATTACGTTACGCCAATCAATCCAATAATTAATACCAACCGCAACCTGGGTCTGATCCGCTTCCCACAAGGCGCCTTTTGGAAAAGACAAAGCCGAATATCGGCCCACAATCTCTAAACTGTTGAAGAAATCGGAACCGAGATTTACCGGGCGATAGGATAATTGGCCATAATAGGATGAACTGTTATTTTTGAAAGTATAGCGGCTGGAATCTTCATAATTGGTGTAATAAGCGTCACTCACATTTTCGGCATTATACTGAGCTTTAATATCGATGACACCGCTGAGAAATGAAACCTTTTTTACGAAGGAAAAATCCAGTGCATAGGCAAAAAGTGTTACATCTTCGTACTCTGTACCTTTTTGTCCCACATTGGAGTAAAAACCGGAAAGACCGATTTCCATGGAAGAATTGGAAAATGGCAATAACGATACACGGCCGCCTATCGCTTTATTTTCACTCTCCAATTCTCCCGTCGGTTCGTAATTCACTTTCCCGGCTTCTTCGGGTTCGAGGGTCGGGTCGCTTCCATCATTAAGAACAGGACCATTTATTACATAAACGGAGTAGCTCATTTTGGCCACACCAACCGGAATTCCGCCGCGCAGTTCAACACCCAGCCCTCGCGCAGGTCCTACGCCATCGTGTCCAAAACCCAGAGGCTTTGTAGGCATTCGGTTAATCCAGGCGGGATGCAGTTTTTCTGCAAACGCCCCGAAAGGCAATAGAAACTTTCCCAATCTCAATATGGCGTATGAATGTAGAATATAGGCCATATTTGCATATTCAAGACCTATATTCGTTTCACCGCCCTCTACTTCAATCTCCAGTTCCGCTTCAAAAAGCAATTTTTGAGATTGACGCCACAGAAAAATCGGATTAAAAGAGCCTCCGACAAAAGTGGAGGCGTCTTCTCTCATCTCCAGCCCCGAATGGGCATACCCGCGCAGCAGAAAGCGGCTCTCCCCCGGTTTATCCTGCGCATAAATTAATCCGGCCATAACAGCAATGATCAGAAATATATTCCTCACGATTCTCTCCTAAATATATTAAGTCTAAGTTGCTTAAATTATTCGGAACCAAGTCTTCTAATATATTTTACCAATTGCCAGCGTTGTTCTTCGCTTAACGTTTCTTTATAAGAAGCCATTGGCGGATTGCCGTTGGTAATTTTCCAGAATATTGCCCCGTCAGTTTGTTTTTGGACATCTTCGGATGTTAAATTTGCCGGCCTTGGGGTGAGAGCCATACCGGCAATACCGTCACCGTGTCCCTTTTCACCATGGCAAATCATACAGAGAGTCTGAAACGTTGCTTCCGCCTTTTTCCAGGCTTCAGTATCATTCTCAAAGGGATTTTTCAGCTTATCTGCTTCCGGAGGGGCTTTCCAGCTTCTTTCCGGACTGGCATTCATGAATGAAAGCAATAATGCCGTCGCAATGGCAAGTAAAAATACGATGCGACTCAAAGACGTAATCGTCATGATATATCTCCTTGTACTTTAATTTAATAAGTCAGGCATGTGAAACAGTTATCACCTTTTATGCAAGAGCCATACCAAACGGTTTTTTAGTTCAAGGGGCGCCAACACTATTTTTTGCATACTCGATTGTTATTACGATAGTTATGCGGTTTTTTTTAAATTTTAACAGAAAAAATTGTGGATATCTCTATGAAATTAAAATCGGACTTGTAGATTATTCTACATTTAATTGAAGAAATATGAACAATACGAGTTTTACCCCGGCGCATATATGATTAGATCAATATTTTCTATTATGCACCTCCCGCAAGGCCCAGCCCGTAATAGAAGCCGCATTCACAATTATAAGGATAAAACTGGCATAGCATTTGAATCCTTTACCATATAATCGGACAGAAAGTTACTGACGGTGATAATTAGCGAGACTATAAACGACTGTATAAACGGCTGAATAAAAGGGTTTAAAATATATTGTTTTACATCGTACATTTTGATATGTATTTTACGATATGGTTTTCGTTAAAGAACGGACAAGTTATCTAACTGCTAATCCATAGACATTTCCGCGATTATCAACATTTCTGAAATTAGCGGTTAAAGTAAAATCACAAATTGAAATCTACACAAACGAT
>DRQG01000080.1 GCA_011369465.1 Caldithrix abyssi
TACTCAGTCTTTTGTCAGTTGGTTTAAAAGTTATCCACATTTTAACACTTGTCAACAAAGAAAAAAGTAGCAAAAAAGAAAGCTACGACTACAATTAATTTTTTAGATTCCCTTTGAGGGGAATCTAATGGAGCTTGTCGAAGGGCAGTTTTCAGCTAATTACAACTTCCCAGCATCGAGTATCCAGTTCCCCCCGCCACGGCGCGTTCTTCGCTTTGCTACGAAAGTTCCAAATTTCCAATTTCCAGTTTCCAGAATCACGTTCCCAATTTCCAGTTTCTATTTTCTAATTACTCGTCACGCGTCACTTTGTGCCTGTGTGCCTTCTGCCTTGGCCTTCTGAGCGCAAGATAAATCTTGCGTTACGCGTCACCGGCACATTTTCCATGTGCTTCATTTTACCGCACAATTTCCCTCTTCCATTTGCCAAACCAGATTCAATTTTGTAAACTTATTTTTTCACTAATACAGATTAACCGAAGGTTTAATGTTTTTTCCCGTTGATTACTACCATATTTACGAAAGCCTTTCAGATGAAGAGCGGATGATTCAGCGCAGTATCCGCCAGTTTGTGGATGAAAAATTCCTGCCGATTATCGCCGATTTTCATGCCCGGGGTGTTTTCCCGACCGAATTGATTCCTCTGTTGGGCGAAATGGGACTACTGGGAGTAACGATCCCGGAAGAATACGGCGGAGCGGGCCTTAGCCATACCGTGTACGGGTTGGCTATGCAGGAGCTGGAGCGCGGCGACAGCGGCCTGCGTTCCTTTGCCTCCGTACAGGGTTCGCTGGTTATGTATCCTATTTATACCTATGGCAGCGAAGAGCAAAAACGACGCTGGCTTCCCGGACTGGCTTCCGGAAAATTAATCGGTTGTTTCGGGTTAACCGAACCCGATCACGGCTCCGATCCCGGAGGAATGGAAACCAAAGCCCTGAAGACAGATGGCGGTTATATTTTAAATGGAAGTAAAATGTGGATCACCAACGGCATGCTGGCCGATGTGGCCGTCGTCTGGGCAAAGCTGGATGGGATTGTGCGCGGTTTTCTGGTGGAAAAAGAACGGCAGGGATTTACGGCACGGGCCGTCAAAGGTAAATATTCCCTGCGCGCTTCCGATACGGCCGAATTGAGTTTTATGGACTGCTTTGTTCCGGAAGAAAATATTTTACCTCAGGCACAGGGTCTGCGTGCGCCGCTATCCTGTCTTAACGAAGCCCGTTACGGTATCGCCTGGGGGGCGGTTGGGGCAGCCATGGCCTGCTATAACGAAGCGTTGGAATACAGTAAAACCCGTACGCAATTCGGCAGAGCTGTTGCCTCTTTTCAGATTACCCAACAGAAGTTAGTAGAAATGCTCAATGAAATAACCAAAGCTCAATTGCTTTGCCGGCAGCTTGGCTTGTTGAAAGACAACGGTAAAGCGCAATATTATCACGTTTCTTTGGCCAAACGAAACAATGTGCACATGGCCCTGGATATTGCCCGCAGCGCCCGTTCTATCCTGGCCGCCAACGGTATTACGGACGAATATCAAACCATACGGCACATGCTCAACCTCGAATCGGTTTTAACCTACGAGGGAACGCATGAAATACACACACTGATCGTCGGAGAACATATAACGGGATTCAATGCATTCAAATAGTTTACACAAAAAAATTAAGATTCTCCTGGTGGAAGACGAAAAAGTTACCCACCGTTCCATCAGCAAGGCCCTGGAAAGGCATGGCTATGACTGTGTGGGGGTGTATAATTTGCAGGACGCCTTGAATACAATCAAACAGCAACCTTTTGATCTTATCCTCTCCGATGTAATTTTACCCGATGGCACCGGCATAGATTTTCTTGAAGAGGTGCGCAAATATTTATTTTCCGTGCCGTTTGTGGTGCTCACGGCATCCGGTAAAAAATCCCTTATGCAGAAGGCCCTGGCCAACGGTGCATCGGATTTTTTGACCAAACCCTTCAATCTCGAAAATTTGCCCACTATCATAGAACGCAATCTGGAACGCCGCAGGCTGGAAGATTATAAAAACAGCAAAAAACGCACTTCCATGTTGTTTAAAACCATTCAGGCGCTCATAACGGCATTGGAGGCCAAAGATAGTTACACTTCCGGTCATTCCCGCCGTGTAGCACGGTATGCTTTGATGATGGCTGAGGCGCTCAAACTTACCGAACACGAAAAATTTATTCTGGAGCTTTCGGCCATTCTGCATGATATCGGCAAGATAGGCATGCCGGACAGTATTCTTAAAAAATCAACTTCGCTGCTGGACATGGAATATAAAACGGCCAAAGAACATACCATAATCGGAAGCAATATTGTTGGAAAGATTGATGAACTGCACGAAGTGGCCGCCATTATTCGGCACCACCACGAACGTTTTGACGGTACCGGATACCCGGACAGCCTTAAAGGGGAAGCCATACCCTATTTTTCCCGGATACTGGCTATCGTGGATGCTTATGAATCTATTGTTTCCGACCGGGTGTACAGTAAGCAAAAATCTCCGGAAACAGCACTGGAAGAATTAACCAGCAATGCCGGTACACAATTTGATCCGGTGCTGGTCAATATTTTTGCCGAGTTGATCAGAAATACCTCCATACGAGAGCGACAAAACAACGCATCGTGAAAAAGATTGACTGGAATGAAAATCAACAAATTTTTGTTAAATAGGAACCTAAACTCAAATTTAGCCGATTTTTTTTAACGATGTCCGTATCTATCCATTACGTAGTAAATGAACAGGTAGATAATTATGACCGTACTTCGTTTGTCAGTGCGTATATTGTTTAATCTTTCATGATAAAAAAACTAAGAAACCAATATTTTAAACTAAACGGAAGAAAGGAGGTTTTGCGGCCAATCGATAAATAAATATTTAACCATTAACCAACTTGGAGCCTTATTATGAGAAATTCAGTTTTATCCCTATTTCTTATTTTAATCTTTTCTATCGGTTTAAGCGCCAGTATTATACCAAACCGCGGTCAGGGAGTACCTGAAAAAGATCCGCCGAGGTTTGCCGGGTATGTAGAAAATCAAATTGTTGTTAAATTTGACCGTAATACGGTCAATAAAATAGTACAAAGCAGCGCAGCCCAAACCGGTTTAAGCGATATCCCCTCCCTCGATGCATTAGCTGCCCGCTTTCAGGTAAGCCAACTCATCCAAAAATATCCCAATAAAACACCACGCTATTATAAAGGACGGGAGATCGATCCGCGGGGTTGGTTTAGGGTAAATTTTACGGCAAAAGTTGATCCGGAACAGGTGGCCCGTGAGTACCGTGCACTGCCGGGCGTAATTGACGCCCAACCAATCGGTGTGCATCGCCTGGACGCCAGGATACCGAACGATCCCAGTTTTTCCACTCAATGGCACCTGGACAACAGCAACGACCATGATATGGATGCGCCGGAAGCCTGGGATATAGAAACGGGCAACAGCGATATCATCGTCGCCATTCTGGATACCGGCGTTCGCTATTATCACAAGGATTTGGGCGGCGCCAATGCCTCGCCTTCCAATCCGGAAGCGGCCCGCGGCAATATGTGGATCAACTGGGCAGAAAAGAACGGTTCGGCCGGTGTGGATGACGATGGCAATGGGTATATAGACGACTGGATCGGCTGGGATTTTGTGGACGGAAAGAGCGGTGTATCCGGTGAGGATGCCACCACACCGGACAACGATCCGCGCGATTTTAACGGGCACGGTACGCATACCTCCGGTATTGTCGGCGCTATTAACAACAATAATTATGGCGTTGGCGCAGTAGCCGGTGGATGGAATAACGGTTCCCAAACCGAAACCGGTAACGGTGTAAAAGTTATGGCTCTGCGTATCGGCTGGTCCGGTTATTATTTTATCTGGGAAACCGGTTATGTGGATATGGGTTTTGCAGCCGACGCATTTTATTATGCGGCTGACAACGGCGCCCGAATCGCTTCCTGCAGTTGGGGCTCCTCCAACAGCGGCGGGCTGGGCGATGCGATCGATTATTTTCTGGCCGGTGGCGGTCTTATTTTCAAATCCGCCGGGAATAACAGCGACGAAGCAACAGACTATATGACCGATCGTACGGACATCATTGCCGTTGCCTCTACCGATCAAAACGATGTAAAATCCGATTTTTCCAGCTACGGCACCTGGGTGGATATTTCCGCGCCCGGCACGGATATTTATTCCACCTATCACGATCATAACAACGCCGATGCGGACGATTATGCCAGCTTAAGCGGAACTTCTATGGCTTCGCCCAACGCTGCCGGCGTTGCCGCGTTAATCTGGTCGAGACATCCGGACTGGACGGCCGATCAGGTAAAACAGCGTCTGTTCGATACGGCCGACAATATTGACGGTATTTCCGGGAACAGTTCCTATGCAGGAAAACTGGGCGCAGGCCGCGTGAACGCTTACAACGCCGTGAATGATGGCGGAGCCGTAGCGCCGACAGCCGAATTCACATCCGACGTAACCGAAGGCTGCCCGCCTTTAACGGTTAATTTCACCGATCAATCGACCGGTGATATTGACAGCTGGAGTTGGGACTTTGGCGATGGAAATACGTCCACTGCACAGAACCCCAGCCACCAGTACGCATCATCCGGAACCTATACGGTGGCCCTCACGGTTACCGGCCCGGGCGGCTCGGATACCAATACAAAAACCGATTATATTACAGTATATGTGGCAATCACTGCGGATTTCTCCGCTACCCCACTCTCCGGAGACGCGCCCCTGACGGTTAATTTTACCGATCAGAGTACGGGTGATGTTACAGCCTGGAGCTGGGACTTTGGGGATGGGAATACCTCTACGGTGCAAAATCCCAGCCACGAGTACACTACCGCCGGTACCTATACCGTAACACTGACGGCTTCCAATTCCTGTGATTCGGATACCCAGACCAAAACAGATTATATCACGGTTACCGAACCGACCGGCAATCCGCCTGTAGCGGATTTTGTGGGTGATCCCACTTCGGGTACGGCGCCGCTTACGGTCAACTTTACCGATCAATCCACCAACAATCCCACCAGTTGGAGCTGGGACTTTGGCGACGGCGGCACATCCACACAGCAGAACCCCAGCCACGAGTACACTGCGGCGGGAACATACACGGTTTCGTTAACGGCTACCAATGCGGACGGTTCGGATACAAATACGAAAACGGACTATATAACGGTAACAGAACCGGCCGCCAATACCATGCATGTGGACAATATTACGGTTACAACGGAATCGTGGTTTTTCTTTAAACGCGGAAAAGCGGAAACAAAAATCGTTGATGACGCGGGCAGCCCGGTAGCCGATGCCAGCGTGAGCGGCACCTGGTCGGGTGCGGCAACCAACGACGCCTCCGGGACAACCGGCAGCGACGGCATTGCCGTAACCTATTCCAGTTGGTCATGGGGAGGCAGTACCTTCGAATTTTGCGTTAATGACGTGACAAAATCCGGCTGGACCTATGATGCCAATGCCAATGTGATGACCTGCGCCAGCAGCGACGGCTCGACCTCCAATGTAGAGGTAACGAACATCAATATAGAGGATATTGAAGGGGATTTGGGCTTTAAGCTGGCGGCAAATGCCCCGAATCCGTTCAATCCTTCTACAACGATCACCTATTTTGTGCCTAAAAATGTTCAGGTGAAAATTGATATTTTCAATATTCTGGGTCAAAAGGTGAATACACTGGTGAATGAAACAAAGAGCGCGGGTGTACATACAATACGCTGGAACGCCGATGATTATAACGGCAGCAAGGTAAGTTCCGGGTTCTATTTCTATCAGATTACGATGGACAACAATTATACCATCCGTCGTAAGATCCTGCTGCTTAAATAAATAGTTCGCTTCCTAAAAACAAAAAGGCTGTCCGATTCGGACAGCCTTTTTTTTATTGGACAGCGGAAAGAAATCAGGGAAAATATTTTTTTACAACATAACCGTCCGGCATTTCGTATTCCAGCCGCAACAGTTTGGTCTTTTTGGATAGCGGATAAACCAGAACGCCGTCAACGCGTTTGCGGGCTTTTAAAGTAACCGCTTCCGTCAAACCGTTTTTATATTTTTCGGTCAGGCTTTTGTCGAATGTGTATTCGTTCTCTCCCTCATCGATAATCACCAGTTTCTGCGGATCAAAAGTAAAGTCCGCACCGGTATTGTTGACGCCGGTAAAATCAATTAAAAAGGTTTTTCCCTTGTAGGTGGTGGCGGCTACCGCCAGAGCGAACGGTTTATCATAATCCAGGATGGACAGCGTTTCCTTGCGTGTTTTCTTTAAATATTTTTGGGCTTCTTCGTGATCGGGATTGAAAGAAACAGCGCGGGCCAGATAGTGCTCGGCGCTCAGAAAGAGATCGCCGTTGTTTCTGTCCTTACGGGCCTGTTTGTAAAATCCCAGCCCTTTTTCAAACATTTTCTGAAAATGTTCCTGTTTGATGGAAGACAGAAGCGAATCGGCCGCTTGATTTTCCATGTCAATCAGCAAAGCCTGATCGAGATAATCCAGCGTTTTGCTGAAATATTGCTCCCGTTGAATCTCATTGGCCGGTTCCGTTTCGTAATAGGCTTTGGCCAGATAGTACAGCAGATTGCTGTAATCTTTGTTGAATTCGGGACTGTGCTCACCTTCGGGCAGAAAACCCTCGCCTTTTTCAAAATTACCGACAAAGGCCTTTAAATTACGGCGTTTGTCATATAATTTTTTTCCATACTGCATATAGGAGAGCGCAATTTTTTCATCAATCCTTGAATTTTGTGGTTGAGTTTTTTTAACTTGCAGGTAGAATCCGATGGCATGTTTATAGTCGCCTTGTTTAAACGCCTCGTCACCATCGGCTTCCGGATTCCCTCCGCATCGCCAGAATATGAGGGAAAAGAATAATGAAAGAATGACAAAGTACCGTGTCTTCATGTTGCCTCCCTTGTAGAATGAACCGATTAAACTTAACATTTAAGATAATAAATTTTTAATCAAAGAAAAATAGCAGAATATTTTTTATGGAAATTACCATTCTCGGATCGGGAACCATACTTTCCGGGCCTCACCGCAACCCGGCCGGATTCTTTTTAAAGAATGGAAAGCGCAGCGCCTTGCTGGATTGCGGGCCGGGCATATTACGACGGCTTAAAGAACAGCAGATAGATATTTTGGATATCCAAACGATTTTTCTGACCCATTTTCATCTGGATCATTGTGCTGATGTCTTTCCTTTGCTGATGAACCGGGCCCTGCTCAAAAACGGCGTGAATGCGAATCTGACAATCTACGGTCCCCATGGGTTGGTCGATTGGTTCGGGCAAATAAGGCAAACTCAGGGAAGCTGGCTTACCGATGCTCTGCCGCAGCTTGTGGAATTGGATGAAAAACCGCTGCAATGGGCCGACCTGACCGTAAGGTATTTTTACAACGGGCATACGGAAAGTAGCGTTTCTTATCGATTTGAAAAAAAGGGCAACAGCGTGTTTTTCAGCGGTGACTGCGGATACACGAACGAACTGGCCCAATTCGCCCACGGTGCTGCCCTGGCCTTTACCGAGTGCTCCTATCCCGATGAGGCTGCTCAGGAGGGGCATCTGACTCCCGGCGAACTACGCAAACTGGCAGAGCAATGCCGGTTTGATCATCTGGTTTTGATACATATTTATCCCGAGAACGATACGCCTGACTTGTTACGACGGGTGGGAAACTATTCAAACGGTAAAATAACAGTCGGGCAGGACCTAATGCGTTTTTCGATTTGATATGGACAAAGATGTTTTAGACAACCTGTATCATCCGTATCCGGCGGTATGGTTTTTCTGCACCTATGCAGGCGGCATCGCTTTCGGCTGGATTTTTATTACGAGGTTATTTCTGTCCCAATTGCAAATTGTGTTCGTTTCCAGTTTCATTATCTTTCTGCTGGTTTATCTTTTTTACCGCCGCTATCTGCTGTTTCCGGCTCTGTTCGTGCTCTTTTTCGCTGGAACGCTGAATATCCGTTTTCAACTGGCGCAGTTTCCGCCCAATCATCTTGTCCACTACGATATGGGGAAAATCGACGCAGTATTCGGTAGGATTACTGAAGCCGGGTATCGTAAAGACGGTAAGCACCGCTACCGTTTTGACTGCGACAGCGTGGTAATAGGGGGAACCGTCCGTAAAGCCGCAGGAACCGTTTTATTGTATCAGGGAAAGGCGCGTAAAAAATTTGAGCCGGGTGATATTTTAAAAATCAACCAAGCTCCGGGACGTCCCGCTTTGCCTTCCAATCCGGGCGCCTTTAATTACCGCCATTATCTACAGCTTAACGGCATTTTTCATACTTTATATCCTGCCGATGATGAAACCATTGAACTGCTGGGAAAAATCAAGAGCAGCAGGTCGTTGTCAACCATACTGGAACCCCTGCGAAATTCCATCCGCCGTAGGATCGACCGCTTTATCCCGGAACCGGCCGCTTCGGTAGTAAAAGCGCTGCTTTTGGGAGAGCGACAGGACGTGGATCGTTCGCTGCTGGAAAATTTTCAAAAAACGGGTATTATCCATGTACTGGCCATTTCCGGACTGCATGTGGGATTTATTCTGCTTATTTTTATGCTTCTCTTTTCCCTGCTGCGTTTGCCCTACGGAATGAAAATTTTTTTATCGTTAGGCATGCTTTTTTTATTTGTGGCGTTAGTTGATTTCAAAACGCCCGTTGTGCGGGCCGCGGTAATGATCGCTTTGTATTATTTGGCGCAGTTTCTGGAACGTCGTCCGCGCACGCTTAACATACTGGCCGGCGCCGGTTTGCTGCTGTTGTTTTTCGATCCGGCCCAGTTGCTGCAGCCCGGGTTTCAGTTTTCTTTTGCCGCTGTTTTCGGTATTTTGTACGGCTATCCCCGTCTGCGCCGGATAATACCCGCGCCGCGGTTTTACGGCAGGTTGGGGCGCTTTATAAGAAAATACGGCTATGACGCGGCGCTTGTCTCTGTCGCTGCCGTGATGGGCACCGTTCCCTTAACCTGGAGCTATTACGGCACGCTGCAGACCGGCGCCCTGCTTATAAATATTGTCATCATTCCGGTAATCGGCTTATTGCTGACGGTTTCCTTTCTATTCATCCCGCTATCTTTCCTGAATATTTGGCTTGCCGAAGGGTTGGGGGAACTGATTTATTACATTTTTAAAGGAATCGAAACGGCGGTTACATTGTATGCGAAGCTGCCTTTCGTGCAGGTGTATCTACCTCATCCCTCTCCGCTTATGCTTATGGTGTTCATTCTGCTGTTATTCGCAATATTCAATCTGAAATCCACCGGCGGCCATTCCAACGCAGAAAAAGTGAGCACATTTAGCGGCAAAAGATTAAGGCGGATCGTCTTACTTTTTTTCATTCTGTATCTATTGATTATAATTCCACGGCACAACGGGAATACACTGCAATATACCCAGTTGGATGTCCGTCAGGGCGATTGCGCGCTGGTTCGCTTTCCAGGCGGCGTGAACATTTTAGTGGACGGCGGTCAATCTTTCCCCTTTGACGCGGCCAAACGTTTTGTGCTGCCAACCCTGCGTTATTACGGCGTGAAACGACTGCGCTATCTGGTGGGGACGCACAACCATAACGATCATATCGGCGGGTTTCCAACTATTTTGCGCGAAATGCAGGTGGATACGCTGGTCCTATCACCAAAAGCGGGAAGAAGCAGACTGTATCGGTATTTGTTGAAAACGGCGCAAGACCTGAAGATTCCCGTTCTGTTCGGCAATAGGGGGCGGCAATTGTACGTGGGCGATAAAGCCCGGGCATATATTTTACATCCCACCAGCGCCTACGCAAAGGGCGGTTTTTCGGGCAGAGAGGTCAACAACAGTTCGCTGGTTTTGAAAATTGTGTACGGCAGAAGCGCATTTTTACTTACCGGCGATCTGGAGATGAGCGCCGAAAAGGCTCTGTTTTCCTACGGGAATTTTTTAAATGCCCGCGTGTTAAAAGTAGGGCATCACGGCAGCGTTACTTCCACGTCTCAGACCTTCCTCAATTTAATCCGGCCGCGCTATGCCCTGATTTCGGTTGGGCAGGGCAACAAATATCATCATCCCGGTACAGCGACCCTGAGCCGGCTGCGCAAAAACGGCGTAGCAGCGCTGCGTACGGATCACTTTGGTGCTCTTATTTTCGAAAGCGACGGACAGAATCTGCGTTTGGTCAACTGGCGTACATGGTAGGCGCAGTTGAAACTTTATCCTGCCGGGTTTATATTGGAGCTTTGATATGTATAAATACGGGAAGATTAATTTATAAACCGGCATAACGCATGAACGTTCTTTCATTATTCGATAAACAATATTACCAACAGAATATCCGCTATTTATGCGGGATCGACGAAGCCGGCCGGGGCGCGCTGGCCGGCCCTGTTGTGGCAGCCGCGCTTATCCTGCCCCGGGATATTGTCCTGGAAGGCATTAACGATTCCAAAAAACTGACCGAAAAACAACGCTCTGACCTTGAGCCGGTGATTAAAGAAAAAGCGCTGGCCTATGGTATCGGGCTGGCCGATGTGGAGGAAATAGAACGAACCAATATTTTACAGGCCACCTTTACGGCTATGAAGCGCGCCGTGGATAATCTGACGCTTCGGCCCGATTTTCTTTTGGTGGACGGACGGGACTTTCCCCGCTTTGTCTGGCCGGCAAGCGGCGAGCTTTTACGGGGCGTCAGCGTGGTTGGCGGCGACGCCCGTTCCCTCAGCATCGCCGGCGCCTCCATTCTGGCCAAAGTGCACCGCGACAGGCTGATGACGGATTATAGCCAACAATTTGACGGGTACAACTGGGCGCGCAACAAAGGATACGGGACAAAGGAACACATTCTCCGCATCCGGCAGAACGGGGCCACCCCGCTGCACCGCAAAATATTTTTAAGAAAAATAGTTGAATATGAAAAAGCACCTCTATCTTAGCGGGTTTATGGGCGCCGGTAAAAGCCGCATCGGGCGGGAACTGGCCGCGCTCACGGAGCATCCCTTTTACGACAGCGATAAATGGATCGAAGAAAGGGAAGGCCTGACCGTGCGGGAAATATTCGAGCAAAAAGGCGAAGCCTATTTCAGGGAAGCCGAAAAAGAGGCCCTGCGCCATTTGGCCGGCCGGAAGGAAGCCTCCATTGTGGCTCTGGGCGGCGGCGCGATTTTAGATGAAGAAAACCGCCGCCTGCTAAAGGAAACGGGAACGCTGGTGTATATCAAAACCAGCCCGGAAGCCGTTTTCGAACGGGTGCGTCACAGTAAAAAGCGGCCTTTGCTTACCGTGGCGGAGGGCCCCGGCTATGAGCAGGCTCTGCTCCAACGCATCCGCCAAATGCTCACCGAGCGGGAGCCCCTGTATAAAGAAGCCGAAGTGATTATCGAACGCGATGGGCTATCTTTATCGGAAATTGTGGAGGCGGTTTTAAAATTTGCCAAATTGAAACCTCACTCATCCACTGTGAAAAACCATACAGGCTCTGATCAGAAAATGTAGGAGAGCAATGCATACTATTCCCGTTGAATTGCAGCAGAACGGCTATCCCATTTATTGCGGAATGGGAATTTTGCCGAGTTTTGGCCGTATTTTGCAGGAACACCGCCCCATAAAACAGGCAGCGATTATCACCCAGAAAAATATCGACAGCCTGTACGGCGAAATCCTGCGCAAAAGCTTGAGCAACTGCGAACTACTTACAATTACTGTACCGGACGGTGAGCAGGCCAAATCACCGGAAGAACTGCACAATCTGTACACCCGGCTATTGGAACACCGCTTTGAACGTTCTTCGGTGATCATCGCCCTGGGCGGCGGTGTGGTGGGCGATTTGGCCGGATACGCCGCGGCCACGTATTTGCGCGGCGTCGATTTGGTGCAGGTGCCTACTACCCTGTTGGCTCAGGTGGACAGCAGCATCGGCGGCAAGACGGGCATCAATCATCCGTTGGGGAAAAATCTGATCGGCGCGTTCAAACAGCCTCTTTTTGTTTATGCCGATACGTCCACACTGCAAACCCTGCCCGATGAAGAGATACGCTGCGGATTGGGCGAGGTGATCAAATACGGCTTCATCCTGAATGAAAAATTGTTTGCCTATCTGGAAAAAAACCTGGAAAAGGCCCTGGACAAAGACCCCGCTGTGCTGGAACACCTGGCGCGTGTTTCCGCGCAGGAAAAGGCCCGGGTTGTTGCTCAGGATGAAAAGGAAAGCAATCTGCGTATGATTCTCAATTACGGCCACACTTTTGGCCACGCCCTGGAAGCGGAACTGCATTTTTCCGGCATCAAACACGGCGAAGCGGTTATTTTGGGTATGCAGTGCGCTTTGGAATACCAGCGTTTGGCAGGAACCATCGCCGATGAGGATTGCCGCCGAGGTATGGCGCTGCTGAAACGCGTTCTCATTTCCTTTCCGCGGGAACAGCTCAATCCGGATCTGCTGGTGGAACACATGAGCCTGGATAAAAAGGTGAAGGATAAAAATATCCGTTTGATCCTGCTGGAAAAAATCGGGCGGTATGCTATAGAACAATCGGCCGATATAAATTTATTGAAAGAGGCCTTTAAAATTGTGCAATAAGTGGTCGAACCGGGGATGAAGTTTTCAATGAGAATCACTTTTTTGGGTACGGGCACCTCGCAGGGGGTGCCGATTATCAATTGCGATTGTGCGGTATGTCAATCGGACGATCCGAGGAACAAACGCATGCGCTGTTCGGTAATGATCGAAACAAAAGGTAAGCATCTTCTGATTGACACCTCTATGGATATGCGCAATCAGTTTCTGGAATTCCCTTTTCCCAAAATCGACGCTGTTTTATTCACCCATGCCCACGCCGATCATATTTTTGGACTGGACGAGCTGCGCCGTTTTAATTATCTGCAAAAACAAATCATTCCCGTGTACGGCAATACCCAAACCATCGAGCACATCCGTTCTATTTTCGGCTATGCTTTTACCGCGCCCGATTTTGTCCCGGGCATACCCAATATATCGGCGCATATCGTGGAAGATGCCTTCCGCATCGACGGCGTTTCTATCCGGCCCATCCCCCTTTTGCATGGAGACGATGAAATTTTCGGTTTTCGTATAGGCCGTTTCGCTTATTGTACAGACGTAAGCCGCATTCCCGAAAGCAGTTATGATCTGCTGACCGATTTGGATGTTTTGGTGCTGGACGCTCTGCGCGAACACAAACACGCCAAACATTTTTCCCTTTCGGAAGCCGTAACGGAAGCCCAAAAAATTGGCGCCAAACAAACCTATTTTACCCACATGAGCCATATTCTGGACCATAAACGGCACGGCGCTTTACTTCCCAAAAATTGCGCTTTTGCTTACGACGGCTTAGTTTTGCATTTAAATGATCATTGATCCGGAAAGGATGACTATGAAAATACTGATTATCAACGGCCCGAATTTAAACCGCCTGGGTAAACGCGATCCCGGTGTGTATGGCCGTAAAACACTGGCGGAAATAAACGAAGAGCTGCGCCAAAGCTTTCCGCAGTTGGAATTCACTTTTTTGCAAAGCAACCACGAAGGCGCTTTGATCGACGCCATTCAGCAGGCGGAAGCAGAGTATCAGGGGATTGTGATCAATCCCGGCGCCTATTCGCATTATTCCCTGGCCATACGCGACGCCATTGCCGATTGCCCCATTCCGGTGGTGGAGGTACACATCAGCAACATTGCCGCCCGGGAAGAATTCCGCCGGCATTCGGTTATCTCGGCGGTCTGTCAGGGCACTGTGGCCGGTTTTGGTCCTAACGGATACGCGCTGGCCGTCCGGGGTTTACTGTCGCAAATTAAAACGAAGAAGGTCTGATATTGTCCGTTCTCGAACATATTAAAAATCTGCTGCGTCATTCTTCGGTTTATCTGCTCAGCACCTTTATCCAGAGGGCGCTGGGGCTTATCATGCTGCCGCTTTATACCGATCGGGCTGTTCTTCCTCAGGTTAGCTCCTATGGTGACTACGCGCTGGTATATATGTTCATCGCCTTTATGACCGTCCTATATATGTACGGGATGGATCTGGCCTTAATGCGTTATTTTTTTCTGGAAGACTACAAGCGGCAGGATGTATATAAAACGGCTTTTTTGGGTGTGCTGGCCATAGCGGGAGCGCTTTCCGTCCTTATGCTGTTCGGCGCGCCGATGATTGCCGAGGTTCTGTTGGACGCCGCTGAACTAAAGGAATATATCTATTTGGCGGCGGGTATCCTGTTTTTTGATTCGCTGACCAATCTGCCCTATAATCTGCTGCGGGCGGAAGAAAAATCGGTTCTTTTCTCGGCGGTTAAAATCACTCGCTTTTTAAGCGAACTTACCCTCAATATCGTCTTTGTGGTGGTTCTGAAAAAGGGCGTTGTCGGTATTTTATATGCCAACCTGGCCGCCGCCGTGCTCAATTTTATCCTTCTGTTTCCCTTTCAATGGAAATATCTCAAAGGTCATTTTAGCGGTGCGCTTTATGGAGTGATGCTGCGTTTTGCCCTGCCTATGCTGCCCAACGGTCTGGCCTATCTCATTTTGGAAGTGAGCGATAAATTTTTGATGCGTTTTTTGCTGAATAAGGAAGCGCTGGGTATCTATTCGGCCAACCGCCGTTTCGGTTCCATTATGCTGTTTATTGTTATGGCTTTCCGCGCGGCCTGGCAGCCGTTTTTTCTCAAAATAGCCAAAGAAAGCAACGCCAAAGAAATCTACAGCAAAGTGTTCACCTATTTTACCCTGGTTGCCGCTTTTGTGGTCATCGTCGTATCCTATTTTGTGGATTATCTGGTGCGTATTCCGCTCACCCCGACCAAAACCGTAATGGGCAGCGCCTACTGGGAAGGCACGGCAATCATACCGCTGGTGCTTATGGCCTATCTCTTTTTCGGATTATACGTTAATCTTACCGCGGGCATCTACATTACCAAAAAAACCAAATGGATGCTGCTTTTTTCCGGTAGCGCTGCCGCGGTAAATGTGGCAGGAAATTTGTATCTGATGCCCCTTTACGGCATTTACGGCGCCGCCATGGTTACGCTACTCAGTTATCTGGTGCTGGCGGTAACCATTTATATCGTTGTGCAGAACATTTATCCTGTGCGTTACGAAATGGGGCGGGTGTTGTTCATTCTGCTCTATACGGCTGTTATGCTGGTTATTTTAAATGTGTACGCGCCCGGGTTTTATTTGCGTCTGTTGTTGGTTGGTTTATCGCCCCTGCTGTTTCTGTTTGGCGGATTCTTCCGCGCGGAGGAACGGCGTTTTCTTAAAGGTCAGCTCATCAAAAGATTTTTGAAATGAAAGGATTATGGGATAGATCATACTTGTCCAAAATAGAAATTATAACACCATCCTGCTTGAAGAAAATGGCAACTCACCCCCTTGGTCCCCCTCTCTTTCGAACAGGCTGTTGCAGATTCTGATTGAGAGGCAAGGGTAAAATGAGTAAATTTATTGCGATATATTTATAACCATCATAAAAGGTATCCTTATGGGATTTTTGCCATACGATCGTTCTCAAACGAACCTTCTTGGCTATAGCGTAGAA
>DRQG01000081.1 GCA_011369465.1 Caldithrix abyssi
ACGCCGCCAGCGTTCGTCCTGAGCCAGGATCAAACTCTTCGTTGTAGGCTCTTTATTTTCTTCTCTTCAAGTGAAACTCTATCCTCTCTCGAGAACCCTTCACAACTCCTCTTTTCAAAGAACTTATCTATCGCGCCTCTCATCAAACGCGTCATATAATATACATACTCTTTTTTTAGTCCGCAAATATTTTAAAACGAATTTTTTTCATTTTTTTTATTTTTTTCCTCGCTTTTTTCCGTAACCTTTTTATCAGCTCAATCTTTTATGCAGCCCCATACTGGCGGCTATTAACATGATCAAACCGAATATGCCCATGGCGGCCGCTTCTTTCCAAAGCAGAATAAAAGGCGTGCCCTTTAAATAAATTTCACGTACAACAACCATAAAATAACGTACCGGGTTGGCATAGGTGATCAACTGAATAAACGGAGGCATATTTTCGATGGGAATAAAAAAGCCGGAAAGCAGGATGGAAAAAATCATAAAAAACCAGGCGATAAACATGGCCTGCTGCTGGGTTTTGGCAATGGATGAAGCAAAAATACCCAATCCCAAGGTGGTAAACATGAATAAAACAGACATGAAATACAGGGTGAACAGATTGCCTTTTATCCACAGTTTAAAAATAATACCGGCGCCCAAAATGCTGACATTGAACATTAAGAATCCGACGATGGCCAGCGGGATGACTTTACCGATAATCAATTCTTTTTTACGGATCGGGGTTACCATAAGCTGTTCGAGGGTACCGATTTCCTTCTCCCGCACAATGGACATGCCGGTGAGGAACGAGGTGATAACCATCAGCAAAACGGCAATAATACCGGGCACAATATTATCGACGCTTTCCAGACTGGGGTTGTAGCGCATACGCGGTTCCATTTCGACCAGACGGATCTGCGCCAGACGACGCGGGTCAACTCCGGCATCGCGCAACCATTCCTTTTGCAGGCGCAGAACAATCTGATTTACGTAAGCCAGCGCAACGCCTGCCGAGTTGCCATCCACGCCATCCATCAGCACCAGAATTTGTGGTTTGGCGCCTCGTCTCAGGTCGCGTTCGAAATAAAGGGGGACTACAACCGCCACACGGGCCTTTCCTTCGTCGATCAAACGCTTGGCTTGCTTTTCCGAACGGCTCAATCCGATATAATTAAACGATTCGCTGGAACTAAAATCATCCGCTAAACGGCGGCTATAGCGGCTGTTGTCGTAATCCACTATGGTCAAAGGTACATTTTTTACATCCATCGTAATGGCAAAACCGAGCACCACCATTTGCAGAAATGGCATCGCAAAAATTAGTCCCAGATAGGTGCGCTCACGCAATATCTGACGAAATTCTTTTTGTATAAGATAAAGGATGCGCTGCATTACGGCTCCAGATTGGTTTTGAATTTTCGAATGCTAATGGCGTTCAGAACAAAAGCGATTAAAGCGAGATAACCTATTTGCGTTTTCAACTCGCCAAAACCGACCCCTTTCAACATTATGCCGCGAATGATTTCCAGAAAGTGGGTAGCCGGAATTATTTTACTGACATATTGAAAGATGACAGGCATACTGTCCACCGGAAAAATAAAGCCGCTCAGCATAATCGTCGGCAGAATGGTGGAAACCAACGCCGCCATCATGGCGACACGCTGCGACGTCGTAATCGTTGAAACCAGCAGACCGAAACTCAGGCCGGTAAAGATATAAATGATCATCGTACCCAGCAATAGCAGCAGACCGCCCTCAATCGGCACCTTGAACCAGAAATGCCCTACCGCCAGGATAATTATGGCGTCGATAAAACCGATAACGGTATAAGGGATGGCCTTGCCGATAATAATCTGATAGTGGCGTACCGGACTAACCAGTATCTGTTCCATGGTACCCAGTTCCTTTTCCCGTACAATGGCGATACTGGTGAGCAGAGCACTGATTAAAAGCAGAATTACGGCAATAAGACCCGGAACGAAAAAGTACTGTGATTTTAAATCGGGATTAAACAACAGCCGCGATTCCATCGTAAAGGGAATGAAATCAATTCGATTGTGCGCAAAATTATATTGGGCGGCGATCTGACTAAAATACTTACTGATATAATTGGCCGCATTGGGGTCGCTGGCATCGATAATAAGCTGTATTTTTGTCCGCGGATTCTTTTGCAGTTTACGGGCAAAATCCTGCGGAATAACCAGAATACAGCGTGCTTTGCGCTCCATTAGAACCTTCTCATATTCGTTATAGGGGATATCCACCGCCGTTACGTTGAAGAAATCCGTTGAGGTTACACGTTCTATAAAGGCGCGGCTTTGCGGGGAGTGATCCAAATCCACAATCGCCGTATCGATCTGACGCATTTCCATGGTAATGGCATAGCCGAACAGGAAAAGCATAATGACCGGCCAGGCAAGGATAATGGCCAACGTTTGCGGGTCGCGCCGGATATGGCGGAATTCCTTTCTCATGATGCTCAGGAGTACGTGATTCATTTATCAGATCCACCTTCGTTTACGACATTCAGGAAAACTTCCTGCATGGTATCGGCATGGTATTTTTGTTTCAGTCTTTGCGGTTCGTCCAATTCCACAATTTTACCGTCGCGCATGATGCTTAAACGGTGACAGTATTCGGCTTCATCCATAAAGTGCGTGGTAACGAACACGGTTTTCCCTTTATCGGCCAGTTCATAAATTAGCAGCCAAAAATTACGCCGCGAATCCGGATCGACGCCGCTGGTGGGCTCGTCCAAAAAAATAATATCCGGGTCGTGCAGCAAAGCGGTGCTCAGGGCCATGCGCTGCTTCCAACCGAGCGGCAAAGATACGGTTAGCATATCCGCCTGATCCCACAATTTAAGATAGGTGAGCAGTTCTTCCGTTTTTTGTTTGATCTGTTTGCGTTTTAATCCGTAAACGCCGGCATAAAATTCGATGTTTTCGCGCACGGTCAAATCCTCGTACAGGCTGAAGCGCTGGCTCATATAACCGATATTCATTTTAATCTGTTCGTACTGGGTGTAGACATTGTATCCGGCAACCGTAGCCTGCCCCGAGGTGGGTTGTAACAGTCCGCAAAGCATCCGGATGGTTGTGGTCTTACCCGCCCCGTTGGCGCCGAGAAAACCGAATACTTCGCCTTTTTTTACGGCAAAGCTCACTTTATCCACCGCGGTGAATGACCCGAACTTGCGGGTCAGGTTTTCTGCTGTTACGGCGTAATTGTTTTCGGTCATTTAATGGATGCATCCTTTGTTTATTCTCTATCATTAACCGCCATCCTTCGACTTTGCTCAGCATGACGCTTTTGGCCTTATTCAGGGATACATTATTTCATAAACGTCATAGTGTACCCTTCAACCTTTCTCAGAACGACGATATTTAGCAGCGTCATAGTGAGCTCCGTCGAACTATGACACTTCGCCCCTCTTTAAAACAGAATAAGGCTAATGCATAAACATCATAATGTCCTCGTCGCCTTTGTTCAGAACCGCGACATTTCACTGCGTCATAGTGAGCTTCGTCGAACTATGACGCTGCTGTCCGTTGCAACTCTAAAAACAGATCCTCCAAACCCGGCTGTACCGGCCGGATGGATTTATATTCAATACGATTTTCTTCCAAAAGTTTTATCAGCTTGTTCCGGCTGAAATCCTTACCGGCGCTGATGTGCACTCCATTCCCGAACAGGTTGTATTCACCCTTAAAATCGGCATTTTTTAGCGCTGTATAGGTCTCGTGCGGACGGCTGCTTTCCACCAGAAAGAGAGGTTTATCAAATTGCTTCAACAAAGCCGATGGGGTATCCAGAGCCAGCAGTTGACCGTCAAACATCAACCCCACGCGATCGCAAAGATGCGCTTCGTCCATATAAGCCGTGGTAACCAGGATAGTGGTGCCCCGCTCGGCCAATTTTTTCAGGATATCCCAAAACTCGCTGCGCGAAACGGGATCGACTCCGTAAGTCGGCTCGTCGAGCAAAATCACATCCGGTTCATGCATCAACATGCAGGACAGAGCCAGCTTTTGCTTCATCCCCCCGGAAAGCTGACCGGCCCGCCGGTTTTCAAAAGGCCCTAATTTGGAAAAGGCATATAACTCTTCACGCCGCTGCCTCTGCACATCAAGCGGCACTTTGAACAGGTCGCCGAAAAAATCCAGATTTTCCCGTACCGTCAAATCCTGATACAGGCTGAAACGCTGCGGCATGTAACCTACATTGGTGCGCACAAATTGAATATGCTCGCCAACCGATCTTCCTTTAAACAACACTTCCCCGGAATCGGCGGCCAGCAAAGAAACGACGATACGAATGATGGTTGTTTTCCCCGCTCCGTCCGGCCCAATCAGTCCGAAGATTTCGCCTTCCTGCACCTCAAACGATACACCGCGTACCGCCCGGACAGCGCCGTAGGATTTTTGGAGGTTGTTTATTAGTATCGGATTTGTATTGCTTTCGGCCATCAGCTATCGGCTCTCAGCTTTTTTAACAATGATGATAACATCTTTTTCACCAGAATGACTTCTTTCTGCAATATTTCATAGTTTTCTTTGTCACAATATTTTAAATCCAAAGACAGCAATAACAGGTATTCCGTTTCACAAGCAGAACCCATAGCAATTTGAACGAATCTGGCAAAATCCAAATCCGTTCCCCTACCAACGCCCTCTGCCAGATTCGTAGGAATTGAGATTACGGCTCTTCGTAGTTGGGAAGTTAAGCCATACAATTCTTCATTGGGAAAATTCTTCGTCATTCGATATATATCCAAGGATAGATTATGAGCCTTTTCCCAAACATTTAACTTACGGAAATCCTGCATATCCTTTCCTTTTTAGATTAGTTTATTCAAATTTATTAATAAGTCGATAGCCGAAATCCCGTCCTATAAAAATGAGAATTATGAAGTTGTTTCCAACGACTTAACAATTAATAGCTATCAGATTTGAATTTCGAACACCGATTAACCTGTCCGCCTGTGGCGGGCGATTGAAGATTTAAGAATTAGAAACTGATAGCTGACAGCCGATAGCCGACAGCTGACAGCCAACCTTAAAACTCCACCTCCACCGGCATCCCTATCTTCAAAATTCCATCGGGATTGGGGACGGCTAGCTTGACTGCATAGACCAGCGTTTCCCTTGTTTCGCGCGTTAAGATGGTTTTTGGTGTAAATTCGGCCTCGCTGGCAATCCATTTCACCCGTCCTTCAAATGTCCGGTCGGAAGCATCGATATGCAAAGCGGCTTTCTGGCCTATTTTTACCTTATCCAACTCCACCAGCGGTACATAGATGACGGCTTCCATGGTGCTCAAATCCGCCACATCCAGCACGGTTACTCCTGGCTGCACCACCTCCTTGAGATTCTTGAATTTGTTTATCACCAGCCCATCAATGGGACTGAGCAGGCGGGCGTCCCGCAGATTGAGCCGGGTCAGTTCTCTTTTGGCCTGTAACTGCTTTTTCCTGGCGGTCAATGTAGCCTGCTGGGCACGAATCGCCTGCATCTTTGCCCTCAAAACATCGACCTGGGTGGAAAGTTCGTCCCTTTTTTGATCGGTAGCCGCGCCTTCTTTAAGCATTTTTTGTGTTTTAGCCAGAGTCTTCTCCGCCAGACGTAACTGAGCCTTAACCTGTTCCGCCTGGGCTTGCAGCGCCTGGGTACTGGTCTGCAACTCGCTCAACTGAGCGTCCTCCAGTTTTAACTGGGCTTCGATGCGGTCGGTTTCTATTTTGGCCAGCAATTGATTTTTTCGCACCACATCGCCTTCTTCTACCAGAAGCGAGTCGATAGTACCGGCTATTTTAGCGCTTACCTGGATGATATCCGTATCCAAACGGCCGTCATACATTAAACCGCTGCCTTTTTCATTTGAGCAGGCGGCTAGTATAAAAGACAGCGCTGTCCACAAAACAATATTTTTTTTCATCGTTCTATACTCCAATCGCTTATTGCCTTACCGCTGATATATTCAATTTCATTTATTTTGATAAGCATACGAATCAAATGCCGCTTACGGTTGAGCTCCATTTCGGTGAGCTGCAAATTGGCGTTATTATAATCGGTAACGGAAGCTTCGCCCTGCTCGAAGCGGCTTTTGGTGATCTGCATTTTTTCACGGGCCAGCTGCACACCCTGCCGCAACACCTGCTCCTGCTCCTGCAAAACGGCAAAATCCCGTCTGGCCTGATCATATTTCAGACGTATTTGCTCTTCCGCCGCCCGGCGCTGGTAATCGATTTTGCGTTGCGCAGCCTGGCGCGCTTCCACCGCCCGGCTGTCTCCGCCCCAGCGGAAAAGATTCCATTGCAAACCCACACCGGCCAGCCCGTAAAACATCCATTGTTTTTCGATAAAATCCAGACCCGGCAAACCGTAATGCGCAGAAGCAAAAAGTGATACTTTAGGATAGTAACCCGAGCGTTGAATCCGCTCATCCAGTTCCATCATACGCCGCTGCATCTGCAGCATACGAATGTCGGTCTTTTCTTCCAGTTGCAATTGCGGCAAATCCCCGACAATCACTGCCTCGGCAAAGGGCTGTACATTAATGGGATTTTCGGCGCCGGTCAGATTCTGCAATTGCTGCAAGGCATTTTTCAACTTGCCGCGGGCCTCTATTATTTTTTGTTGATATTCCATCCGGGCCAAAGAGAGCGACAATGTGTCCAGAGGAAGCGCCATACCCTGCCTCACAGCCGAACGCATACGCTTCAGTTGATTTACAACCCGTTGTTCTCCGGCCTGCAAAGCATCGATTTCCAACAGAAAGCTCTGCGCACTGCGATAAGCGGCAATGACCTGCAGAGCGATTTCCTTCCTGGATTTCTGTAATTTTTCGCCCGAAAGGCTATGCCATTGCGTACGCACTTCGGCGGCGTTTTTCTCGGCGAAACCGGCAAACAACAGATAGTTCAGGGTAAAACCGAAATCGTAGGTATTATGCACGCCAAAGGTTTGTGTGGGAAAACCGCCAAGGATGGGCGGCAGGTCTTTGGCAAAATCGAGTACCGGTACATCGGTTTGGTACTTATACGAAGCGTTGAAATCCAGTGTGGGCAGCATTTTTTTGCGGAACGATTCCATCTCCGCCTGCTTCTGGTTTACCTCTTCCTCATAAGATCGGATTGTCGGATTCTGTCGGAGAGCCATATCCAAAACCGTCTGTAACGATTGGGCCTGTAGCAGCACACCCGATCCGCTAAGAATGATAGCGACTGCCGCGAAAAGAATTGTTCTCAATATATTCATTGCTGTTCTCCTCTGGGAAGAATGCCGTAAAGTATGGTTTGATATACCGCTTCTTTACGCTGCTCGATAAAGGCTTGACGATCAAAATTATCCTCTTCGATAAATATGGTTTTAAAAATAGGTTCGGCAATAAAGAAGAATAGGCAGGAACCGATCACCGTACCGATGAGCTGAAGGGGATCAACGGGAGCAATCTCCCCGTCTTTAACGGCTTGCTCAATTTTTTTGACTATTTTATTCTTATCCAGTTTGCCGGAATTCCGCAGATTGGTTAAAATCGCCTTCACCGTGCCGCCCCCTTCGCTCAGTTCTTTGAGCATAAACAGAGGGATTTTGGGATTTTTATTGATCACATCCATATAACCGGAAATAAAAAAGCGTAGGAAATCGGCAAAAGGCAAATCGGCGTCAAATAATTCAAAAAGCTCGGAAAGATTTTTATTGATCAGATATTCGAAAATTTTGGCATACAGTTTTTCCTTTGTTCTAAAATAATAATGCAGCAAGGCTTTATTAATACCGGCCCTATCGGCGATTTCCTGCATTTTGGCGCCATGACGCCCCTTTTCGATAAAGACGTCCATGGCAGTTTTGAGGATCAGTTCTTCCTTATCCAATGAATTAACCATATACTTTAACCTTTTGTTTTAACCATTTAGTTAAACTTAGGAGTTAAAAACAAGCAAAGCAAATTATTTTTAAATAAAAGTTGGCGAGCAATTTTGCCATGCGAATGTCACCGTATAAAGCATTATGGTATTACGGTATTGTTACCGGTTCCGTAATTTACAGATCCATGATGTTTTGCCTTACAGATGCCATCGCTTGGAGCGATGGCATCTGTAACACGCCCAGACTGCATAAATTGATATTTTTTCTATTCACTACCTTAGAAAAGAATTTCGTAGATAGAGTATATTCGAATAAATCCTGACTGGATAAATTATTTGTGTCGGGTTGCCATCCAGCTTGCATTTACTTCCAAATCCCTTTAAACTTTAAAAATATATTCACCCCGGAGCGTCCTTATGTTAAAAAAAATTTTACTCATCGCCGGATCTATCATTATCATCCTTCTTATTGCTGCCCTGCTTCTTGGCCCCGGTATGATTGATCGTTCCATGAATACCGTCACTTTGCCGCCGCCCTACACGGTTTCCCCACGGGCTCAACAACTCTATGATTCCCTGGAATTCATCGCCGACCTGCACAGTGATGCGTTGTTATGGAAACGAAACTTACTGGAACGGCACGATTACGGTTCGGAGGATATTCCCCGCATGCTGCAAGCTCGCCTGGCCTTGCAGGCTTTTACTATCGTTACCAAAACCCCCCGCGGTATTAATTTTGATAAGAACACCGACGAAACGGATCAGATTCGTCTGCTGTATATGCTGCAGGCCCGACCCATCGGCAGCTGGTTCAGCCTGACCGAACGAGCCTTAGTACAATGCCGGGCATTGTTCGAATTTGCCCGCGAATCAAACGGCGCTTTTCGGGTTATTCGTTCGCAAAAAGATCTGCGAGCCTATTTACGCGAACGGGAAAGCAACAAAAACATAACCGCCGGATTTCTGGGAATCGAAGGTATGCACGCGTTGGACGGGGAGCTGGAAAATGTGGATGTGTTGTACAACGCCGGCGTGCGCATGATGGCGCCGGTGCATTTTTTCGACAACAAAGTAGGCTGTTCGGCGCACGGGGTAAGCCACGGCGGTCTTACCGACTTCGGCGCCCAGGTGATTCGCCGTATGCAGGAAAAAAATATGATCGTAGATATAGCCCACAGCTCCGAAAAACTGATTGATGATATTTTGCGTATTACTACCAAACCCGTGATTACCTCGCATACGGGAGTCAAAGGCACCTGCGATAACGTGCGCAATCTATCGGACAAGCATTTAAAAGGAATTGCCGCTACGGGCGGATTAATCGGCATTGCCTTTTTTAAGCAGGCGGTTTGCGGTACAACCGCCAAATCCACGGCCGAAGCCATCCGCTACACGGCTGATTTAGTAGGCATTGAACACGTAGCCCTGGGTTCCGATTTTGACGGCGCCATTCAGGCCCATTTTGACGTAACCGGGTTGCCGCTGCTGGTGGAAGAGCTGCTTAATCTGGGCATGAGCCCGCAGGATATTGCGCTGGTGATGGGTGAAAACGTAAAACGGTTTATGCTGGACAATCTGCCGGAGGAGTAATGGAATATTGGATTACCGGGTAACTGAATTTTCGGTTTGATGGAATTGTGAAAAAAATAAGCCTAATACTCTTTGTATTCCGCAAAACCTTCGCTTACTAAACGATCGTTTACATTAATCCAGTTATCGCTGGAATCTTCCAGCCAGATTTCTGCCAGATAACGGCCATACTTGCCTTTTCTGTCCTTTATGGTCTGCACAAACACTTCTTTCCCGTCGATCAAACTGCGCAGGAAATCTCTGGATTGTAAACCGGCCGGCCGTTCTTCACCGCGCAGTTCGGGCGCGTTAATACGGGCCAGGCGCAGTTTTTCGCCGCGGTTCCAGATGCCCATACCCAGGTCAATATCGGCGGTACAGGTATCGCCATCATACACGGAAATGATTTGCGCTTTGTAAAAAAACAGTTTGGATTCCATGAAGCACCCCCGCAATTTAAAAATATTCCACGTAGCTTATGCGGATTTCCCTGCTGGAGTTTTGATTAATAGCGTTGTTTTTCAGAATATCCTTCCAAACAAAATCGATAAACAAACGTCCCTGAAAGGCCCACTTCAGGCCGGCATTCAGATAACCTTTGCCGTTACCTATGCTAATCGGTTCATTATCATCCAACGCCAGGTTGTATTCCGCAAATAAAGATATTTCGCTGTTGATGCTTTTCTCGAATCCCAGAAAGGCGTTTAAATCCCGATCCTCTTTTGCCCCTTCAAAACTGTAGTTCACACCGCCGTGCAAAGCAAAAGTGCCTAACAACCGGAAGCTTTTGCTAAAGGCTGCAAACAAGCCTTTGGATTTGTCCGTGTACCGTTGCAACGAATCGATATACGCGCCTCTGCCCTGGTTATCGAAGCCGATACTGATGGCCGGAAAGCTGATCTGCTCTTCAAACAAACGGTAGCGTACATTAACGCCTACCAGCGGATTCCAATCTACCGGCCCGGCCCCGATAAGATTGGTACCACCGTAAGAAACACCCAGCATGAATCGATCGGTAAGGCCAACCAGTATATTCCCCAGCAGCCCTCCGTTGCTATACGCCTGAATTCCGACCAAATAGCTGCCCCGATCTAAAGACCCCGCCGTAGGGCAGTCGATGATATAAATAGAACGGACTGTTTCTTCCGGTTGAGCATAAAGCAGCGACATACTCAATAAAAGAATTATAAGGTAGGTTTTTTTCATAAGAAAAGAGACTCCCGTTAAAATGATCGGAACAAATTTAAAATAACATTCATAAAAGATTAATGTCAAGGTTTATTAAACGAAAGAGAGTGGAATTTGTTTTGAATAATAATCGTTATATCTTGATTCAAATTTAGGTTTACCATAAATTGAAAGTGCAACAGAGTCTATTCTCTTAAAACAAAAAGGTGATTGTTGTTATGAAAAACAATTTTACAAGTCGCGTTCAGAAAGTCATTCGCTATTCCAAGGAAGAGGCAATGCGCCTGGGACACGACTATATAGGAACCGAACATTTATTGTTGGGAATCATAAAAGAAGGCGAAGGTATCGCCATAAAAATATTACAGAACCTTGGTGTCGATTTAAGCAAACTAAAAAAGGCCATCGAGGATTCTACGGCGCCATCCGGAGGCACGATGACCATAGGCAATCTGCCTCTTTCCAAACGGGCGGAAAAAGCGCTTAAGATGACCTATATTGAAGCCAAAAACTTCAAAAATGACGTCATCGGCACGGAACATCTGTTACTTTCCATTTTAAAGGAAAAAGACAGTCTGGCGGCTCAGGTGTTGTTAACTTTTAATCTGGATTACGCCAGTTGCTATAACGAGCTGGAAAACATTCTGGCCGGCAAACCCACCATGCCCACTCCAAAGCAGGCGCCCAAAAAGACCAAAACTCCGGCGCTGGATCATTTCGGAAGGGATCTGACCCAATTGGCTGTGGAAGGAAAATTGGATCCGATCATCGGGCGGGAGAAGGAAATCCAGCGTGTGGCGCAGGTACTCAGCCGGCGGAAAAAGAACAATCCGGTGCTCATCGGCGAACCCGGCGTGGGTAAAACTGCCATTGCCGAAGGCCTGGCCCTGCGCATCGTTCAAAAAAAGGTCTCCCGTGTTTTGCACAACAAACGAATTGTAGCGCTCGACATGGGTTCCATAGTGGCGGGCACCAAATACCGCGGCCAGTTCGAAGAACGGATGAAAGCCATAATGACCGAGCTGGAAAAAGCCGATGATGTTATTCTGTTTATAGATGAATTACATACCATTGTAGGCGCAGGCGGCGCTTCCGGTTCGCTGGATGCTTCCAATATGTTCAAGCCGGCGCTTGCCCGCGGCGAACTGCAATGTATCGGAGCTACCACGCTCGATGAGTATCGGATGTATATCGAAAAAGACGGCGCATTGGAACGACGTTTCCAGAAAGTAATGGTTGAAGCCACTACCCCGGAAGAAACCCTGGAAATCCTGCATTCGGTAAAAGACCGATACGAGCAACACCATCATGTGGTTTTCACGGACGAAGCTATCGAAAGTATCATCAAGCTTTCCGAACGATATATAACCGATAAAAATTTTCCTGATAAAGCCATTGACGTGCTGGATGAAACCGGCTCGCGCGTACATCTGGCCAATATAGTGGTTCCCCAGGAAATTCTCGATCTGGAAAACGAAATCGAACGCGTCCGGGTAGAGAAAGAATCGCTGGCAAAACTACAGGATTTTGAAAGAGCGGCGAAATTACGCGATATGGAACGCCATTTAAGCGAGCAATTGGAGGAAGCCCGGGCCCGCTGGGAACAGGCTGAGCAGACCCGCGCAGCTACGGTAACAGAAGAGGATATCGCGGCTGTGGTTTCTATGATGACGGGTATCCCCACCCACCGTATTGCCATCAGCGAGAGCAAAAAGCTGATGCGGATGGAAGAGACTTTAAAACAACGGGTTATCGGCCAGGATGAAGCGGTTAAGTTGATATCCAAAGCCATTCGACGGGCGCGCGCCGGACTTAAAGACCCCAACCGGCCCATTGGTTCGTTTATTTTTCTCGGACCAACCGGCGTTGGCAAAACCTACCTGGCCAAAGAGCTGGCCGAGTATCTTTTCGAAAGCGCCAATGCTTTGGTACGCATTGACATGAGCGAATATATGGAAAAATTTACCGTTTCACGATTGGTTGGTTCACCTCCGGGATATGTGGGTTATGAAGAAGGCGGCCTGCTTACGGAAAAAGTACGGCGACATCCCTATTCGGTTATTCTGCTCGACGAAATTGAGAAAGCGCATCCCGATGTGTTTAATATTTTATTACAGGTACTGGATGAAGGCCATTTAACCGATTCGCTGGGTCACAAAGTGGATTTTAAGAATACGGTACTCATTATGACCTCTAATATCGGTGTGCGGGATTTGCGCAATGTTTCCAGCTTCGGTTTTACCAATGTGGAAACCGAAAACACAATGGAGAACATAAAAACCAAAATTTCCGACGAACTGAAGCGGGTGTTTAATCCCGAATTTTTAAATCGTGTGGATGACATTGTTTACTTTAAACAATTAAACAACAACGAGGCCGTGAAGATTGTTGAACTTACGCTCAAGGATCTGGAAAGAAAACTGAAGGAACGCAATATCACCTTTTATCTCACCGATGGCGCAAAGAAATTTATCGCCGAAAAAGGATTTGATCCGATGTATGGCGCCCGGCCGTTAAAACGAGCTATTCAAAAACACATAGAGGATCCGATCGCAGACGAATTGCTGAAGGGAGCCTTTAACGACGGCAGCGTAATTCAGATCAAGATGAAAAATAAAAACGAATTAAGTTTTACCGAGATCGAACGTAAAGAAGACAGCCCCAAAGATGTGGAGGTAAACTAACATCCTGAGCTTGAGCCTGCCTGTCCCGATGAATATCGGGGTCGCAGGCGCTATTCGAAGAAAATGAACTTCACATCCTGGTACAATTTACAGCCCGGTCATTTTTTGCCGGGCTTTTTTTGTGTTTTTATCTTGTATTTCTTATTTTCAACTCAGGTATATTTTATTAGAGGAAAACGATGGATATTCATCTCGATTTTTCAAACGTGATGGAAACAAATGTTGGCAGCGAACACGGATTAACTCTGGATGACTTCGAAGCATTAATCCCGCAAGGACATGAAATCTTAACTGCTTTACGACAAAAAGCGAATGATCATTCTCTGGAATTTTACAACCTCCCTTTTTCAGAAGAGCAATTGGATGAGATCGAAAAGTATGCCGAACTGGCTCGCAAACGTTTCGATTCTTATGTACATTTGGGAATAGGCGGCTCGGCTCTTGGGCCCATCGCTTTGCATACCTCTTTGGCCGGTTCGTACTATAATTTATCCGACAAAAAACCGAAAATGTTCTTTCCGGACAATGTGGATCCCGACTGGGTGCATGAATTGTTACAACATATTGATGTGAGCAAAACCCTGTTTCATGTGGTATCCAAATCCGGCAGTACAGCAGAAACCGCAGCTCAGATGCTCTATTTTGTTCATCATATGACGGAAATGATGGGGGAAAGCTTCTACAAAAACTTACTGTTTACAACCGACCCCGTAGAGGGGCTTCTTAACCGTATCGCGCGTGAATACCCCATAAAATGCTTTCGCATTCCTCCTGGTGTTGGCGGCCGGTTTTCCGTACTCACTCCCGTAGGATTACTATCCGCTGCCCTGGCAGGCATAAACATCCGCGAAATCTTACGCGGAGCAAGAGAAATGGCCCGATTGTGCGATACGGATAATCTGATGGAAAACCCGGCTTATATCTACGCCGTTATTCACTATCTGTATATGCACCGTCAAAAAAATATCAGCGTAATGATGGCCTACAGCAATCGGTTGCGCGATCTGGCGGATTGGTACCGGCAACTCTGGGCCGAAAGTTTAGGCAAACGATTTAACACCAATGGCGAGCGCGTGGAAGTGGGACAGACACCCGTTAAAGCGGTTGGTGCAACAGATCAGCATTCTCAGGTACAACTTTATGTTGAGGGCCCTAACGACAAGGTGATCACTTTTTTACAGGTGGAAAATTTTGAAGAAAATACCCCTCTAAAAAATCATTTCACGTATATCCCCGAGTTTGATTATCTGGATGGCAAAACGCTGGCAGAATTGCTTAACTCGGAAAAACAGGCTACCGAGCTGGCTCTAACCAACAATCAACGCCCCAATCTAACCATCAAATTTTCGGCAGTAAACGAAGCAAATATCGGCGCCTTCTTCTTTTTACTGGAAGCTGCTACCGCATTTGCCGGAGGCTTTTTGGATATCAATGCCTTCGATCAGCCCGGTGTGGAAGAAGGCAAAATTGCCACCTACGCCCTTATGGGACGAAAAGGATTCGAACAAAAAAAAGAAGAAATCGAATCTCTATTTGCCAGAAAAAAAGCTTTTTATTTATAGGGTTCATCCGGATTTGATCGGACATCGTTCCACATATTCTGATTCAGGTTTGTAATCCGAAAGAAAACGCTTCTGCAGATTACCATTATTTCAGTTTCCCGATCAAGAGCGATTCATTTCATATTTGTTACCCCCATCAATGGATAGCGGTGCGCCTCATCACTTCTTCACCCACCGGTGACAGCTGTCACTTACAAACGACGTCTCAATGGTGATTTTCCCTGTAAAGTCGGGCAGTTACTTTCATGGAGGGAAGCAACGATGACTTTACATCTTACAAAAAATACGGCTACAGATACATCCCTGAGACGATATCTTCAGGATATTCGCAAAATCCCCCTTATTTCCATTGACGAAGAAGTCAGCTTAGCCAAAAAAATCAGACGCGGTGATCGTCGGGCTCTGGACAGACTGGTAAAAGCCAATCTGCGTTTTGTAATAACCATTGCCAAACAGTTTCAGGGCAGCGGTCTTCCGTTAAAAGATTTGATCAACGAAGGAAATCTCGGTTTAATACGTGCGGCGCTGCGTTTTGACGAGACCAAAGGAAATAAATTTATAACTTACGCCGTATGGTGGATACGCCAGGGAATAATTCAGGCCATTCAGGATCACGCACGTCTGATCCGGTTGCCCCAAAACAAACTCAGCGCTTTGCATAATATTTCCCGCACGCAGCAGATTTTGGAGCAGGAATTGGAGAGAGAACCATCTCTGGAAGAAATTGCCGAGTATCTGGAAACCGACCGGGCGCATCTTCGTACCATTGCCGATAGCGCCTCTAAAATCACCTCGCTCGATCGCGCATCTCATGATATGAAGCCGGGCTATTTATTCAAAATAATCGAGAATGAAGAGGTGGAAAGGCCGGATTCCGAAATTTTAAAACGTGCTTTAAAAAGGGATATTCGTCGGGCATTAGCCACGCTTTCCCAGGGGGAGGCAGAGGTGCTGCGCGCTTATTTTGGCATTGATCGTGAAAAACCGCAAACTCTCGAAGAAATCGCCGAAAATTACCGGCTTACCCGGGAACGCATCCGCCAAATTAAAGAGCGTGGACTGGCCAAGTTGCGCCACAAAACCCGTTGCCGCAATCTATTGATGTACATTGAATAATAAGAGATACCAATCCAATAAATACAACTTACAAAAAATTTCTTCTAACTTGAATTGACAAAACATTCATTAAGCAATATATTTTCTACGCTTAATTATGCCTTATGGAGATAATCCGGAATAAATAAACAATAACAAATGTTGTAGTACCCGTTTGTCATTGGCAGCTTTAAGAGAAGAGGAAGTTAAAATGGCTTATAAACCGGTAAATAAGGATACCGATTACGCACTTATTTTGGGCGCTTCCAGCGGTTTTGGCGAAGCGGTTGCGTTGGAATTGGCCAAAGAAGGATTTAATATTATTGGCATCCACATGGACCGCGGAACCGGCTTGCAGCGTGTGGATCAGATTATACGGCAGATACAGGAGAACGGCGCGGAAGCATTATTTTTTAACATAAACGCCGCCGCGGAAAAAAAGCGAACCGAAACCATAGAATCAATTCAAAAAACATTTAACGGTTCTTCCCCGCAAAAACACATCCGCGTTTTATTACATTCGCTGGCTTTCGGCTCTTTGGCGCCCTATTTTCATTCCGATCCCAAAGAGCGTTTAACGCATAAACAAATGGAAATGACTCTGCACGTTATGGCCCACAGCCTTGTGTACTGGACACAGGATCTGTTTTATGCCGACTTGTTCCGTAAAGGTAGCAAAATTTTTGCCATGACCAGTTCCGGTTCTCTGCGGGTTATGCCGTATTACGGCGCCGTTTCGGCAGCTAAAGCGGCACTGGAATCACACATCCGACAAATTGCCATGGAATTGGCGCCTTATGGTATAACAGCCAACAGCATTCGGGCTGGAGCCACCTATACGCCGGCTTTACGAAAAATACCCGGTCACGAAACAATCATAGACCTGGCTCTTAGTCAGGTACCGGCCAAACGTCTTACCCAGCCTGCTGACATCTCCAAATTTATTCTGGCGCTGGTTACTTCCGATGAAAGCTGGGCAACAGGGAACATTTTTAACGTGGATGGCGGAGAAATCATAACCGCCTACCATTCCCCTTTCTCAAAAAAATAAACCGATCGGCATCCGTTTTTCTTTGCCTATTCAGCTCTATTCTTCCTTTATTATAAACTTAATAAAAAATCCGCCGATTACACCAATGCTGTAACAGGCGGATTTGTTTATGAAAAAAGGAAACAATAATATCAACATACCATTGGGATCAAACCTGAGTAAGGCCAAAGGAAATACGAAGAGTTTTGCTTCCGCTACGTTGAATAGTGAATTGGCATCCATTCTCAATTCAATACCTGATATTATTTACCGCCTGGATACTGAAGGAAAAATCACTTTTATCAGTGAAGCCATAAGGAAATACGGTTTTAATCCCGAAAACCTTAAAGGGACAAATTTTTTAGATATAATCCATCCGGAAGACAGGGAAAGAGCAAAGCACCGAATAACCGAACGACGAACCGGAAAGCGGCGTACACGTGCTCTTGAACTTCGATTGCATCCTAAAAACACGAAACAAAAAATTTCCTCTCAGGAGCCGGTTTTTCTGGTTGAAGCCGAAGGGTTATATGCGGCAACCGGCAAAACGAAAATATTCATAGGCACTCAGGGCATATTTCGCGATATCACTTTGGAAAAAGAGGCCGAAAGAGCTTTACGGGCCAGTGAAGAGCGGCTGGAATTGGCCTTAATGGGAGCCAACCTCGGTCTGTGGGATTGGGATATAAAAAATGATTCCATTACATATAACGAACAGTGTGCTCGCATGCTCGGGTATTCTTTGAACGAACTAAAAAGTTTTCTTCCTTTGTGGAAAAATCTGTTGCACCCGGATGATCTGCCTTTAGTTGAAAAGTCAATACATGATCACCTCGAAGGTAAAAGCGAGTTTTACGAAGCAGAGTATCGTCTTAAAGCAAAAAACGGCAAATGGCATTGGATTTTGGATCGGGGAAGAGTAGTCGCCCGGGATGAGAAAAATCAACCTTTGCGTATGAGCGGTACCCATTTGGATATCACCGACCGTAAAACAGCTCAGCAAAATCTTGAACGCCTGGCCACGGTAATTGAACAATCGGGCGAGAGCATTCTTTTAATGGATAGAAACTGTCATCTGCAATATGTGAATCTTTCATTCGAAAAAAGCACCGGTTACAATCGTGATGAAGTGATCGGCTGGCATTTGAAAGAATTCCATCCGGATATTTTTTTACAGGATATTTTAGACGACTTACGGCGCGGGCAGGAATGGAACGGGCGTTTATCCGTTAAGCGACGCGACGGCAGTTCGTTTAGGGTTGAGGCCGTATTTTCTCCCATTCGGGATCAGAGAAAAAATATCACCGGATATGTTTCCGTTCAGAGAGATATAAGCGGAGAAGAACTGTTGGCCGACCAGCTTCGTCAGGCACAAAAAATGGAATCGGTGGGCAGGCTGGCCGGAGGGGTGGCACATGACTTCAACAATATTTTAACCGTTATTACGGGCTATAGCGATTTATGTTTAAATCAACTGGATAAAGATCATCCTTTAACCCGTAACCTTAAACAGATACGGGCGGCAGCGCAAAAGGCCGAATCGCTTACACGGCAGCTACTGGCCTTTAGCCGCAAACAGGTATTGCAACCTAAAGTAATTAATTTAAACAGCGTAATTCTGGAAACGCAAAAATTGCTCAATCGTCTGATCAGCGAAGATGTGGAACTGGTAACCGAACTAACCCCCGAGCTCGGTCATGTTTATGCCGACCCGGGCCAAATCGAACAGGTTTTAATGAATCTGGTTGTAAATGCCCGGGATGCCATGCCCGATGGTGGGAAACTGGTTATACGCACGTCAAATTTCGAGATCAGCGGCTTATTTTCCAAACACTTGCCTGATATTCGGGACGGCAATTATGTGGAACTTACCGTCAGCGATACCGGACATGGAATGGATGATGCAACTCGCGAACATATTTTTGAACCGTTTTTTACAACTAAGGAAGAAGGAAAAGGCACAGGACTGGGGCTCTCTACCGTTTACGGCATTGTAAAACAGAGCAAGGGGCATATTTTTGTTGAGAGTAAAGTCGGTCAGGGAACCACTTTTACCATCTACCTGCCCCGAATTGATGCGGAAGTCCAGATGGAAAGCGACTCGGCTTTATCTTACCAGCAAATGGTTGGCGACGAAACCATATTAGTCGTTGAAGACCGGACTGATTTGCGGGAGTTGATTCATAGCATTTTGAAGGAAAACGGATATTCTGTTTTAATGGCGTCGGACGGCCTGGGAGCTATCGAATTGCTTAAGAGAACAGATGAGAAGCCCCAACTCATCATCAGCGATGTAATCATGCCACGTTTGAATATTCGCGAATTCCTGAAAGAAATTAAAAAGATTGATCCGGCCTTGCCATTGCTTTTTATGTCCGGTCATCACGATGATGTTTTGGAAGAGAAAGGTTTAGACCCGAGTACGATCGTGTTCCTGCACAAACCTTTTACCCCGATCGAGCTGCTCAGAAAAATCCGCAATATACTTGATGCCCAATAAAGCAACCTCTATTTCACCCGAACCAGCACTTTTCCCGTACTCTTACGTGACTCTATGAAGGCGTGTGCCTCAGGAAGTTGATCGAAAGAAAATATTTTGCCAACAACAGGTTTGATATTATGACGGGACACGAAAGAAGTTAAATCCGAAAAAATACGACGCATCCGCTCCGGTTCATCCAGTAAATATCCCAAATGTGTGGCCAATACACCCTGCGATTTCATCGCCAATTGCACCACACTGACCCGCGGAATGTCCCGCCAGGTTTTATACCAGGAAACGGGGTTCCACTTTTTCAAATCCAGACTGGCAAATCCCGCTATAACCATACGCCCAAAGGGATGCAGCAAGTTCAGGTTTTTCCGATAAACAGCGCCGCCGATCAATTCCAGTATCACATCCACACCGCCGTATTCCGTTTTTATTCGTTCCTCATACTTTTTTTCCCGGTAGTTGTACGCAGCCTCGGCACCCAAATCTCGTACCATTTGTAGCTTTTGTTCGCTGCCGGCCAAACCGATCACCCGGCATCCCAACCGGACAGAAAGCTGTACCGCCGCGCTGCCAACCCCTCCCGCGGCAGCCGTTATCAACACGGTTTCTTCTTTGCGTAAGCGGGCCATTTCCATTAAGGACACCCAGGCCGTCATATAATTGACGGCAAAAGCGGCGTTTTCTTCCATGGAATACGCAGGGATTATCGGGAGGGCCTGTTGAGCAGGAATCACAACTTTTTCCGCGTAACAACCAAACTGAGTCCCTACCATCACTGTTTGCCCTATTCTATCCGGGTTCACCCCTTCCCCAACCCGGCTGATGGTACCGGCGCCTTCCATACCCGGTACGTAAGGCCGTTCCGGCGCCCAGCCATACAAACCTTTACGGGAGAGAATTTCCGCATAATTGAGGCCGATATATTGTAACGAGACCTGCACTTCACCTTCACCCGGCATCGGTTCCGGCAGGTCGTAAATCCGCAGAACTTCCGGGCTCCCGTTATTTTTCAACAGATAGGCTTTCATTAATGGCTCCGCGTCAAGCGATCCATCAGAGAGTAAACAACCGGGACGATGAACAAGGTGAGAAAGGTAGATGTGGCCAAACCACCGACCACGACGGCGCCCAAAGGACGTAAGGCCTCGCCTCCTTCGCCAAAACCGAACGCAATGGGCAGCATTCCGAAAATAGTGGTTAAGGAAGTAATTACGACGGGACGCAGTCGGGTAGCCGCCCCTTCCACGATGGCTTCTTCTTTTTCCAATCCGCGGCGGCGTAGTTGCCGAATAAAATCAATAAGCAGGATACCGTTGTTTACCACGATGCCTACCAGCATAATGCTGCCCAGGAAGGCGTTGGTGCTGATAGCGGAACCGAAGAGCCATAAACCACCCAGCACTCCAATTATAGCCAGCGGGATGGAAAAAGCAATGGTAAAGGGATGAATAAAGGAGTTAAACTGGGTACCCATGACCACATACACCAGGAAAATGGCGATCATCAATGCGTTGGCCAGACTGGTAAAGGAATCGCGAATACCCCGTGACATCCCTCCATAAGTAATGAAGTAATCGGAAGGCAGATGCAGTTGGTCCATCTTTTGATGCACTTCGTCCAATACCGCGCGACGGGAGCGGCCCTGCACATCGGCTTTTATTTCCACCACTCTAACCTGATCGTAACGCTTAATTTGCGCAGGCGCCTGCCCCAGCTCCGCGTGAGCTACCGTGCTTAAAGGCACGGTAAACCCGCGCCGCGATCGAACCGGCAAAGCCAGCAAGTCATTTATTGTTCTCAGATGGGTATCCGCCACCTTTAATGTAATATCGTATTCTTCTCCGTAGGCGCTAAAGCGGGACACAGCCGATCCCAATAAAGACTGACGTAACCCGGTTATAATATCGTTGTAATCGATGCCCAGTTGATCGGCCTTTATACGATCTATTTTAAACTGATACTCGGGCAAACCTTGCTGAATGGTGCTTTTCAGATTTACAACACCGGGAATAGCGGAAATAGCTTTTACGGCGCGTTGACCGATTTCTTCCAGTACCTGCAAATCCGATCCGCCGAGACGCACATTAACCGGTTCGGTTTTCATTCCGGCCGTACTGGTCACCTGTTTAACCACCGTCTGTACGGCAGGCAGAGTATTGCAATAGTTTCGCACCCGTTCCATGATATTTTTTATTTCCGCAACATACACCTTTTTCACACGGACAATAACGCTGGCCATATTCGACTTTGTCTCACCGATGATCGGACTCTGCCCAATGGTAGTATAGGTTTGTTCAATTTCCTTTTGTTTGAGAAGATACTCTTCCACCTGTTCCGCTGTTTGCCGGGTGATATCCAAACGGGTACCGGCAGGCAATTCCAGGTCCACATTGAATTCACCTTCGTTAATGGATGGAAGCAATTCCATGTCAAGCTGTGGAACGATGAGAACAATGGAAGCCGCAAAGATCAACAATGCGCCAAATAAAATGAGCAAACGATGGCGTAAACAAAAGCGCAGAACCGGTTTGTACCCGGCGGTAATCTTTTCGAACCATTTTTGCCAAAAGCTGAAAATCTTGCGAATCCCTGTGGCCTTTTCGTGGACAACCATCAACTTATGGCTGAGTGCGGGCACCACCGTAAGAGCGACCACTACGGATATGGATAAGGCAAATACCACAGTCAGAGCCAGTTCGCCAAGTAATACGGCCGCCAGCCCTACCAAAAATGCTAAAGGTAAAAAGACCACTATGGAGGTTAAGGTGGAAGAGGAAATAGCCAGACCGACTTCCTGTGTAGCCTCTATAATGGTATTCAAACGATCTTTTTTATTTTGCTGCATATGCCGGAAAATATTTTCAATCACCACAATCGAAGAATCGACAATCATTCCCACACCCAGGGCCAGCCCTCCGAGAGAGATGGTATTGATGGAAAGCCCCAAAGCGGAAACCAGAATAAACGTAGTAATAATAGAAATGGGGATAGAAAGAGCAATGATAAGTGTATTGCGCAGGCTGCCGAAAAACAGCAAAATAATCACTGCTGCAAGAAGCGAGCCGATAAAAGCATTTTGCACCACGGTACGGATAGCACTGACTATAAAAAGCGATTGATCCCGTATAATACGAACCTGAATATCGGCGGGCAGAATTTTCCTTACCCGTTCCAGTTCGTCTTTTACCTGGTTACACATAGCCACTGTGTTTCCGCCGTTTTTCTCGCGAATGGCCAACCCGACAATTTCCTTGCCATTCAGATGGGTAACCGATAATTTTTCTTTGGGTTCAAAGGTTACCCGGGCCACATCTTTCAGCCGGATTGCGGCGCCGTTCACAATGGCAATGGTCATTTCGCCCAGTTGTTCCACATCCCGGTAACGTCCCTGTATCCGGACGAACCTATTTTTAAAATCCGTTTCTATTTTACCGGCGGATACATCCTTGTTTTCTGCGGCAATCCGTCCGGCAATTTGCCCTAAGGTGAGTCCATAAGCATATAATTTTTCAGGCAGTACTTTCACCGCTATGTGACTTTCATAACCGCCTTTTATTTGGGTTGTGGCCACTTCCGAAAGACGTAAGAAGCGGTTTTTGATTTTATTTTCTATGAAATCGCGTACTTCACCCAATGAACGCTTTTCGGAAGTAAAGGCCAGTTCAATCCCCGGAGGGATAAAATCCTGTACCTGCAATACTTTTGGTTCCAGGGCCTGCCGCGGAAAACGGCTGCGCGCTTTATTGGTTTGTTCCTGAACTTTAATTTTCGTCTCGTCGAAATCCATTCCCCAATCGAAGCGGGCGGCAATTTTACAAAGCCCGTCCGAACAGGTTGTTTCCAGCTCATCCAATCCGTCGATGGTACTCAGCTCTTCTTCGAGAGGCTTGGCAATGCGTTCTTCGATTTCTTCCGGTCCAACTCCCGGATACGGCGCGATGACAATAAGGGTAGGGGCTACAAATTCCGGCCAGAAAGAAACGGGAATACCGACCAGCGCATAGCCGCCTAATACCACCAGCATAATCGTGATAAGCGCCGTACCTACAGAATTCTTTATGGAAACTTCGGTCAGTTTCATTTTCCGTTACTCTCCCGAACAGGTGTGCCTTCATCCAGATAATTTTTGCCCAAAGTGGCCACCGTATCTCCCTCTTTCAGACCGGACACAACCTCAATTTCGTTGCCAAGGATCATACCGGTGCTAATCTGTCTCTTTTCCGCCATACCGTTCCGGATGACGAAAACATATTTTTCCGCACCTTTTCGAACAACGGCATCCACGGGTATCGTTAAGCCATGATGACTGGAAAGATTAAGCTCTATGCGGGCAAACATGCCCGGTTTTATTCGATTGGAAGGATTTTCCAACCGGATTCGCACCGTAGCACTATGACTGCTGGCATCCAACTGAGGCGCGATTTCATAAATAGCTCCATGAAACGTCTGCTGTGGTAGTGCGTCGAAGACAACTTTCGCCTTTTGTCCTTCCCGCACCGAATGAAGGTGAATATCGGGGACAGGCACGGTGACCATTATAGGAGAAATTTGGCAAATGGTTAACGCCGGTCGCTGCACATTTAGTGTGCCTCCCACCTCTATGCTTTCCGAGGTGATTAATCCGGAAATGGTTGCCTTGAGTTTGGATAAGGAAAAATCCATCCCCGGAATGTCCTGTCGAATTAAGGCCAGCACCTGGTCTTTTTGCACACGATCTCCCAGTTCCGCTTTTTGTTCCACAACAACCCCATTTATTTTAGGGTAAATATCCACGGTGCGGAAGGCCTTGCTTTGACCAAACACCCGCAACGGCTCGTTAAGGAGTTTCTTTTGCACTTTGGCCGTATGAACAATCACCGCTTCTTTTTCCGACGGTGTGTTGGTCATGGACTGTTTTTGTTCTGTTCTGGCACAACCCGCAAATAAAATCATCAGGGCTGCGAAAAAGATTCCCTGCTTTATCGGCATCGATTGCTCCTGTATTGTATTTTTTATCAGCTTTTATACGATGGCTGTCGGCTATTGGCTATTAGCTTTTGGCTGTTGGCTGTTGGCAATTATTTTTCAGTTATCAGTTTTCAGTTTACAGTTTTTAGTTATTAAGTTATTAGGTTATTGGTTCTTTGTTCTTCTTTCGTTAATCGGTGTTCTAAATTCTTAGCTGTTGGCTCTCAGCTGCCTGCCCTGAGCGCGGCTTCCGTTCCCTGATTTCTATGACTTTGTCAAGTGCTAAAATCAAGCGAATTTCGAGTGGATATGCACATAGTTATCCACAAAATAGTTTTGTGTACGCGCGATAGCGCACATTATTTTTAACAGTTTATTAGCTACATTATTTA